>JBFGFQ010000076.1:0-12675 GCA_041579495.1 Nocardioides sp.
GGCGCCCGGCTCCGGTGCCTGAGATCCAGGCCGGGTCGGCGGGAGATCTGGGCCGGGTCAGCGAGGGATTTGCGCCGGTTCGGAGTGAGATTTGCGCCGGGTCGGCGGGGGATGTGGGACTGGTCGGCGGGGGATGTGGGACTGGTCAGCGGGGGTGGGTGGCGAGGGCCTCGGCGGCCCGGTCGCGCTCGGCCTGGGCCGCCTCGAGGGCGGCCTGCGCCTCGTCGCGCTCGTCCTCGGCATCGCCCAGCTCGTCGTCGACCTCCTCGCTGGTCGACTCCAGCTCGGCCAGGCGGCGGCGCAGCTCGTCGATCTCCGACTGCACCTGCAGGCTGCGCGCCTCGAGCTCCTCGACCCGGGCACCGGCCTCCTCGTGGGACGCCCGGGCCGCGGCCAGCTCCTCGTCGGCCTCGGCCAGCGCGGCCTCGGCGGCGGCGCGGGCCCTGGCCTGCGCCTCCGGGTCCGGTACGACGCGCAGCCCGGGCCGCGGGAGCGCCTCGGGCGGTGCCGCGGCGCGCGCCTCGAATCCGAGCGCCTGCGGCAGCGCGAGCGCCGCGGCCACGTCGACGTCGTCGACCCCGGTGGTCTCCAGCGGGGCGACGAGCAGCCCGCTGCGCACGGCGCGGGCGCAGTCGGCGTCGATCATCGCCGCGGTGAGCGTCGCCTGCACCTGCTCGGCCACGGCCTCGGTGACGCGCAACCCGTGCTCGCGCGCCAGGCCGCGGGCGGTGGTGGTGACCGCGGCGGTGAGCTGGCGGCGCTGCCTGGTCAGGGTGCGCAGCTCGTCGGCCGACATCGAGGCCTGGGCCTCGCGCAGCGCGGCGCCCACCGAGAGCACCTGCTCGACCTGCTCGGTCTCGTGGCGCACCAGCAGGTCGACGACCCAGGCGGCGGTGGTGGGCTTGCGCAGGGCCTTGAGGTCGCGGGCCAGGTCGGTGCCGCGGTGCTGCTTGACCAGGGCGTCGCGAGCGGCGGTGAACTCCGCCAGCGGCAGCGCGTAGAGCCCCTCGGCGAGGTCGAGCAGCCCCGGCTCGTCACCAACGCCGTCACTCATCGTCGAGGCCGCGCTCGATCGCCCACCGGGTCAGCTCGACGCGGTTGTGCATCTGCAGCTTGCGCAGCGTGTTCTGCACGTGGTTCTGCACCGTGCGGTGCGACAGCACCAGGCGCTCGGCGATCTGCTTGTAGGACCAGCCCTTCGCGACCATCCGCAGCACCTCGGTCTCGCGCTCGGTCAGCTCGGGGTGGCCTGCCCCGGGGTCGTCGGGGGTGTCGGAGAGCCGGCGGTACTCCCCCAGCACCAGCCCCGCGAGGCCGGGCGTGAAGACCGGGTCGCCCGCGGCGACCGCGGCGACGGCGGCCAGCAGCTCAGCCCGCGAGGCCGACTTGACCAGGTAGCCGGTGGCACCGGCCTTGACCGCGGCCAGCACGTCGGCCTGCTCGCCGGAGGCCGACAGGATCAGCACCCGCGCCGACGGGTCGACGCCCAGCACGCCGGCGGTCACCTCGACCCCGCTGGGGCCGGGGATCTGCAGGTCGAGGACGACCACCTGGGGCCGGGCGGCCGGGAACCGGGCCAGCGCCTCGTCGCCGGTGGCCGCCACGGCCACCACGTCGTGCCCGGCGGCGGCCAGGTCGCGCTCGACCGCGTCGCGCCACATCGGGTGGTCGTCGACGACCATCACGCGCAGCGGCGCCACGGCACCGCCGGCGGCACCGGCGGCGACGTCGTCGGAGGGGCTGGTCGCGCTCATGGCGCCGACCCTATGCCGGTGGCTCGCCGAGGCGGAGGTAGCGCCCCCGGCGGTGGCCCAGCGCGCCGCCGGGGCCGTCGTCGTCCCCCACCACGACGTGGGCCAGGCGGCAGGTGACCTCCAGCGACCAGCCGACCTCGCGCTGCTCCTCCAGCTCGACCCCGGCCCACGTCGGCGCCGAGACCGGCCGCGGGCCCCACGGGGTCTGCTCGAAGTCGGTGAGCCGGAACGGCCCACCCGGCGCCGGGGCGGTGCCGGCGAAGGCGTCGGCCAGGTAGCGGTGCTCCCAGGCCAGCAGCGCGACGACCGCACGCCCGGTGTCGAGGAGGGTGCCGGTGAGGTCGGCGTCGGGGTCGAGCAGCCCGAGCAGCCGGGGCTGCTCGCCGTGGGCCAGCATCAGCGAGGTGACGGTCAGCCCGTCGCGCAGCGCGCCCTCGCCCGCGGCCCACAGCGTGACGGCGCCGCCGAGTCGTCCGCGGAAGCGGCGTACGGGGTCGGGATCGGGGTCGGCGAAGGGGTGCGAGTCGTGGATGGTCACCGCGGCACCACCAGCTCCCACTCGGTGCCGGACGCGCCGGTGGTCACGGTGGCCGTGCCGCCCAGGTCGTGCAGGCGCCCGCGCACCGATCCGCTGACGCCGAGCCTGCCCTCGGCGGCGGCCTCGTCGAGGCGTCCCTCGGGGATGCCGGGCCCCTCGTCGCGCACCGACACCTCGACCCGGTCGGGCAGCGACTCCAGCAGCACCCAGGCCCGCGCCGGGGCGCCGTCGGCACCGGGCGGCACGTGCCGCCCGACGTTGTCGAGGCAGGCCCCGACCGCGGCGGCCAGCTCGGTGGCCACGTGCGCGTCGAGCGGCACCGGCCCCGCCGGCACCACGACCTCCACGCCCGGACGCCGCCCGAGCAGCGTCAGCTCGGCGGCCAGGTCGACCGCGCGCTCCGCCGGGCCACGACCGGCCGCGGACCCGGCCGACGACCCGACCGGCAGCCCGACCGCGTCCTGGGAGCGGATCAGCCCGCGCAGCACGCTCTCCTGCTCGCCGGCCAGCCGGGCCAGCTCGTCGCCCTGCCCCCCGAGCTCGTGGCCGCGCCGCTGCACC
The DNA here is from genome assembly GCA_041579495.1 of Nocardioides sp. GTDB lineage: Bacteria > Actinomycetota > Actinomycetes > Propionibacteriales > Nocardioidaceae > Nocardioides. Next base: position 2,854 of record JBFGFQ010000076.1, read on the forward strand.
AGCGCCAGCACCTGCAGCACCCCGTCGTGCACGGCCCGGGCCAGCCGGGTGCGCTCGGCGGCGGCCGCCGCGGCGCGCTCGGCGCGGTCTCGCTCGGTGGCCATCTGCTGCAGGGAGGCGGCCATGTAGCCGACGATCGGGCCGCCGATGAGCAGCAGGAAGACGTTGCCGTAGACCGACTGGCTGAGGTCCTGGCGCACGGCCAGGTCGGTGCCGGCGAGCACCAGCGCAGCCACCAGGCCGCCCTGCCAGCGCAGGTGGGCGACCCAGGCCAGCAGCGCCGCCATCACCCAGAAGCCGGGCACCGAGGCGTTGAAGTCGGCGCCCTTGACCAGCGGCGTGGCCGCCATCGCACCCACCGCGACCGCCAGGTCGGCGACCAGCAGCGGCCAGCCACGCCGGGCGTGGTCGGCGTACCAGTGCCCGGCCAGCAGGGTCCACACCACCAGCAGCGCGACCAGGCCCATGCCCAGCAGCGGGCGCTCGAAGTTGTCGTAGCGGTAGACGTTGAGCGCCACCGCGTTGGCCAGCACCACCCAGCGCAGCCAGGCCAGCGCCTGGAAGAGCCGGTCCTCCACGGCGACGGCGGCGGGGTCGCTCGCCCCGCGGAAGGCCTCGGCCAGGCCGGTCAGGACGCCTTCTTCTGCCCGGAGGCCTCCGCGGCAGCGGCGTCGGCCTTCTTCGACTCCTCCTTGGCCCGGGTCGCGTACATGTCGACGTACTCCTGGCCGGAGAGGCGCATGATCTCGTACATGATCTCGTCGGTGATCGAGCGCAGGATGTAGCGGTCGTTCTCGAGGCCCTCGTAGCGCGAGAAGTCCAGCGGCTTGCCGAAGCGCACGACCGGGCGGGTGAAGGTGCCGAACTTCTTGCCCGGCGGGGCCACCACGTCGGTGCCGACGACGGCCACCGGGACCACCGGCACGCCGGTCTCGAGCGCGAGGCGCGCCACGCCGGTCTTGCCGCGGTAGAGCTTGCCGTCGTGCGAGCGGGTGCCCTCGGGGTAGATGCCGAACAGGCCGCCCTCGCCCAGCACCCGCTTGGCCGACAGCAGCGCACCGGCGGCGGCGTCGGCGCCCGAACGGTCGATGGGCACCTGGCCGGAGCCGGAGAAGAAGGTCCTCTGCAGCCAGCCCTTGAGGCCGGTGCCGGTGAAGTACTCCGCCTTGGCCACGAACGTCACCCGCCGCGACAGGGTCAGCGGCATGAACAGCCAGTCGGCGTACGACAGGTGGTTGCTGGCGAGGATGGCCGGGCCCTCCTCGGGCACGTGCTCGGCGCCCTCGACCTGGGGACGGAAGACGACACGCAGGAGCGGGCCGAGAGCCACCCACTTGAGGAACCAGTAGAACACCGAGACAGCCTCCCCGACCACGTACGACGACAGCCGCGGGAGCCTCCTGCGGCGCGCGACCAGCCTAGGGCATGATCTCGCGCATGACTCCCGCGTCGGCACCGCCCGTGCACCCGCTGGCCTCCCCGTTCGCCACCGACCCGCAGCCGGCGCTGACCGGCGCTCGCCGCGTCGGCGTGCTGCTCAGCCACGGCTTCACCGGCCAGCCGGCCTCGATGCGGCCGTGGGCCGAGGCCCTGGCCGAGAAGGGGTACGCCGTCGAGGTGCCGCGCCTGCCCGGGCACGGCACCACCTGGCAGGACCTCAACACCTACCGGTGGGACGACTGGTACGCCGAGCTGCGCGCCGCCCACCGCCGCCTGCTCGAGCGCTGCGACACCGTGGTGCTGGCCGGGCTGTCGATGGGTGGGGCGCTGGTGCTGCGCCTGGCGGCCGACACGCCGTCGACCACCGAGGTGGCCGGCGTGGTCGTGGTCAACCCGGCGGTGGCCAGCAAGCGCCTCGACGTCAAGCTGCTGCCGGTGCTCAAGCACGTCGTGCCGTCCTTCCCCGGCATCGCCGACGACATCAAGAAGCCCGGGGTCTCCGAGCACGGCTACACCCGCACCCCGCTCAAGGCGGTGCACTCGATGATGCAGGCGTGGCCGGGGCTGGTGGCCGACCTGCCCAAGGTGACGGTGCCGCTGCTCTACGCCCGCTCGAGCGTCGACCACGTGGTCGACGAGTCCTCCGAGCCGCTGATCACCTCGCGGGTCTCCTCGCGTGACGTGACCGTGCTGCGGCTGCCCGAGAGCTACCACGTGGCGACCCTCGACAACGACCTGCCGCTGCTCGTCGAGGAGTCCGCGGCCTTCGTCGCCCGGGTGACCGCGGGCTGAGGTCCACCGCCTACGCTCGTCAGTGTGCACCGCGAGGAGGACGACGAGGCCTGGCGCGCGATCGTCGAGAACTTCGGCGAGCGCGCCGAGCTCGACGACGACACGCGCGGGTCCGCCCGGGACGTCGGCGACGACGGTGACGACCGCGAGGAGCCGGAGGTCCCCCGGGACGACCCGGAGCCGGTCGTGCGCCCCGAGCTCTTCGCCATGCCGACCCCACCGGCCCCCCAGCCCCCTCCGGTCGACCACGAGGACCGCTTCGTGCCGCCCGATCCCGGGCCGCTGCCGGTGCCGGCGCCCGACCGCGGGATCGCCTGGATCGGTGTCTTCGGGGCGCCGGTGCTGCTGCTGGTCTCGCTGCTGCTCGGCATCGACCTGCCGCGCTGGGTCGGGTGGCTGATGGTCGCCTGGTTCGTGGGCGGCTTCGTCTACCTGGTCCGCAACATGCCGCGCGAGCCCCGCGACCCCTGGGACGACGGCTCCCGCGTCTGATCCCGGCGCCGGGTCGCGCGGCTCAGGCCGGCAGGTCCAGGCTCGCGCGCACCAGGTCGGCGGCACCCACGACCCCGGCCTCCGGGCCGAAGCGGGCGCGCAGCAGCGGCGGCACGACCCGGTGCGGGGCCCCCACCAGCGACCGGCCCAGCGCCGCCCGGGCCGGCTCGAGCAGCAGGTCGCCCGCGGCCGACACCCCGCCGCCCACCACCACGACCTCGGGGTCGAGACCGGCCACGAGGTTGGCGGCCCCGATGCCCAGCCACTCCCCGACCGCGGCGTACGCCGCCAGCGCGGCGGGGTCGCCGGCGCAGGCCGCGTCGGTGACCATCGGGCCGGTCACCGCGTCCGGGTCGCCCCCGCAGGCCGCGGCCAGCGGGCCGCCGGGACCCATCTCGGCACGGGCGGCGCGCACGAGGGCGTTGCCGCTGCAGTACTGCTCCCAGCAGCCCCGGCCGCCGCACTCGCAGTCGCGTCCCTCGGGCACCACGCGGGCGTGCCCGAACTCGCCGGCCATCCCGTTGCGGCCGCGGTGCAGCGCACCGCCCACGATCACGGCGCCACCGATCCCGGTGCCGAGGGTGAGCACCAGCGCGTCGCGGGCCCCGCGCGCCGCGCCGTGGGTCGACTCGGCCAGGGCGGCGCAGTTGGCATCGTTGTCGAGCAGGACCGGCACGCCCCAGCGCTCGCCGAGCCGGGCGCGCACCGCGTCGCCGCGCCAGGGCAGGTGCGGCGCGAACGCGACCCGCTCCCCCGCGGCGTCGACGAAGCCCGCCGCCGCGAGCCCGACCCCGGCGACGTCGCGCCCGTCGGCGACCTCCCGGACCGCCTGGTCGAGGGCGTCCTCGAGCAGTGTCACCTCGACGCGGCGACCGGGCGTGGCCCGGCGCGCGACCCTCGCGACGGTGCCGTCGGCCGCGACCTCGGCGGCCATCACCTTGGTGCCACCGACGTCGACGCCGATGACGACCGGGCGCGCCGGGCCGGACCCGGTCCTGGTGAGCGTCACGACGGGTCCGGTCTCAGACGCGGGCGAGGTCGGCGGCGCCGATCATGCCGGCGCGGTTGCCCAGGCGGGCCTTGCGGATCTCCAGGGCCGGGCGGTGCCCGCGGCCGGTGAGCTGGGCCGCGAACGCGGCCCGGATCGGGTTGAGGAGCAGGTCGCCGGCCTCGCTGACGCCTCCGCCGATGACGACGACGGCGGGGTCGAGGATCGCGGTGAGCGAGGCGATGCCCTCGCCGAGCCAGCGCCCCAGGTCGGCCAGCTGCTCGACGGCGAACGGGTCACCGGCGCGCGCGGCCGTGGTGATGAGCGGCCCGGTGATCGCCTCGGGGTCGCCGCCCGCCAGGTCCAGCACCTCGCGGGCCAGCAGCGATCCGCCCGCCGCGGCCGTGCGGGCCTCGCGCACCAGCGCCGAGCCCGAGCCGTACTGCTCGAAGCAGCCGCGGTTGCCGCAGCCGCACAGGATGCCGTTGGGGACCACCCGCATGTGGCCGATCTCGGCGCCCACGCCGAAGGCGCCGCGGTGCAGGGCGCCGTCGAGGACGATCCCGCCGCCCACGCCGGTGCCGACGGTGACCAGCAGCAGGTCCTCGACGTCGTGGCCCGCGCCGAAGCGGAACTCGCCCCACGCGGCGGCGTTGGCGTCGTTCTCGATGACCACCGGCAGGTCGAGCCGGCGCTCGAGGTCGGCGCGCATCTGCACGTCGCGCCAGGCGATGTTGGGCGCGAACATGACCACCGACCGCGACCGGTCGACGTACCCGGCGGCGCCGACGCCGACGGCCTGGACGTCGTGGCGCGAGCGCAGCTCGCGCACCAGGCCGGCCACGGCCTCCTCGATGGCCTCCTCGGAGCTCGCGGGCGACACCACGCGCAGCTCCTCGAGGATGGTGCCCTGCTCGTCGACGACACCACCGGCGATCTTGGTGCCGCCGATGTCGATGCCGCAGGTCAGGCTCATGGGGAGTCTCCGGGGTCGGGCTGGGGGTCGGGCTGGGGGTCGGGCTCGTCGTCGGGCCAGTCGTCGTCGAGGTCGATGGTCTCGACGTCGCGTCCGCGGCCCGAGGGCGGGGTGGTGGCCATCATCGCAGCGGCCGCGTGCACCAGCGACGCCGCGGCGGCGCCGAGGTGCGCGCGGACCTCGGGACTGACCTGGCGCGCCGCGTGCACGGTGCGGCACACCGGGCACCACCGGCACTCGGGGGCACCGGTGGCCAGGTTGTCGTCGAGGGCCCCGGCCAGGTGCGCCTGGACCTGCGCGGCGGCGTCGACGGCGTGCCCGGCCAGCCCGGCGAGGTGGGCGCCGAGGTCGTGCAGGTCGCCCTGCGCGGCCTTGGCACCGGCGGCGCCGAGGTCGCCGAGGTCGAAGGGCAGGTCGTCGAGGCTGTCGCCGGCCTGCTCCTGGGCCCAGTCGCCCAGGGCGCCGAAGAGCTTGGCGGCCTCCTCGGCCAGCGAGCCGACCTCGTCCCCGGAGGCGCCGTGGTCGCCGGGGTGCTGCTCGTCGCTCACCGCCCGGCCTCCCGTCGTACGCCGTCGGCGGCCGGCCGCTGCTCGGCCTCGACGAAGCGCACCCGCAGGCCGCCCGCCTCGACCCGCGCCCCGGCGACGCGCAGCCGCGCCAGGCCCGAGGGCAGCGTCAGCAGCCGCCGGTAGGGGCCGACGGTGAGCACCAGCTCGTCGCCGTTGCGGGCCAGGTCGACCTCGGCGCGGCTGACCAGCGGCAGCGCGAGCCGCAGCACGGCGCCGCCGGTGGTGCGCTCGACGCTGAAGGGGCCCTGGCCGGAGGGCACGGCCAGCGGGTCGCTGCCGGCGTACACGTCCTCGGCGAGGCGGCGCAGCGCCTCGACGCCGACGGGCTCCTCGGGGCGGTACTCCGAGCGCCAGACCGGCAGCCCGGCGAAGGACTGGTCGACCTCCTCGAGCACCGCGGCCTGCGAGGCCACCCAGCCGGCGCGCCAGTCGTCGCCGGCGGCGGTCGGGAACACCCGGTTGGCCACGACCCCGTCGACGCGGTAGCCGAACAGGGAGAGGTGGGTCCAGCTGCGGCGGGCCTCGGCCAGCACCACGTTCTCGGGGGTGAGCACCACCCGCACGCTGGCCTCGGGGCCCGAGAGCAGGGTGCGGACCTCGTCGAGCTCGGCGTGCAGCCGCTCGATGGCGTCGAAGACGTTGTCGCCGGGCATCGGCACCCCGACGCTGCGGGTCAGCACCGGCTTGAGCGCCTTGATGATGCGTCGCTCGGCGGGGAAGACGCGCTGCATGTACCAGCCGAGCGCCTCGGGCAGCGCCAGGAGCCGCAGCGTCTCGGCGGTCGGCGCGCAGTCGACGACCACGACGTCCCAGCGTCCCGACAGTGCCTGCTGGCGCAGCTCAAGCAGGGCCAGCACCTCCTCGGCGCCGGGCAGGACCGTCAGCTCCTCAGCGGCGACCGGGTCGACCCCGGCCACGTCGAGCACGGAGAGCAGGTAGTGCTGCACCTCGGTCCACGACTGCTGCAGCTTGCGCTGGGCGTCGACCTGCTGCACGTAGAGCGAGGGTGCGACCTGCGTGGGCTCGGGGCCCGCGGTCACGCCGAAGGCGTCGGCCAGGGAGTGCGCGGCGTCGGTGGAGAGCACCAGGGTGCGGTGGCCGGCGGCGGCGCTGAGTGCCGCCGTGCCCGCGGCGACGGTCGACTTGCCGACCCCGCCCTTGCCGGTGAACAGCAGGATGCGCACGCAGCGGCCCCGCTCAGCCGAGCGACTCGACGCGCTTCTTCAAGCCCTTCAGCGCCGTGTCGATGAGGATCTTCTCGCCCTTGCGCTTGAGCATGCCGATCAGCGGGATCGACACGTCCAGCGCGAGCCGGTAGGTCACCTCGGTCGCGCCGTCGCGCTCGCGCAGCACGTAGGCGCCGTCCAGGGCGCGCAGCATCTTGCCCTCGACGAGGGTCCAGGTGACCTGGCGGTCGCCGTCCCACTCGTAGGCCAGCGTGTACTCGTCCTTGATCGGCGAGACGTCGAGGGAGAAGAACACCTCGCGCGCCCGGCCGGCCTCGGGGCCGGAGTCGATGGTGGAGCGGACCTCGGCGGTCTTCACGCCCTTGGCCCAGGCGGGGTACGCCGGGAAGTCGGCGATCACGTCCATGACCTGCGCTGCAGTGGCGTCGATCACGATCGACGAGGTGGTCTGCTCGGCCATCTGGCTGCCCCCTGTCCCTCCCGGTGGTGACCCGGGTCTCTCCCCCGAGTGCGCCGCGACTGTACCGGATGGGCCCGGACCCCGGCGCGGCGGTAACGTGCCGTGCGCGTCCCGCCCCGAGCCGCGGCGGGCGTGCCCGCGTGCGCGGGCATGACCGCGAGCCCGACCGGGCCGGACCGTGAGCATGAAGGAGACAGACGTGCGTGAGTTCGCCGCGCCCCTGACCACCGAGGTCCCCGCGACCGGCAACCTGACCGACGACGTGGTCGCCAACGCCGCGCAGGCCCCCGACGCCGTGGTCTTCAGCCGCCCGGGACCCGACGGGTCGCAGTGGCAGGACGTCACCGCCGCCGAGTTCCTCGCCGAGGTCACGGGCGTGGCCAAGGGCCTGGTGGCCGCGGGCGTCGAGGTCGGCGACCGGGTCGCGCTGATCTCCAAGACCCGCTACGAGTGGACCCTGCTCGACTACGCGATCTGGTTCGCCGGTGCGGTCACGGTGCCCGTCTACGAAACCTCGTCGCAGGAGCAGGTCGCCTGGATCCTCCGCGACTCCGGCGCCCGCGCGGTCGTCGCCGAGGGCCCCGACCACGTGGCGCGGGTGAGCGCGGTGCGCGGCGAGCTGAGCGAGCTCAACCACCTGTGGTCCTTCGCCGACAACGCGGTCGACGTGCTGACGCGCCTCGGCGAGGACATCGACGACGCCGAGCTGGAGAAGCGGCGCACGAGCGCCACCCCGCTCGACCTGGCGACGCTGATCTACACCTCCGGCACCACCGGCCGCCCCAAGGGCTGCATGCTCACCCACGCCAACTTCATGTTCGAGCTGACGGTGGCCACCGACGAGCTCGACGCGCTCTTCGACTCCGAGGGCGCGGCCACCCTGCTCTTCCTGCCGCTGGCCCACGTCTTCGCGCGCATCATCCAGGTCGGCGCGGTCAAGAGGCGGGTGCGCCTGGGCCACAGCAGCGACATCAAGAACCTGCTGGCCGACCTCCAGGTCTTCCGCCCCACGTTCATCCTGGCGGTGCCGCGGGTCTTCGAGAAGGTCTTCAACACCGCCTCGCAGAAGGCCGCCGCCGAGGGCCGCGGGGCCATCTTCGACAAGGCCGCCGAGACCGCGATCGCGTGGTCACGCGCCCAGGACAAGGGGCGGGTCCCGCTGCGGGTGCGCGCGGCGCACGCCGTGTTCTCCCGACTGGTCTACGCCAAGCTGCGCGACGCCCTCGGCGGCCGCTGCGCGTACGCCGTCTCCGGCGGCGCGCCGCTGGGCGAGCGGCTGGGCCACTTCTACCGCGGCATCGGCGTGCACGTGCTCGAGGGCTACGGCCTGACCGAGACCACCGCGGCGCTGTGCGTGAACACCCCCGAGGCCACCCGCATCGGCACCGTGGGCCGCCCGATGCCCGGCACCGCGGTGCGCGTGGCCGAGGACGGCGAGCTGCTCTTCCGCGGCGGCCAGGTCTTCGCCGGCTACTGGGACGACGAGCAGGCGACCGCCGAGGCGCTCGAGTCCGACGGCTGGCTCCACAGCGGTGACGTGGGCGAGGTCGACGACGAGGGCTTCGTGCGCATCACCGGGCGCAAGAAGGAGATCCTGGTGACCGCCGGCGGCAAGAACGTGGCCCCGGCCGTGCTCGAGGACCGCCTGCGCGCCCACGCGCTGGTCGACCAGTGCGTGGTCGTCGGCGACGGCCAGCCCTACATCGCGGCGCTGGTGACCCTCGACCGCGAGGCGCTGCCGGCCTGGGCCGAGGCGCACGGCAAGCCCGCCGACCCGGCCGCGCTCGCCCACGACCCCGACCTGCGCGCCGAGATCGAGAAGGGCGTCGAGGACGCCAACAAGGCGGTCTCCAAGGCCGAGTCGATCCGCAAGTTCGTGGTGCTGCCCGACGAGTGGAGCGAGGAGGGCGGCCAGCTGACCCCCAGCCTCAAGCTCAAGCGCTCGGTGGTGGTGCGTGAGCAGCGCCGGCGCATCGAGGAGCTGTACACCGCTCCCCCGGCCTGACCGATCGGTCCCCGGAGGACTAGTCACAACGGCCCCAACCTTTACCCGTCTGGTCCAGTCGTTTCGGCCTCGCCGTCCACTCGCCATACCTAGCATTGGGCATGGAGGAGGGTGCACCTGTGCACCCGGGTCGACGGCGGAGCAGGGGGACCTGGCGTCAGTGCGACCGTCAACGGGAGGAAGCACTGATGGATCGTCGTCGAGTTCTGCTGATCGCTGCCGCGGTCGTGGCCGCGCTGGGCACCGTGCTGGTGCTGGTCTACGCGCAGGGCGCCGACAACCGCGCCCGCGACGCCTACGAGACCACCGAGGTGCTGGTCGCCACCCAGCCGATCGAGCGGGGTGAGAGCGTCGCGACCGCCGCGGCCGGCGGCAAGCTGGCCCTCGAGCCGGTCGCGCGGGGCCAGCTCCTGGCCGGCGCCCTGACCACGACCGAGGGCGTCGAGCAGAGCGTCGCGCTCACCGACATCTACCCCGGCGAGCAGGTCGTCCCGCAGAAGCTGGGCGACAACGCCGTCGAGGAGACCCGCCTGCAGATCCCCGAGAAGGGCGACATGGCCATGTCGATCAACCTCACCGACCCCGCGCGCGTGGCCGGCTTCGTCAACCCCGGCTCCGAGGTCGCCGTCTTCGTCAACGGCACCGACACCGCCACCGGCCAGCCCTACAGCCGGGTGCTGCTGACCCGGGTGACCGTGATCGCCGTCGGGTCCACGACCCCGATCACCACCACGACCACCACCGAGGGCCAGGACGGCGAGCAGGTCGCCGAGACCCTGCCCCGCACCCTGATCACGCTGTCGGTCAGCCAGCCGCAGGTGCAGCGCGTGCTGCTGGGGCAGAGCCAGGGCGAGCTGTCGTTCGCGCTGCTCACCGAGGACTCCAAGGTCAAGCTCTCGCCGGCCACGACGCC
>JBFGFQ010000077.1:0-12597 GCA_041579495.1 Nocardioides sp.
CCTGGCCGACCTGATCAACCAGATCCCCGAGGAGGCCGGCCAGCTCAAGAGCCTGCTCGGCGCCGCGGTCAACCTCTCCCCGAGGATCGTCATCACCCTCGGCAACGCCACCAGCGTCGTCGACACCTCCCAGGGCGTCGACATCCCCGGCGGCGAGGTGCCCGACAACAACACCACCGGCGACCCGACCACCGGCACCGACGGTGCCGGCAGCGGCGGGGGTGCGACGGTGGGCGGTGGCGGCGGCACCGGCACCGCGGGCACGCCCGGCACCCCTGGTGAGCCGGCCGTGCCCGGCAGCGCCGGGTCGGCCGACGGCGACCTCGTCGGCACCACCCCCACCGGGGCCGGGCTGCCACCGCTGTTCTCCATCCCCGGCGCGCTGCTCTTCGGCGGGATCATCGGCGCCACGCTCGCCGGCTCCTACCTGCGCCGCCTCGGCGTGCTCGCCCTCGGCGGCGGCGGCGCCTGCCCCCACGGCCTCGACAGCGGCCTCCCCGACCTCCGAAAGGCCTGAGCGATGACCACCGTGAACCCCGCACCCACCCCCACCGGCACCGCCGTGGCCGCCCCGGGGACCGTGCCCGCCTCCGGGGCCCGCACCGGCGCCTCGTCGCGCGGCGCGCTGCCGCGGGCCGGCTCGCGCGGCGGCAACGGCGCCGCACCGCTGAAGAACAACAACTACCGGCTGCTGCAGGTGGTCCTCTTCTGGGCGGGCGCGGTGCTGCTGCCGCTGGGCCTCGTGGTGATCATCCTGGGCTGGTACGGCGCGGCCAACACGCCCTACGAGTACGACCAGATCTCCTACCTGGTCTCCGGCGGCCTGCTCGGCCTCGGCCTGACCTTCTGCGGCGGGTTCCTCTACTTCGGCGCCTGGCTGGCCCGCATCGCCGACGACGGCCGCGAGTCGTCCAAGCGCCTCGCCGACACGCTGCTGGTGCTCGCCGACGTCACCTCCCGCGCCGCGGCCACCCGCGACGACGGCGTCGACGTCTCCGCGCTGCCGGTGACCGCCGGCGACGGCACCACGATGCACCGCCGCGACTGCGCCCTCATCGCCCACCGCACCGACCTGCACCCCGTCGGCGAGCACAACGGCCACCTCACCACCTGCCGCGTCTGCCGCCCCTGACCCCCGCCGACCAGACCCCAACCCCTCGCTGACCCGGCCTAAATCTTCCACTGACCAGTCCCCAATCCCTCGCTGACCCGGCCCATATCTCGCACTGAGCCGGCCCGGATCCCGCGCCTGGTCGGCACCGTCCGTCCGGCCGCTTCGGGCCGGGTCGACGAACGATTTGGGCCGGCTCGGCGGGGGATCTGCGCCGGGTCACGGAGAGATGTGGGCCGGGTCGCGCGGAGATTTGCGCCGGGTCGGCTAGGCGTCGGGGTCGCCCGGGTCGTCGGGGTCGTCGTCGGCGGCGAGGGCCTCGTCGGGCTTCGAGGTGAGGACCGTGTCGATGTAGTCGCGGGCGGTGTCGAAGATGTCGACGGGCTCACCGGCGCGCTCGGAGAGGTACCACCGGTGCACCAGCACCTCGTGGAAGAACTGCGCGGGCTCGAGCTTGCCCCGTGCATCGGCCGGGATGAGCGCGGTCAGCGGCTCGTAGATCTTGGTCAGCCAGCGGTTGGCGACCAGCTGGCGGTCCTCGCGGCCGAGGTCGTAGTGGGCGGTGAAGGCGGCCAGGTCGTTGAGCAGCCGCCGGGCCTGGGCGTCCTCGACGTCGAGCCCGGTCAGCGACTGCAGCTCGCGGCGGTGGTGGCCGGCCTCGACGACCTTGGGCTGGATGCGCACCTGGTCGCCGTCGTAGTCGGTGACGATGTCGAGCTCGTCGACGTCGAAGCCGAGGTCGTTGAGCCGCTCGAGCCGTCGCTCGATGCGCCACAGCTCGCCGGCCGAGAACTCCTCGTGCCCGGTCAGCTCGCTCCACAGCTCGTCGTAGCGGCGCTGCAACAGCTCGACCACCTCGTGCGGCTCGATCGCCGCGGCCGCCGAGCCGCGCGCGGGCATGCTGGCCTGCAGGTCGAGCAGCTCGGCGAAGACGTTCTCGGTGGCCACGGTGACGTCGTGCTCGCGCATCTGCCGCGACAGGCTGGGCCGCAGCTCGCCGGTCTCGGCGTCGACGAGGTACGCCGCGAACCCGTCGGCGCTGCGCCGGAACAGCACGTTCGACAGCGACACGTCGCCCCAGTAGAAGTCGGCCAGGTGCAGGCGCACCAGCAGCACGACGAGCGCGTCGACGAGCTGGGGCAGGTCCTCGCGCCCGGCCCCGTGGCTGAACAGGCTGCGGTAGGGCAGCGAGAAGCGCAGGTGCTCGGTGATCAGCGCCGCCGGCAGCTCCTCGCCGTCGGGGTCGAGCCGGCCGGCGACCACGCCCTGCGGCACCACCGCGGGCATCCCCATCCGCTGCAGGTCGCGCAGCAACCGGTACTCGCGGAACGCGATGTCCTCGACGGTCTCCTTGACGGCGTACACCCGCTCGCGCAGCCGCACGATGCGCACCACGTGGCGCGACAGGCCGCGGGGCAGCGGCACCACGTGCTCCTCGCCCCACTCCTCGAGCGGCGTCGACCACGGCAGGGTGATGATCGCCGGGTCGGGCCGGCTGGCGACGATGCGCAGGGCCATCGGGTGAGCCTAGGCCCGCGCGCTCAGAGCCGCCACAGCGTGACGCCGGCGCCGCCGGCCGGCACCTCCAGCTCCCCGTCGCGTACGACGAGTGGTGCGGGCGCGCCCTCGGTGGCCAGCAGCGGCGCGGGGTCGCCGACCGGGCGGGCCGGGGCGCCGTCGAGGGCCGGCAGCGCCAGCGCCGCCACGGGCAGGGCGACCGCGTCGCCGGGGGCGCGCCGGGCGCAGACGAGCACCGACCCGGCGGGGTGCTCGCGCACGAAGACCAGGGTGTCGTCGTCGACGTGGGCCCAGCGCAGCCCGCCGCGCACCAGCGCGGGGTGCTCGGCGCGCACCCGTGCGAGGTCGGCGTAGGCGGCCATCGTGGTGCGGTCCCAGCGCTCGGGGGAGTCCCAGGGCATCGGGCGGCGCGCGTCCTCGCCGTTGACGCCCTCGAGGCCGAGCTCGTCGCCGGCGAAGAGCATCGGCACCCCGGGCAGCGTGAACTGCAGCCCGGCGGCGACCCGGTGCTGCTCGGGCGAGCCGACCAGGGTGCGGATCCGCGCGGAGTCGTGGGAGCCCAGGATGTTCCACGACCAGGTGGTCGCCCGCCAGCCGTGCCGCGCGGTCCACTCGCGCATGGTCCGCACCACCAGCGGCCCGGGGCGCCGCGGCACCGGCAGCGGGCGCCCGAAGGCCCGCGCCGGCGACTCCTCGTCGCGCAGCCACGACCACACCGGCCACGAGAAGCCGGAGTAGTTCATCGTGCCGTGCCAGCCGTCGCCGTCGAGGTCGCTCGAGGCGTCGTGGTTGTGCTCGCCGATGACCAGGGCGTCGGGCCGCTGCGCCTGCGCGGTCGCCCGCACGGTGCGCGCCACCTCGTGGGCCACGTCGGTCGCGCCCAGGCGCCCGGTCATGTTGGCCACGTCGATGCGCCAGCCGTCGACGTCGTACGGCGCCCGCAGCCAGCGCGCGACGACGCTCTCGGGGCCCTCGGTCATCGCGGCCCGCAGCCCGGGGTCGGTGTGGTCGAGCTTGGGCAGCGTGTGGTGGCCCATCCAGCACTCGTAGGAGCCGTCGGCGCGGAAGCAGTACCAGCCGCGGCCGGGGCCCTCGGGGTCGGCGAGCGCCTCGCGGAACCACTCGTGGGTGTCGCCGGTGTGGTTGGTGGTCAGGTCGCCCAGCAGCCGCAGCCCACGCTCGTGCACCGCGGTCGAGAGCCGCTCGTAGGCCTCGTCGCCGCCGAGCAGCGGGTCGACGCCGTCGAAGGTGGAGGCGTTGTAGCGGTGGTTGGACTCCCCGGGGAAGACCGGGGTCGTGTAGAGCACGCTGACCCCGAGCGCGGCCACGTGGTCGAGGTGCTCGACGACCCCGTCGAGGTCGCCGCCGAAGAGCTGGAGCGGGGTGCGCGGGTCGGAGCCCTCGAAGACCACCTCGTCGTCCCAGCCCGCCGGCACCGCCCAGGCCGGCGTCTCGCGCTCGTCGGCGGCCGCGGAGCGGGCGAACCGGTCGGGGAAGACCTGGTAGACCACGGCCTCGCGGCCCCACTCCGGCGGGGGAGCGTGGCTCGAGACGCGGAAGTCGAAGGTGTCGGGCGCGTCGTGCTCGACCACCCCGGCCGCGGTCAGCCAGCGCTGCCGCCCGTCGGGGCCGGCGAGCAGGAAGCGGTAGTGGGTGACCGGGTTGTGCACCGGCAGCTCGCCCTCCCACCACACCGACCCGTCGCCGCCGGACGCCTCGGCGTCGTCGCGCGCCACCTCGGCGCAGCGGTGGTAGACCGGCTCGGCGTCGTACGTCGTGCGCAGCCAGACCGCCTCGACCGGGTCGCCGACCCAGGTCCGCAGCCGCACCGTGACCGGCCAGCCCGGAGCGGGGGTCTCGGGGTCCAGGTGCAGCGCGGAGCCGTCGTGGTGCGGCTCGTGCAGGAGGTGGGGGGCCATGGGCCCATCCTCCCAGGCGCGGGCGCCGGGGCGGGGCGGGCGACCACGTCCTTGCCGAGAAGTAGAACGTGTTCTAGGTTGCGGTCATGAGCAACCGCGTCGTCGTCGTCACCGGGGCCGCCTCCGGCATCGGGTTCGCCACCGCCGAGAGGTTCCGCGACCTCGGCGACACCGTCTTCGCCCTCGACATCGCCACGAGCGTGCCCCACGGGGTCACGTTCGTGAAGTGCGACCTGGGCGACCGGGAGGCAGTCGAGGCCGCGGTCGCCACCTGCGCCGAGGCCGGGCGCATCGACGTGGTGGCCAACGTCGCCGGCATCGTGCAGTTCGGCCGCTTCGAGACCGTCACCGAGGAGGTCTTCGACCGGGTGATGGCCGTCGACGTCAAGGGCCCCTTCTTCCTGGTCCAGGCCGCGCTGCCGCACCTGCGTGCCAGCCGCGGCTGCGTCGTCAACGTCTCGTCGGTGGCCGGACGGATCCCGCAGCCCTACTCGGCGGCGTACTCCGCGGCCAAGGGCGCGCTGACCCAGCTCACCCGGGCGCTGGCCCTCGAGCTGTCCACCGACGGCATCCGCGTCAACGCCGTGTGCCCCGGCACCGTCGACACCCCGCTGGTGGCCAAGGTCGCCGAGACCTACCCCGCCGACCTCGACCCGCGCGTCTCCGACCGGCTGCTGGCGATGCTGCCCGGCGCCGCCTCCAGCCCCGACGAGATCGCCTCGACGATCGTCTACCTGGCCTCGGCCGACGCCCGGATGATGACCGGCGCGATCGTGGCTCACGACGGCGGCATGGGCTGAGCCCCGCCCGGGCCGCGCGGCGCCGGGCCTGGCTAGGCTGGGCGCCCCCGCCGGTGTAGCTCAGTTGGCAGAGCACCTCTCTTGTAAAGAGGATGTCGCAGGTTCGATCCCTGTCACCGGCTCGTGAGCGACCATCCCGCCCCGTACGGCGTGCTGGTCCTGGCCGCCACCCCCATCGGCCAGGCCGGCGACGCGCCGCCGCGCCTCGCGGCCGAGCTGGCCGGGGCCGACGTCGTGGCCGCCGAGGACACCCGCCGGCTGCGCCGCCTCACCACCGACCTCGGCATCGAGCTGGGCGGGCGGGTCGTGTCGTACTTCGAGGGCAACGAGCAGGCCCGCACCCCCACGCTCCTCGAGGCGCTGCAGGCCGGGGAGCGGGTGGTGCTGGTGACCGACGCCGGGATGCCCAGCGTCTCCGACCCCGGCTACCGCCTGGTGGCGGCCGCGGTCGAGGTCGGCGTCCGGGTCACCGCGGTGCCCGGGCCGAGCGCGGTGCTGACCGCGCTGGCGGTCAGCGGGCTGCCCGTCGACCGGTTCTGCTTCGAGGGGTTCCTGCCCCGCAAGGCGGGCGAGCGCGCCCGGCGCCTGGACTCGCTGGCCGCCGAGGAGCGCACGATGGTCTTCTTCGAGGCCCCGCACCGCACCGAGGCCGCGCTGGCCGCGATGGCGACCTCCTGGGGCGAGGACCGGGTCGCGGCGGTGTGCCGCGAGCTGACCAAGACCCACGAGGAGGTGCGCCGCGGCCCGCTGGGCGAGCTGGTCGCCTGGGCCGGCGAGGGCGTGCGCGGCGAGGTGACCATCGTGGTCACCGGCGCCGCACCCAGCGCGGCCATCTCGACCGAGCCCCCCGCCCTCGTCGCGGCGGTCGCCGAGCGGGAGGATCAGGGCATGACGCGCAAGGAAGCGATCGCGGAGGTGGCCCGGCTGGCCGGGGTGCCCAAGCGCGAGGTCTACCAGCTGGTGCACGTGCGGTGAGCGGGCCGCACCCGCTGGAGCGGATCACCTCCTACACCCACGACGGCCTGGTCTTCGACGTCGTCGACGAGGGCCCCCTCGACGGCGACGTGGTGGTGCTGCTGCACGGCTTCCCCGAGCGCGCGTCGAGCTGGCAGCAGGTCGCGGCCCGGCTGCACGCCCACGGCCTGCGCACGATCGCGCCCGACCAGCGCGGCTACTCCCCGGGGGCGCGCCCGCCGCGCCGCCGCGACCACCGGCTCGCGCTGCTCACCGCCGACGTGGCCGCGCTCGTCGAGCGGGTCGGCGGCCCGGTGCACCTGGTCGGCCACGACTGGGGCGCGATCGTCGCCTGGTCGCTGGCCCAGACCCGCCCCGAGCTGGTGCGCACCCTGACGGCGTTCTCGGTGCCGCACCCCGGCGCGTTCGCCCGCTCCATGCGCGGCTCGCTGCAGGCGCTGCGCTCCTGGTACGTCGGCGTCTTCCAGGTCCGCGGTCTCGCCGAGCGGGTGCTGGCCCGCCCCGGCCCCGCCGCCCGGATCCTGCGCCGCGGCGGGATGACGCCCGAGGAGGTCGAGCGCTTCCGCGTCGGCATCGTCGAGCACGGCGCCCTGCGCGGCGGGCTGATGTGGTACCGCGCCCTGGGCCTGCTCGACCGCGACCAGGTGCCGCGCCCGGTCACCGTGCCGACCACGATGGTCTGGTCCGACGGCGACTCCTTCCTCGACCGCAGCGGCGTCGAGGCCACCGAGCAGTACGTCGACGCGCCCTACGAGCTCGTCGTGCTCAGCGGGGTCACCCACTGGATCCCCACGCAGGCGCCCGACGCCGCGGCCGAGGCGATCCTCGAGCGGACCCTCGGCACGTGAGCGCGCCCGTCCCGCCGCGCGCCGACCTGCCGCCGGTCCCCGAGCCGCTGCCGCACCCGGTCGTCGACAACCACTGCCACCTCGACATGGGCCGCGGCGACGAGCCGGCGCTGCCGGTCGAGGACGCGCTGGCCGCGGCCGCCGCGGTCGGGGTCACCCGGATCGTGCAGATCGGCTGCGACCTGCCCGGCGCGCGCTGGGCGGTCGAGGCGGCGGCGACGTACGACGCCCTGGTCGCCGGTGTCGCGCTGCACCCCAACGAGGCGCCCCGCCTGGCCGCCGCGGGGCGGCTCGACGCGGCGCTGGCCGAGATCGAGCAGCTGGCCGGCGCCCACCCCGGCGTCCGCGCGGTGGGGGAGACCGGCCTCGACCACTTCCGCACCGGCGAGGAGGGCCGCGCCGCGCAGGTCGAGTCGTTCCGCCGCCACGTCGACATCGCCAAGCGGCTCGACAAGACGCTGGTCATCCACGACCGCGACGCCCACGACGACGTGCTGGCGGTGCTCGACGAGGAGGGCGCGCCCGAGCGCTGGGTGATGCACTGCTTCTCCGGCGACGCCGAGTTCGCGCGCCGCTGCCTCGACCGCGGCGCCCACCTCTCCTTCGCCGGCACCGTGACCTTCAAGAACGCCGAGCCGCTGCGCGAGGCGCTCGCGCTGGTGCCCGGCGACCGGCTGCTGGTCGAGACCGACGCGCCGTACCTGACCCCGCACCCGCACCGCGGGCGCACCAACGCCTCCTACCTGGTGCCGATGACGGTGCGGCTGATGGCCGAGGTCCGCGGGGAGGACCTCGGCGAGCTCTGCGCGGGGATCGACGCGGCCACCGAGGCGGCGTTCGGCGGGCCGTGGGGCGCGGGACGGTGAAATCCGCGTCCGGTGCCGCGGGCCGCCGTGGGGGCCGCGAAGTCGCCGATGACCTGCACGGACACCCGATGAGGAGGGGTGATCAGCGCGACGAGAGCCTGGTCACGTCCGGGGGTGAGGACTTGGACCACACGCGGGGCTCTGGTGTGGTGGAGTACTGACAGCCGGGATCGCCATGGTCCCGCCGGTGCCGCAGGCGGCCTGCACGACGACGTCGCCCGGCACACCCGTCACTCCAGCACCACCAGCGTAGAGGTGCTGTGCCGACGGGCGCCGGTGGGGGTCGAGACCCGGGCATCACGACCCTGGAGAACTGTGCGACGTATCAGCAACCTTGCCTCGACCGTGGCCCGCAGCCGCGCCTGGATGGTCTCGTTGACCGCCGTGGTGGTGCTCGCCGTGGCCGGCACGACCTTCGGCTACACCGCGATGGCCGACACCGTGACCCTGACCGTCGACGGCGAGGAGCGCGAGATCAGCGCCCGCGCCGCGACCGTGGGTGACGTCCTGGCCGACGAGGGCATCGAGCTGGGTGAGCACGACCAGGTCGCGCCCGCCCTGACCGACCCGATCGAGGAGGGCAGCGAGATCAGCGTCCGCTACGGACGCCCCCTCGAGCTGACCGTCGACGGCGAGACCGAGACGCACTGGGTCACCGCCACCGACGTCGACTCCGCGCTCGAGCAGATCGGCCGCGGCTTCGACGGCGCCGAGCTCTCCCTGAGCCGCGGTGGCGACCTGGACCGCTCCGGCGCGTCCCTGGAGGTCGTGACCCCCAAGAAGCTGACGCTGGCGATCGCCGGCAAGAAGCCGGTCAAGAAGACGCTGACCGTCGCCACCGTCGAGGAGGCCCTCGACGAGCTCGGCGTCAAGGTCGACAAGCTCGACGAGGCCAAGCCCGGCTTCGGCAAGCGGGTCGAGGACGGCGACAAGATCGTCTTCACCGACGTCGAGAAGGCGACCCGCAAGGTCACCGAGTCGATCGCCTTCGGCACCGTCGAGCGCACCGACTCCTCGATGTTCGAGGACGAGGAGGACGTGGTCCGCGAGGGCGAGGCCGGCGCGCGCGACGCGACGTACAAGGTCACCCTGCGCAACGGCGAGGTCGTGGCCCGCAAGCTGCTCAAGGCCACCGTCACCCGCGAGGCCGTCGACCGCATCCTCGCGATCGGCACCAAGGAGCGCCCCGCCGCCCCGGCCGCCAACTACGCCTCCGGCAGCTCGGTGTGGGACAGCCTCGCCCAGTGCGAGTCGGGCGGCAACTGGGCCATCAACACCGGCAACGGCTACTACGGCGGCCTGCAGTTCAACCTGCAGACCTGGCGCGCCTACGGCGGCACCGGCTACCCGCACACCAGCAGCCGCGAGACCCAGATCGCCGTCGCCACGCGCCTGCGTGACGCCCGCGGCGGGTACGGCGCCTGGCCGTCCTGCTCGGCCAAGCTGGGCCTGCCCCGCTGACGCAGCCCCGGCATGAGTCCCCGGTCGACCGGGGACTCCTGCACTTGTCAGGGGTTGCAACACCTGACAAGTGAGGGACTCGCCCGTCGAGTGCCTCCGAGCCCACCCCTAGGCTGACCCCCATGACTGACACCTCCGCCGGCCCGAGACTCCTCGGGTCGGCGGAGGTGCGTCTGCTCGCGGCCGAGCTCGACCTGCGCCCCACCAAGCAGCGCGGCCAGAACTTCGTCATCGACCCCAACACCGTGCGGCGCATCGTGCGCGAGTCGGGCGTCGGCGAGGCCGACGTCGTCGTCGAGGTCGGCCCCGGCCTGGGCTCGCTGACCCTGGCGCTGCTCGAGGTCGCCGGGCGGGTGGTGGCGATCGAGCTCGACGAGCTGCTCGCCGGCCGGCTGCCGCGCACCATCGCCGAGCACGCCCCCGCCCAGGCCGACCGCTTCGAGGTCGTGCTGGGCGACGCCATGCGCATCACCGAGGTCCCCGGCCCGGCGCCGACCGCCCTGGTGGCCAACCTGCCCTACAACGTCTCGGTGCCGGTGCTGCTGCACCTGCTCGCCCTGCTGCCCTCGCTGGAGCGCGGGCTGGTGATGGTGCAGAGCGAGGTCGCCGACCGGCTCGCGGCCCGCCCCGGCTCCAAGGTGTACGGCGTCCCGTCGGTCAAGGCCGCCTGGTACGCCGACGTGCGCCGCGCCGGCGCCATCGGGCGCAACGTCTTCTGGCCGGCCCCCAACGTCGACTCCGGGCTGGTCGCCTGGACCCGGCGCGAGCCCCCGCGGACCACCGCCACCCGCGAGCAGGTCTTCGCCGTCGTCGACGCCGCCTTCTCCCAGCGTCGCAAGGCGCTGCGCGGGGTGCTCCGGGCGCTCGCCCCGGCCGCCGAGGTCGAGGCCGCGCTCGAGCAGGCGGGCGTCTCCCCGCTGGCGCGCGGCGAGACCCTGACCGTCGACGACTACGTGCGCATCGCCGAGGCGCTCAACCCCCAGGAGGTCGCCGGATGAGCACCACCACCGTCCGGGCCCCCGCCAAGATCAACCTGCACCTCGGCGTCGGTGCCCTGGGCGAGGACGGCTTCCACCCCCTCGCCACCCTCTACCAGGCCGTCGGCCTCTACGACGACGTCACGGTCAGCGACCAGCTCGAGTGGTCGGTGCACCTGCGTGGCGACGGGCGCATCGACCTCGACGAGGTGCCCGCCGACGACCGCAACATCGCGCTGCGCGCCGGCCGCGCGCTGGTGGCCCACCACGGGCTCGACCGGGCTGCCAAGGTCGAGATCCGCAAGGGCATCCCCGTCGCGGGCGGGATGGCCGGCGGCTCCGCCGACGCCGCCGCCACCCTGGTGGCCCTCGACCGGCACTGGGACCTGCAGACCCCCGATGACGACCTGCTGCGCATCGCCGCCGGCCTGGGCAGCGACGTCCCGTTCGCGCTGCTGGGCGGTACCGCGATCGGCAGCGGCCACGGCGAGCTGGTCACCCCGGTCACCGACCACGGCGCGTGGTGGTGGGTGGTCGTCGAGAACGACACCGGCCTGGCCACCCCCGACGTCTACCGCGCCTTCGACGAGCTGCACGCCGACGCGCTGCCGCCGACCCCCCAGATCCCGCCCGCCCTCCACGACGCGCTGCTCACCGGCGACGTCGAGCAGCTCGCCCGGCTGCTGCGCAACGACCTCCAGGAGCCCGCCTTGCGACTGCGACCCGACCTCGCCGCCACCTTCGACGACGCCCTGGCCGCCGGGGCGCACGCCGCCCTGCTGTCCGGTTCGGGGCCCAGCGTGCTGCTGCTGTGCGGCGACCGCGGCCAGGCCGAGGCGGTCGAGGCCGAGCTCGCCGGGCGCGGGCACCGGCGTACGTCGGTGGTGCCGGCCCCGGTGGCCGGCGCGCACCTGGTGGAGTACGTCTGATGGCCGTCGCGAACCTGCTCAACCTCGAGAAGGTCTCCAAGTCCTACGGCGTGCGCCCGCTGCTGACCGAGGTCTCCCTCGGCATCGGCGAGGGCGAGCGGATCGGGATCGTGGGCCGCAACGGCGACGGCAAGACCACGCTGCTGGAGGTGATGACCGGTCTCGAGGAGCCCGACTCGGGACGGGTCTCGATGACCCGCGGCCTGCACGTTGGCTACCTGCACCAGGGCGACGAGCTGGTCGACACCCACACCGTGCGCGAGGCCGTGCTCGGTGGCCTCGACGACCACGAGTGGGCCGCCGACTCCCGCACCCGCGAGGTCGTCGAGGAGCTGCTGGCCGGGGTCGCGCTCGACCGGCCGGTGCTCGGGCTCTCGGGTGGCGAGCGTCGCCGCTGCTCGCTGGCGGCGCTGCTGCTGGGCGACCACGACCTGGTCGTGCTCGACGAGCCCACCAACCACCTCGACGTCGAGGCGGTGGCCTGGTTGGCCGCCCACCTGGTCAAGCGCCCCTCGGCGATGGTCGTGGTCACCCACGACCGGTGGTTCCTCGACGCGGTGTGCCAGTGGACCTGGGAGGTCCACGACGGCGTGGTCGACGCCTACGAGGGCGGGTACGCCGCCTACGTGCTGGCCAAGGCCGAGCGCCAGCGTCAGGCCTCCGCGAGCGAGGCGCGCCGGGCCAACCTGGCCAAGAAGGAGCTGGCCTGGCTGCGCCGCGGCGCCCCGGCCCGCACCGCCAAGCCCAAGTTCCGCATCGAGGCCGCCAACGCGCTGATCGAGGACGTGCCCCCGCCGCGCGACCGGCTCGAGCTGCAGAAGTTCGCGACCCAGCGGCTGGGCAAGCAGGTCATCGACGTCGAGGACGTCGACCTGCAGCGCGGCGAGCGGTCGCTGCTCACCCACGCCACCTGGCGCCTGGGCCCCGGCGACCGGGTCGGCCTGGTCGGCGTCAACGGCGCCGGCAAGACCTCGGTGCTCTCGCTGCTCTCCGGCGACCTGGCGCCCACCGCGGGCCAGGTCAAGCGCGGGCGCACCGTCGCGATGCGGCACCTGACCCAGCAGCTCGACCACCTCGACCCGAACGCGCGGGTGCTGCCGATGGTGGAGTCCTACCGCCGGGTCGTGAAGACCGACGGCGGCGAGATCAGTGCCACCTCGATGCTGGAGCGGTTCGGGTTCACCGGCGACAAG
>JBFGFQ010000078.1:0-12510 GCA_041579495.1 Nocardioides sp.
CAAGATGGTCGCCGAGCAGCGCCCCGACCTGCTCGAGGCCGACTTCGCGATCCTGATGGAGCCCTCGAACGCCGGCGTCGAGGCCGGCTGCCAGGGCACCCTGCGCGTCGACGTGCGCACCACCGGCGAGCGGGCCCACTCCGCGCGCTCGTGGAAGGGCGTCAACGCCATCCACGGCGCGGCCGACGTGCTGGCCCGGCTCAACGCCTACGAGGCGCGCCGCCCCGTGATCGACGGCCTGGAGTACCACGAGGGCCTCAACGCGGTCGCGATCCGCGGCGGCGTCGCCGGCAACGTGGTGCCCGACGAGTGCGTGGTCGAGGTCAACTTCCGCTTCGCCCCCGACCGCTCCACCGACGAGGCGCAGGCCTTCGTGCGCGAGTTCTTCGAGGGGTACGACGTCACGCTCACCGACCTCGGCGCTGCCGCGATGCCCGGGCTCGACCGGCCCGCCGCCCGCGAGTTCGTCGAGGCGGTCGGCGGGAAGGTCGCCCCCAAGTTCGGCTGGACCGACGTCGCCCGCTTCACCGCGCTGGGCGTCCCGGCGGTCAACTACGGTCCCGGCGACCCGCTCTTCGCCCACAAGGCCGACGAGCACGTGCCGGTCGCCGAGATCGAGCACTGCGAGCGCGCGCTGCACGCGTGGCTCACCGGCGGCGCCGAGCGGGCGGGGGCCTGAGGTGTCGCGGCTGCGCGGGCGGTTCAAGGGCCCGGTCTTCACCCGCACCGAGGAGGCCACCACCACCGACCAGCGGCTCCTCGACTCCCGCGGCGGTGCCGAGTGGGTGCACACCGACCCGTGGCGGGTCCTTCGGATCCAGGCCGAGTTCGTCGAGGGCTTCGGCGCGCTGGCCGAGCTGGGGCCCGCGATCGCGGTCTTCGGCTCCGCGCGCACCCCGGCCGACCACCCGTCGTACGCGCAGGCCGAGCAGGTGGGCCGGCTGCTGACCGAGGCCGGCTTCGCGGTGATCACCGGCGGCGGCCCGGGCGCGATGGAGGCCGCCAACAAGGGTGCCTGCGACGCCGGCGGCACCAGCGTCGGGCTCGGCATCGAGCTGCCCTTCGAGGCCGGGCTCAACGAGTGGGTCGACGTCGGCATCAACTTCCGCTACTTCTTCGTGCGCAAGACCATGTTCGTGAAGTACTCCCAGGGCTTCGTGGTGCTGCCCGGCGGCGTCGGCACCCTCGACGAGCTCTTCGAGGCCATCACGCTGGTGCAGACCCGCAAGGTCACCCGGTTCCCGATCGTGCTGGTCGGCGTCGACTACTGGAGCGGGCTGCTGGACTGGATGCGCGACACCGTGCTCGCCGACGGCAAGATCTCGCAGAGCGACCTCGACCTGATCCACGTCACCGACGACGTCGAGGAGGCGGTGCGCCACGTCGTCGCCGCCCAGGACGGAGCCGACCGATGATGTGGTTCTTCGCCATCCTGCTGGTGCTGGTGATGGGCGCGATCGCGATGGTCGCCGCCGGGCGCGGCACCCCGCTGGCCCCCGAGTACGACGACCGTCCCGACGCCAGCGTGCCCGCCGGCCGCCTCGTGGGCGACGACCTGCGCCGGGTCCGGTTCTCGCTGGCCTTCCGCGGCTACCGGATGTCGGAGGTCGACGCCCTGCTCGACCGGGTGGCCGCCCAGCTGGAGACCGACGACGCCGGTGCGCCCGGCGAGCCCGAGGACCCCCAGCCCCGCGCGCTGAGCGAGGCCGACGGCGCGGAGCGTGGCGCGCGCCACGCGCCGTAGGGCACACTCACGCGCGTGTCCTCCCAGGTCGTCGTCTACGTGCTCACCGCCCTCGCGGCGGTGGTCGTCGTGCTCACCCGCGTCCGGCTCGGACGCTCCGGCGGCGCCGCGCGGCGCCTCGACGTCGGCCGCGGCTGGCTCGCGGCGCACACCGGCGCCGGCGCGCTCGCGCTGGTGCTGTGGGTGGTCTTCCTCGTCGCGCCCGCCGACAGCGCGCTGGGCGGCTCGCTGCTCGGGATCGTCGCGCTGGGCCTGTGGTGGGTCGTGGCGCTGGTGGGCCTGCTGATCCTCGCGCGCTGGCTGCCCTCGAAGGGCAGGCACGCCCAGGGCGGCACCGAGGACACCTGGTCGACCGGCCCCGGGCTCTCCGTCCTCGCCCACGGCGGGATGGTCGTGGGTGTCGTGGTCTTCACCTGGGCCTACTGGTCGGCCGTGGTCTAGACCTGCCCCCGGGCCGGTCGACCGTGGCTCAGCGGCCCTCGAACCGCGGGCGCTGCTTGGCCACGAACGCCGCCACCGCGGCCCGGTGGTCCTCGGTCGAGCCGGTGCGCGTCATCTGCGCGCTCTCGAACGCCAGCGCCTCGGCGAACCCGTGGCTGGCGGCGTACGCCACCGAGCGGCGCATCGCCCCGAAGGCCACGGTCGGGCCGGCGGCCAGCCGGGTGGCCAGTGCGTCGATCTCGGTGGCGAAGTCGTCGGCCGGGACCACCGCGGTGGCCAGGCCGAGCTCGAGGGCCTCCTGCGCCGGCACCGTGCGCGGGAAGTAGAGCAGCTCCATCGCCTTGGCCCGCCCGACCAGCTGGGGCAGGTGGATCGAGGCCCCGGTGTCGCAGGACAGCGCGACACCGGCGAAGGCCAGGTTGAAGCCGGCGCCCTCGGCGAGCACCCGCAGGTCGCAGGCCATCGCGATGCTCGCGCCCGCGCCCGCCGCGACCCCGTTGACGGCCGCCACGACCGGCTTGTCGAGCTCGGCGATCGCGGTGACGATCGGGTTGTAGTGCTCGTCGACGGTGGTGAAGAGCGCGTCGCTGCCGCCGCTCTCGAGCAGCGAGATGTGCTCCTTGAGGTCCTGGCCGGTGCAGAAGGAGCGCCCCGACCCGGTGATCACCACGCAGCGCACCGCGGCGTCGTCGCCGACCCGGCGCAGCGCGTCGAGCAGCAGCACCTTGGTGGCGTTGTCGAGGCTGTTCATCGCCTCGGGACGGTTCAGGGTGATCGTCGCGACGCCGTCGGAGACGTCGAGCAGGACGGTCGCGGGAGCGCTCTCGGAGGTCATGGGCCGAGTCTGCCCGACGCGCTCCCCGGTCGTCCGGAGGGCCGCCGGATCCCGTACGGCAACCCTGTGGTGCCCATCACCAGGGGGATGAGGGATACTAAAGCCTCATGTGCCACCCGGTCCCTCGGGTGCGCATCCCTGCACGCACGAATGGAAGAGGTGCCGGATGGCGGCGATGAAGCCGCGGACGGGCGACGGTCCGCTGGAGGTCACCAAGGAAGGGCGCGGCATCGTGATGCGCGTGCCGCTCGAAGGTGGAGGCCGCCTCGTCGTGGAGCTCAACAAGGACGAGGCCACCGCCCTCGGCGACGCCCTCAAGGGCGTCACCGGCTGAGCCGGCCGCGTCCTGCCTCGATGCCTGAGATCACCGCAGCCCAGCTCCCGACCCACCTCGCACCCCAGGTCGCCCCGCCCGACGTCGCGCTCAGCGGCTTCGGCCCGCACGCCGTGCTCGGCGTCGAGGTGGTGGCCGTGCCCGTCCTGCCGGCCGAGGGCCGTGCCGACGGGGTAGACGACCAGGGCGACGCGGGCACGACGACCGGGCCGGTGCTCGGCCCCGGTGCCGCCGAGCTCTCCGAGCAGCTCGGGCTCGACCTGCTCGCGGTGCTCGAGCTCGAGGAGGCCACCGGCGCCGCCGGCGAGGTCACCCGGGTACCGGTGCCGCTGGGCGGGCCCGACAACGCCGAGCTGCGCTGGGTGCTGCTGGTCGGGGTGGGCGAGCAGCGCCCCGTCGACCTGCGCCGCGCCGGTGCCGCGCTGGCCCGGGCGGTGCGCAACCGCGAGGCGGTCGCCACCTCGGTGCCGGCCCTCGCCGGGCCCGAGGGGCTCGAGGCGGGTCTCGAGGCGTTCGTGGTCGGCCTGGTGCTCGGCTCCTTCGGGTTCCGCTGGTCGGGCCAGGAGCCCGACGTGCGACCCGTGCGCCGTGCGGTGCTCGCCGGCGTCGACGACACCGAGGAGCACCGCGAGGTGCTCGCCCGGGCGCTCGCCGTGGCGGGCGCGGGCTGGCAGGCGCGCCTGCTGGCCACGGTGCCCTCCAACCTCAAGGACCCCGCCTGGCTGGCCGAGCAGGCCGTCGAGGTCGCCACCCGCGCCGGCCTCGAGGTCGAGGTGTGGGACGAGCAGCGTCTCGCCGCCGAGGGCTGCGGTGGCATCCTGGGCGTGGGCCAGGCCTCGGCCAGCCCACCGCGCCTGATCCGCCTCGACTACACCCCGCCGCGCGCCGACCGGCGTACGCCGACGGTGGTGCTGGTCGGCAAGGGCATCACCTTCGACACCGGCGGCCTGTCGATCAAGCCCGCCGAGGGCATGGCCACGATGAAGCGCGACATGACCGGCGGCGCCGTGGTCATCGCCACGATGGCGGCGCTGCGCGCCGTGGGCTGCCCGGTGCGCGTCGTCGGCCTGGTCGCCGCCGCCGAGAACGCCGTCTCCGGCAGCGCGATGCGCCCAGGCGACGTGGTGCGCCACTACGGCGGACGCACCTCCGAGGTCACCAACACCGACGCCGAGGGCCGGCTGGTGATGGCCGACGCGCTGGCGTACGCCGTCGCGAACCTCGCGCCCGCCGCGCTCGTCGACGTCGCCACCCTGACCGGGGCGATGAAGGTGGCGCTGGGGCTGCGCACCGGCGGCCTCTTCGCCGACGACGAGGCGCTGGCCGGCCACATCGCCGCCGCCGGCGCCGCCTCGGGCGAGACGCTGTGGCGGATGCCGCTGGCCGACGTCTACGAGGACCGGATCGCCTCCGAGGTCGCCGACGCCGACAACGCCGGCGGCGGACCGGGCGCGATCACCGCGGCGCTCTTCCTGCGCCACTTCACCGGCGACGTGCCGTGGGCCCACCTCGACGTGGCCTCGGTCGGCGACTCGCCGGTCGACGTCGACGAGTGGAGCGCCGGCCCGACCGGCTTCGGCGCCCGCGCGCTGCTGACCTGGCTGGGCTCCGCGGACCCGCTGGCCGGGGTCGGCGCCCAGGAGGACGGGTCGTGAAGGGCCTGACCGTGCGCTGGTCGCTCGCCGAGGCGCCCGAGGGCGTCGAGGCCGAGCTGGCGTCGTACGTCGAGGGCACCTCGCACGCGAAGTTCACCGGCATGTCGGGCCTGCAGTTCAAGACCTGGCGGATGCGCGCGGGGGAGTGGTTCGAGGGCTGCTACGTCTTCGCCAGCGACGAGGCCCGCGCCGCCTTCCAGGAGACCTTCACCGCCGGTGCCGCCGAGGCGCCCGGCTCGGTGGTCATCGGCAGCGCGCCGGTGCTCATCGAGCCCTGCGACGTGCTCGCGGTCGCCGAGGGCTGGGACGGGTTCACCCCCGTCGCGCGCGACGAGGGCTGAGGCCGACCGGCTCAGTCCTCGTCGTCGGGGCTCCACACCTTCTTGGCGCACAGCAGACCGTCGCCGACCGGCAGCAGCACCGAGAGCAGCCCCTCATGGGCAGCGACGGTGCGCCCGAGCTCGCGGATCGCGACCGTCTCCTCGTCGCGCTGCGCGGGGTCGGCGACCCGGTCGTGCCACAGCGCGTTGTCGAAGGCCACCACGCCACCGGGGCGCAGCAGGCGCAGCGCCTCGGCGAGGTAGGCGGAGTACTCACGCTTGTCGCCGTCGCAGAAGACCAGGTCGTAGTGGCCGTCGGTCAGGCGTGGCAGCACGTCGAGCGCCGAGCCCGAGATGGTGCGGGCGCGCTGCGAGGCCACGCCGGCCTCGGTGAAGGACTGGCGGGCCAGGCGCTGGTGCTCGGCCTCGATGTCGACGGTGGTCAGCACGCCGTCGCCGCGCATCCCGCGCAGCAGCCACAGCCCCGACACGCCGGTGCCGGTGCCGATCTCGACCACCGCGCGCGCCTCCAGCACCGAGGCCAGGAAGCGCAGGGAGGCGCCGCCGCCGGGGCTGATCGGCACGACGCCGACCTCCTCGGCGCGGGCGCGGGCCGCGGCCAGGACGTCGTCCTCGGGGACGAACGCCTCCGCGTGGGACCAGCTGGCGGGGGTGATCGGCGTGGTGATGACGGGCCTCCTGCAG
Source organism: Nocardioides sp. (assembly GCA_041579495.1). Classification (GTDB taxonomy): domain Bacteria; phylum Actinomycetota; class Actinomycetes; order Propionibacteriales; family Nocardioidaceae; genus Nocardioides. Next base: position 6,035 of record JBFGFQ010000078.1, read on the forward strand.
ACGTGGCGCACGGGCACTCGCCCGGCGGCGGGCTCAACCTATCGTGGCCCGGCGCCGGGCCCGGGGAACCCGCGCCCCTGCCGGGGCGTTGGAGAGGGCGACGACGTTCACAGGCTCCCCTCAGCATGGAGCCCTACCGTGGAGGACCACCAGCAGTGCGCAGCAGGCGCCCCCCGCAGGAGACCGCGATGACCAGTCCCGAGCAGCCCAGCTCAGCGCAGCAGCCCGGGCTGCCAGGGGAGCAGCCGAGGTTGAGCTGGGAGCAGATCGTCGAGGACCACTCCGACCGGGTCTACCGGCTGGCCTACCGCCTCACCGGCGACCGGCACGACGCCGAGGACCTGACCCAGGAGGTCTTCGTGCGGGTCTTCCGCTCGCTGGGCACCTACTCCCCGGGCACCTTCGAGGGCTGGCTGCACCGCATCACCACCAACCTCTTCCTCGACCAGGCCCGCCGCAAGCAGCGGATCCGCTTCGACGCGCTCTCCGACGAGCGCGCCGCGCGGCTGGCCAGCAGCGCGCCCGCACCCGAGGCGGCGTACGCCGACCAGCGCTTCGACGACGACGTCGAGCGGGCCCTGGCCACGCTGCCCCCCGACTTCCGGGCCGCGGTGGTGCTCTGCGACGTCGAGGGACTCAGCTACGAGGAGATCGCCCAGATCCTCGACGCCAAGCTCGGCACCGTGCGCAGCCGCATCCACCGCGGGCGCGCCATGCTGCGCAGCGCCCTCCCGCACCGCGCCCCGGCCGAGGGCCGGCAGCGCGTCGCCGGCCCGGCCGTGCCGGCCGCACCGACCGCCGACCGGCTCGGGGGAGCCCGGTGATCGGTCACCTCGGCACCCGCGCCAGCGCCCTCCTCGACGGGCGGCTGGGCCACGACGAGACCGAGCGGCTGTGGGAGCACGTGCACGGCTGCCACCAGTGCCGCGACCTGGTCGAGAGGCTCGGCGCGGTCAAGACCCGGCTCGGCGGCCTCGGCGCCGCCCCCTGCGCCGGAGCCCCCGACCACCTCAAGGGCGCGCTCAAGGACCGGCTGACGGCCGGGCTGGGCGGGCTGGACGGGCTGGACGGGCTCGACCACGGGGCTCCGCTCACGGAGGGCGACAGGTACCTGGCCCTGGCCCAGCAGCCCGTCAGCCGGGCCCGCCGGGCGGGTGGCGTCGCGGCCACCGTCGGCAGCGCCGCCGGGGTGGCGGTGCTGGGCCTGGTGGCCTTCGGTGCCGCGCCCGCCGACGCCCCGACGGTCGACCGGCAGGTGCCGGTCACGTCGGTGACGGTGCCGTCGTACGGGCCCGGCGTGGTGCCGGCCCGCGGCGTCGCCGGTCCCTGATCCGGGGCATCCGCCGCCCGGGTGGGCCGACCGTCATGACCCACAAGGGATGATGGTGCGGTGAGCGACGAGGAGCAGTCCGCGCCCGAGCAGCCCCACCAGCAGCGCGTGGAGCACGGTGCCTGGCTGCCGCCGCACGCCCCGGGCCCGTGGACGGGCGCGCCGTACGCCGGCTTCGGCCAGCCGGTCGCGCCGCCCGCCCGGCCGGCGCCGCGAGCCGGGGTCAGCGGCTGGGTGTGGCCGGTGCTGGTCACGGTCGCGCTGCTGGTGGGGCTGCTCGGCGGTGCCGTCGGCGGCGCGCTGGTGACCGCGGTGGAGCGCGACGGGCTGGGCCCGGTGCGCGACGGCCTGGCGGGGGTCGACACGATCACCCAGGCGCCGCTGCGGCCCGAGGACGGCACGATCGCGGCGGTGGCCGAGACGCTGCTGCCGGCCACCGTGCAGATCATCGCCCAGGTCGGGGGCGACGAGCGGGGCGCCACCGGTTCCGGCTTCATCCTCGACCGCCAGGGCCACGTGATCACCAACAACCACGTCGTCGCCGACGCCGCCGACGACGGCCGGATCCAGGTCGTCGACCAGGAGGGCGCGCGGTACGCCGCGAGCGTGGTGGGACGCAGCCCCGTCTACGACCTCGCCGTCCTGGAGGTCCCCGACCTCGAGGGCACCGAGCCGGCGTCCCTGGGCGCCTCGGCGGCGCTGCGCGTCGGCGAGACCGTGGTGGCGATCGGCTCGCCGCTGGGGCTCAGCTCGACGGTCACCTCGGGCATCGTCAGCGCCCTGCAGCGGCCGGTCACGACCGGTGACTCGGCCAACGAGTCGTCGTACATCAACGCGGTGCAGACCGACGCCGCCATCAACCCCGGCAACTCCGGTGGCCCGCTGGTCAACCTGCTGGGGCAGGTGGTGGGCGTGAACTCGGCCATCGCCACCACCGGCGGCGGCGGCTTCGGCGGCGGCAGCGCGGGCAACATCGGCGTCGGCTTCGCCATCCCGATCGAGCAGGTCAAGGTGACCGCCGACCAGATCCTGCGCACCGGCGAGGCGCGCTACCCCGTGATCGGGGCGCAGGTGCAGACCGGTCGCGAGGACGGTCGCGGCGCCCGCATCGAGGAGGTCGTCGCCGGCAGCGCCGCCGAGGAGGCCGGTCTGCAGAAGGGCGACCTGGTGGTCGAGGTCGAGGGCGACCGGGTCACCGACGGGATCGCGCTGATCGTCTCGATCCGCTCCCACCAGCCGGGCGAGACGATCGAGTTCACGGTGCTGCGCAAGGGGGCGCGCGAGCGCCTCGAGATCACGCTGCGCCCCGAGGTGGGCTGAGACACCGGGGAGATTCATCGGCCGGCCGATGAAACTCCCGGGTGGACGATGAAACTTCATCGTCCACCCGTCAGCTTTGTCGGCCGGCCGATGAAACTCCCGGTTGCGGGCGCGGCTACTCGGGGCGGTCGGCCTCGACGTAGGGGTGCTCGTCGACGAAGGTGCGCGTCTCGGCGTACATCCGCTCGATGAACTGCTCGAGCTGGTCCGACTCCACCCGCCACTGCCCGCGCCCGCCGATCTTGATCGCCGGCAGGTCGCCGCGGCGCACCAGCGCGTAGACCTGGGCGCTGGAGGTGTTGAGGACCTCCGCGACGTCGGCCAGGGTCAGGAAGCGGGGCGTGCCGGGCATGGGCCCATGCTCCCACCTGGCGGTGCGGGGCGGGACGGGCCACCCCGACCTGTGGAGAGACAGGTGAGAGGAGACCACGGAGTGGGCATGATGCCCGCCGTGACCACCGACCAGCAGACCAGCAGAGCGACCAGCACGGTCCCGGACGCCGTGCGGGCCAGCCGCCCGGGGTGGCGCGACCCGCGGCTGTGGGTCGGTGTGGCGCTGGTGGCGGCCTCGGTCGTGCTGGGCGCCCGCCTGCTGGCGGCCGCCGACGACATGGTGGTGGTGTGGTCGGCGGGCAGCGACCTGGGGGAGGGCCAGCGGCTGGAGCCCGACGACCTGGTGGCCCAACGGGTCCGCTTCGACGACCCGGCAGCGCTGCAGGGCTACCTCTCGGCCGACGACGAGCTGCCCGCCGACGCGACCCTGCTGCGCCCGGTCGCGGCCGGTGAGCTGGTGCCGGCCGCCGCGCTCGGCTCGGCGCAGGAGTCGGGACGCGTCGAGCTGCCGCTGTCGGTCGACCCCGAGCGGCTGCCCGAGCTGGGCGCCGGCATGACGGTCGACGTCTACCTGCTGGCCACCGGTCGCGACGCCGACGGGCGCCGGGTCGAGCTCGACCCCGGCCCGGTGCTCGCCGACGTCACCGTGGTCGACGCCGGCACCCCCGACGGCGGCTTCGGCTCCTCGGGGCAGCGGCGGGTCGTGGTGGCGGTCCCCGAGGACGACGCCGACGCCTACGTCGCGCTGCTCGGCCGGCTCGGCGAGCCGACCGTGCTGGTCTCGCGGGCCCAGGGGTGAGCACCTCGGTGCGCGGCCCCGGCGGGCCGGTCGTCGTGCTGGTCGCCGGCGCGGGCGCGGCCTGGGAGTCCAGGGCCGTCGAGGCCCTCGGCTCGCGCAGCGGCGTGGTGCTGCTCAAGCGCTGCGTCGACGTCGACGACCTGCTCGCCGCCGCCTCCGCGGGCCAGGCCGACGCCGCGGTGCTCGGCCTCGACGCCCACGGTCTCGACGCCGCCGCGGTCGACCTGCTGCGCCGCCACCGGGTGCGCCCGGTCGCGGTCGTGCCGAGCTCGGTCCCGCCCGAGACGGCCCGCCTGCGGGCCTCGCGCATCGGAGTCCGCACGCTCGTGCCCGAGGGCGACGTCGACACCGTCGCCGATGCGGTCACCGCCCCCGAGGCGGCCCCGGAGCCGACCCGCGTGGCCGAGCCGGCGGCGTACGACGTGGGGCCGGGGCCGGCGCCGACGGCGCCGCCCGCGGGCGACGAGCCACCGCCCGAGGAGCAGCCCGCGCCCGGGCCGGGCCGGGTGCTGGTGGTGTGGGGACCCGCCGGCGCGCCCGGACGCAGCACGGTGGCCGTCGCGCTGGCCTCCGAGCTGGCCCGGCGACGCGCCAGCACCATGCTGGTCGACGCCGACCCGCAGGCCGGCAGCATCGCCCAGCAGCTCGGCGTGCTCGACGAGGTGTCGGGGCTGCTGGCCGCGGCCCGGCTGGCCACCGCCGGGGTGCTCGAGGAGCGGCTGGCCTCGGTGCAGCGGGCCCTGGGTCCGCACCTGCGGGTGGTGACCGGGCTGCCGCGCGCCGACCGGTGGAGCGAGGTGCGGGCCGGGTCGCTGGAGCACCTGCTCGAGCTGGGGCGCCGGCACGGCCACGTGGTCGTCGACACCGGCGCGTCGATGGAGGACGACCCCGCCGCCGACCTCGGCGGCCGGCCGGGCCGCAACGCGCTGACCCTCGGGGCGCTCGACGTCGCCGACGAGGTGCTCGTCGTGGGCACCGCCGACCCGGTCGGCCTGGCGCGGCTGGCCCGCGGGCTGGTCGAGCTGGGGGAGCGGTGGCCGGGCACCCCGGTGCGGGTCGCGGTCAACCAGGTGCGACCCACCCTCGGCTGGACCCGGGACGAGGTGGCGTCGATGGTGCAGGGCTTCGTGGCGCCCGCCTCGCTGCACTTCCTGCCCGAGGACCGGGCCGGGGTCGACCGGGCGCTGGTGGCCGGACGCACCCTGCTGGAGAGCGGGGAGTCCCCGTTGACCCGTGCCGTGGCCGAGGTCGCCGACGCGCTGGTCGGCGCGGCGCCGGCCACCGTCCCCGCGGGGCTCAGGCGGCGAAGAGCAGGAAGAGCCCGCCGGCGGTGAACCCGACCATCAGCAGCAGCAGCGGCAGCTGACCGGTCAGCTGGTGGCGCCGGGGCAGCAGCGTGATCGCCCGGTCGTGGGCGGCCACCACGGCCACCACGTGGCCCAGCACGACGCCCAGCACCTTGAGGTTGGCCAGCAGCGTCGGGTGGTAGGAGAGCCAGTAGTTGACGCTCCAGTCGCCGGTGCCGAGGTAGTCGGCGCCGGTGCTCATCGGGTCGCTGGCCTTGATCAGGGTGTCCTGGCCGACCTCGATCCAGTACGACAGGTAGTGCGCGGCGATGTAGCCGACGATGATCGGGATCATCGTGTGCGCGAACTGCGCCGGCAGCGCCGTCCGGCGCTGGTCGTCGTCGACCCCGGTGAGCATGGTGACGGCGGCGAAGGCCAGTGCGACGCCGCCGCAGAAGACGAGCAGCGCCAGGTTGTCGGCGAGGGTGGCGGCCCAGTCGCGGCTCGCGATCGCCTCGGTGTTGAGCAGGAAGCGCACCCAGGTCGGCGACTCGCGGAAGGAGTCGAAGCCGGTGCTGCCGAAGAGGATCGCCACGACCGCGACCAGCCCGGGCCGGGCCTCGACGGTGGCGAGGTTGGCCAGCGGGGAGCGCACGACCACGCGGCCGTCGCGCTCGCCCCACACCGACAGCTTGGCCACCAGCGAGGAGTAGACCTCGAAGGGGTCGGCACGCTCGAACCAGGTGTCGCCGAAGAGCGCGCCGCCCAGCAGCATCACCGCGACGTACACCGAGGCCCACAGCCGCACCGGGCCGAGCTCGGTGGAGTAGGGGTAGACCAGCTCGAGCCAGACGAACGCGAAGAGCCCCAGCGCGGCGGGCCAGTAGCCCAGGCGCGCCGGGTAGGCCAGCACGCCGCTGGCCGGGTCGGAGCCGGAGACCTTCGCCAGCAGCAGGTGGAAGGTGCGCACCGGGCTGACGGCCTTCCAGACCGGTCCCAGCAGCAGCGAGGCGGGCACCAGGCCCACCCACCACCACACGTAGAACATCCCGAAGAACGGGTTCGTGAGCAGGTCCTTGCCCGCGACGGCGGCCAGCGCGGCCCACCCGAAGAACAGCAGGCCGACCACGCGCAGCCCGGCGCGCCAGGCCACCGAGTCGACGACGCCCTGCAGGACGTCGGGCAGCGGGTGCCCTCCGCGGGGCGGGCGGCCCTCGGAGGCGTAGCGCGGGGTGCGCCAGGCCAGCGCGAGGACGGTGAAGGAGATCGTCAGCGCGGCGACGGCACCGGCTATCGCCAGCTCCGGCGAGATCGGCAGGTCCTTGGCCCCACCGATGCCGTGTGCCTCGACCGTTCGTGCCGCGTCGTCCAGCCTCAGCCCCACGTCAGGAGACTTCGAGCTGGACGA
>JBFGFQ010000079.1:0-12461 GCA_041579495.1 Nocardioides sp.
GCCCTCGAACCCACCGCCCCCGCCGGGCCCCGGCCCGAGACCCGAGGAGGGGTAGCTGCGCACCCACTCACCGCCGCTGTACGTGCAGGTCGGCAGGTCGCCGAACTCGTTCGTGCGGAAGCACTTGGCAGGCGGGTCGTCCGGCCCCGAGAAGGCCAGCAGCAGCACCGAGATCATGGCGCCACCCTAGGGCTCGCCGCGCCGTTTCGTCCTCGCCGTCGCCGGCGCGCTCCACGGGTCCTCGGGCCACGGGTGCTTCGGGTAGCGCCCGCGCATCTCGCCGCGCACCGCCGGGTAGGCCTGCTCCCAGAACGACGCCAGGTCGGCGGTGACCGCCAGCGGACGTCGGGCCGGCGAGAGCAGGTGCAGCAGCAGCGGCACCCGACCGTCCGCCAGCCGCGGGGTCGCCGCCCAGCCGAGGACCTCCTGCAGCTTCACCGCCAGCACCGGCTGCTCCGGGTCGGTGTAGTCGACCCGCACCGACGACCCGCTCGGCACGTCGACCCGCTCGGGCGCCAGCTCGTCGAGCCGCGCCGCCTCGGGCCAGGGCAGCAGCCCACGCAGCCCCGACAGCACGTCGAGCCGGGCCAGGTCGCGGCCCGACCGCACCCGGGACAGGTCGAGCCAGCTGTCCAGGCCCGCCAGCAGGGCCTCGTCGCCCACGTCGGGCCACGGCTCCCCCAGCGCCCGGTGCAGGAACGCCAGCCGCGCCCGCAGCTCGCGCGCCGACTCCTTCCACGGCAGCGCCGCGAGCCCGTCGCGCCGCAGCCCCTCGCGCACCGCGGCGCCCACCGCCTCGACCGGCGGCTCCGCCAGCGGCGACGACGCCAGCTCGATCGCGCCCAGCCGCGTCACCCGGCGCGCCACGACCCGGCCCTCACGCCAGACCACCTCGTCGTCCTCGCCCCACCGCGCGGCCGCGGCCTCCAGCGCCAGGTCGGCGTCGAGCGGCGCCGCCGAGCGCACCCGCGCCTCCCGCTCCCCCGCGCGCCGGTCGACATCCGCGACCGCGACCCACTCCAGGCCCGCCAGCGCCGACTCACCGCGCGGCAGCACCGCACCCGTCCCGCCCACCATCAGGTACGCCGCCCCACCGGGGCGGCGCCGCGCCACCCGGTCGGGGTGCGCCAGGGCCACCACCAGGCCCACCGCCAGGTCGTCGGTGAGCTGCTCGGTCGGTGTCGTCGCGGCGTCCACGAACCCGGCCAGCCGCTGCACCGCGGCCCGCCAGGGCCCCGACCCCGGGCCACCCCGCCGCAGCCGGCGCAGCCCCGCGACGAGGTCGCCCCCGGGCGGGCGCACGTCCTCCGAGAGCATCGCCACCACCTCGGCGGCCCGCCTCGCCCCGACCAGACCCGCGCCGTCGAGCAGCGCCCGGGCCAGCCGCGGGTCGACCGGCACCCCGGCGATCTCGCGGCCCCGGGCGGTCACGGCGCCGGACGCGTCCACCGCCCCCAGGTCCACCAGCGTGGCTCGCGCGGTCGCCAGCGCGGGCGCCGGCGGTGGGTCCATCAGCGCCAGGCCGGCACCGTCGGGGCTGCCCCACACCGCCAGCTCGAGCGCCAGGCCGGTGAGGTCGGCGACCGCGATCTCGGGCTCGGGATGCGCCGGCAGGTGCGCGTGCTCGGCCTCCGACCAGCACGGGTGCACCCGCCCCGGGCCCTCGCGCCCCGCGCGCCCGGCGCGCTGCTCCGCGGCGGCCCGCGAGACCCGCACCGTCACCAGCCCGGCCAGGCCGCGCCGGTGGTCGGTGCGCGGCTCGCGCGACAGCCCCGCGTCGACCACCGAGCGCACCCCCGGCACCGTCAGCGACGACTCCGCGACCGCGGTCGAGACCACCACCCGGCGACGCGTCCCTGCGGTCAGCGCCAGGTCCTGCTGCTCCCCCGGCAACCGGCCGTGCAACGGCCGCACGTCGGCCTCGACCCCGGCCAGGCGGCGTACCACCCCGTCGACCTCGGCGACGCCGGGCACGAAGACCAGCACGTCGCCCTCCCCCTCGGCCAGCGCGACCCGGGTGGTGGCCGCGACGTGGTCGAGGAAGCCCGGCGTGACGCCGCGGTCGTCGAGCCGCAGCACGCCCGACGGCAGCGGTGACCAGCGCCGCTCGACCGGGTGCAGCGCCCCGGGCACGTCGACCACCGGCACCGGCGGGTCGCCGAGCAGCGCGGCCGTGCGCCCGGCCTCGACCGTCGCGGACATCGCCACCAGCAGCAGGTCCTCGCGCAGCACCGACCGCACGTCGACCAGCAGCGCCAGGGCCAGGTCGGCGTCGAGCCCGCGCTCGTGCACCTCGTCGAGCACCACCGCGCCGATGCCGGGCAGCTCGGGGTCGCGCTGCAGCCGGCGCAGCAGCAGGCCGGTGGTGACGACCTCGATCCGGGTCGCCGCCGACGTGCGCCGCTCGCCGCGCACCGCGTAGCCGACCGTCCGACCGACCGGCTCGCCCAGCAGCGCCGCCAGCCGGCGGGCGGCCGCCCGGGCCGCGATCCGCCGCGGCTGGGTGACGACCACCCGTCCACCCTCGCCCAGCAGGTCGGCGACGGCCGGCGGCACCATCGTCGTCTTGCCGGTGCCGGGTGGGGCCTGCACCACCGCGCTGCCCCGCTCGGCGAGCGCGGCGGTCAGCGCGGCCAGCCCACCGACGACCGGCAGGTCCGGCGGCGCGTCCAGCAGCCGGCGCAGCGGATCATCGATTCGGTGCACGCGGCGAGCCTACGGGCGGGTCTAGGCTCGTCGGCTGGAACCCGAGGAGCAGCCATGACCACCACGCACCCCGACCCCGCCGCCGACCCCGCCGCCGACCTGGCGCTCAAGCAACGGCACCGCGCCATGTGGGCGCTCGGCGACTACCCCGCCGTCGCCTCCGCCATCGTCGCGCCGCTCGGGCAGGTCCTCGTGGAGGCCTGCCGGATCGGGCCCGGCGACCGGGTCCTCGACGTGGCCGCGGGCTCGGGCACCGTGGCCCTGCCGGCCGCCGCCGCGGGCGCCGAGGTGGTCGCCTCCGACCTCACCCCCGAGCTCGTCGAGGCCGGGCGCGCGGCGTCGGCCGCGGCCGGGCTCAGCATCGAGTGGGCCACCGACGACGCCGAGTCGCTGCCGTACGCCGACCACACCTTCGACGCCGTGACGTCCTGCGTCGGCGTGATGTTCGCGCCGCACCACCAGGCGGCGGCCGACGAGCTCGTGCGGGTCTGCCGCGCCGGTGGTCGTCTCGGCCTGGTGTCCTGGACGCCCGAGGGCTTCATCGGCCGGTTCTTCGCCACCATGCGGCCCTACGTGCCCGCCCCGCCGCCCGGCGTGCAGCCGCCGCCCCTGTGGGGCGACGAGGAGCACGTGCGCGCCCTGCTGGGCGACCGGGTGGAGGACGTCATGGCCGAGCGCCGCCGGCTGCCGGTCTCGTGCTTCGGGTCCGGCGAGGCGTTCCGCGACTTCTTCAAGACCAGCTACGGCCCCACCATCGCGGCCTACCGGGGCCTGGGCGACGACGCCGACCGGGTCGCCGCGCTGGACGCCGACCTGGCCGCCCTGCCGGACGAGTTCGGCGGCGCCCCCGACATGTCGTGGGAGTACCTGCTGCTCACGGCCCGCCGGGCCGGCTGAGCCGGGGGCTCACGAGAGGCTCAGACCAGGCTTGCGTCGAGCACCGTCGGCCGCCCGCGCAGCAGCGTGTGGCGCACCGCGGCACCGAAGGTGCGCCCGTGCCACGGGTTGTTGCGCGAGAGCGAGACCGAGGCGTCGCGGTCGACGGTGACGTCGGCGGCGGGGTCGACGAGCACGAGGTTGGCCGGCGCGCCGACCTCGATGCCGCGCCCCTGACCCTCGAGCCCGGCGATCGCCGCCGGGGTCGTCGACATCACCCGGGCCACGTCGGCCCACGTCATCAGCCCGCTCTCGACCATCACCGACGCCACCACCGGCAGCGCCGTCTCGAGGCCGAGCATCCCGAAGGCGGCGTCGACGAACGCGTGCTCCTTGTCGTGGCGCGCGTGCGGAGCGTGGTCGGTGGCCACCGCGTCGATCGTGCCGTCGGCCAGCGCGGCGCGCAGCGCCTCGACGTCCTCGGCCGGCCGCAGCGGCGGGTTGACCTTGTACGTCGGGTCGTAGCCGCCGAGCAGGTCGGTGGTCAGCAGCAGGTGGTGCGGGGTCACCTCGGCGGTGACGGCGATGCCCTGCGCCTTGGCCCAGCGCAGCACCTCGACGGTGCCCGCGGTCGAGGCGTGCGCGACGTGCACCCGCGAGCCGGTGTGGCGCGCCAGCATCACGTCGCGCGCGACGATGACCTCCTCGGCCACGCCGGGCCAGCCGGGCAGGCCCAGCCGCCCGGAGAGCTCGCCCTCGTGGCAGCACGACTGCGGGCCGGCGAGGTCGGGGTCCTGGGCGTGCTGGCTGACCACACCGCCGAACGCCTTGACGTACTCCAGCGCCCGGCGCATCACGCGCGGGTTGGCCACGCAGCGGCCGTCGTCGGAGAAGACCCGCACCCGCGCCCGCGAGCGCGCCATCAGCCCCAGCTCGGCGAGCTCCTCGCCGCCCAGCCCCTTGGTGACCGCCCCGACCGGCACCACGTCGACCAGGCCGGCGGCCAGGCCCAGGTCGTGCACGCGCTCGGCGGCCTCGGCGGTGTCGGTGACCGGTGAGGTGTTGGCCATCGCCAGCACGGCGGTGTAGCCGCCCGCGGCCGCGGCCCGGGAGCCGGTCAGCACGGTCTCGGCGTCCTCGCGGCCCGGCTCGCGCAGGTGGGTGTGCAGGTCGACGAGCCCGGGCAGCGCCACCAGCCCGTCGGCGTCGACGACGCGGGCGCCCTCGGCCGAGGGCGTGCCGATCTCGGCGACCACGCCGTCGACGACGAGCACGTCGGCGCCCCGCTCGCCCAGCAGCGAGGCCCCCCGCAGCAGGATCCGGTCCTGGTCAGTCATCACGAGGCTCCTTCGCCGGCCAGCAGGTGGTAGAGGATCGACATCCGCACGGCCAGACCCGACGACACCTGGTCGAGCACCAGCGACTGGGCCGCGTCGGCGGCGTCGGCGGCGATCTCGAGGCCGCGGTTCATCGGGCCCGGGTGGCAGATCGGCACGTCGGGGCCGAGCACGGCCAGCCGGTCGCGGGTCAGCCCGTAGCCCACGGTGTACTCCCGCGCGCTCGGGAAGTACCCGCCGCTCATCCGCTCGCGCTGCACGCGCAGCATCATCACCGCGTCGGCCTTCGGCAGCGCCTCGTCGAGGTCGTACGACGTCGCGAAGCCGGCCTCGCGCGACCAGGCGTCGACACCGCTGGGCATCAGCGTCGGCGGCGCCACGACCGTGACCTCGGCGCCGAGCCGGGTCAGGCACTTGACGTTGGAGCGGAAGACCCGGCTGTGGGTCAGGTCGCCCACCAGCAGCACCCGCCTGCCCTCGAGCGAGCCGAGGCGGCGCTGGAGCGTGTACGCGTCGAGCAGGGCCTGCGAGGGGTGCTCGTGCGTGCCGTCGCCGGCGTTGATGACGCTGGCGTCGACCCACTGCGCGACCTGGTGGGCGGCGCCGCTGGCGGAGTGGCGCATCACCAGCGCGTCGACGCCCATCGCCGTGATGGTCAGCACGGTGTCGCGCAGGCTCTCGCCCTTCGAGGCCGAGCTGCCCTTGCCGGTGATGTTGATGGTGTCGGCCGAGAGCCACTTGCCGGCGATCTCGAAGGACGAGCGGGTGCGGGTGGAGTCCTCGAAGAACAGGTTGATGACGGTGCGCCCGCGCAGCGCGGGCAGCTTCTTGACCTCGCGGCGCTGCACGTCGTGCATCTCCGCGGCGGTGGCGAAGATCGTGGCGATGTCGTCGACGGTGAGGTCGTCGACCGAGAGCAGGTGCTTCCTCACGAGGCGCCCACCTCGGCCGCCCCGGTGCCGGCGATGCGGACCTCGTCGTGACCGTCGTACTCGTCGAGGCGGACCATCACCCGCTCGGTGCGCGCGCTCGGCAGGTTCTTGCCGACGTGGTCGGCGCGGATCGGCAGCTCGCGGTGCCCCCGGTCGACCAGCACCGCCAGGCGCACCACGTCGGGGCGCCCCAGGTCGCGCATCGCGTCGAGCGCCGAGCGCACGGTGCGGCCGCTGTAGAGGACGTCGTCGACGAGCACGACCGTGCGCCCGTCGATGCCGCCTGGCGGCACCTCGGTGTGCTGCGGGCCGCGGGCCGGCTGCTGGCGCAGGTCGTCGCGGTAGAGGGTGATGTCGAGGGAGCCCACCGGCACCTGGACGCCCTCGGTCGCCGCGATCCGCTCCGCGATGCGCCGGGCCAGGCCCACGCCGCGGGTCGGGATGCCGAGCAGCACGAGGTCCTGGGGGCCCTTGTTGCGCTCGAGGATCTCGTGGGAGATCCGGGTCAGCGCCCGGGCGATGTCACGGGCGTCGAGGACCACGCGGCCCTCGTCGGTGGTCTCGGAAGGCGCACTCACGTGGCCGGACCTCCTTCTCCGCCTCACGGGACGGCTCGTTAAAGGATGTCGATCGGGAGCACCCTAGCAGTGGGCGCGCCTAGGCTGGCCCCATGACCGGAGCCTCCCTGCCCGACGGCGTCGTCGACCTGCTGCGCCGCCCCAACCCCAGCGTCGTGGCGACGCTGCGCCAGGACGGGACCCCGGTCACCGCGCCGACCTGGTACCTCCTGGAGACCGACGGACCCCGGGCGGGCACCGTGCTGGTCAACATGGACGACACCCGGGTGCGGCTGGGCCACCTGCGCCGCGACCCCCGGATCAGCATCTCGGTGCTCGACGCCGACAGCTGGTACACCCACGTGACGATGATCGGCGAGGTCGTCGAGCTGCGGCCCGACGAGGGCCTGGTCGACATCGACCGGCTGTCGCACCACTACCTCGGGCACGAGTACCGCGACCGCGAGTCGCCGCGCACCAGCGCGTGGGTGCGCGTCGACCGCTGGCACGGCTGGGGCAGGGCGAAGCGCGACTGAGCCGGCGCGCGTCGCCCCCCTCTCAGGCGGTCGCGACGTCGATGAGGACCTTGCCGACCGCGCCGGCCTCGACGGCGTCGTGGGCGGCGGCGGTCTCCTCCAGCGGGTAGTGGTGCAGCGGCATCCCGACGTCCTCCCCGACCCGCAGCGCACCGGCTGCGACGGCGGCCGTCACGTCCTCGACCGCCGCGGCCAGCAGGTCGTCACCGAGCGTGTAGAGCAGCAGGCCCTGCAGTCGCAGGTTCTTCGCGAAGGTCCCCCGCACCGGCAGCGTCGCCTCGGCCCCGCCGTTGTCGGCGTAGTAGGCCAGCGTCCCCCGGTTGCGCAGCACCTCGACGTCGAGCGCCAGGTTCTGCGCCAGCGCCACCTCGACCACGAGGTCGATGCCCTCCGGGGCGATCTCCTTGATGCGGGCGGCGGCGTCCTCGGTGCGGTAGTTGACGACGTGGTGGGCGCCGGCGGAGCGGGCCAGCTCTGCCTTCTCGTCGCTGCTGATGGTGGTGACCACGGTGGCGCCCGCCCACACGGCGAGCTGGATCGCGGCGTTGCCGACCGCGCCGGCGCCGCCGGCGACCAGCACGGTGCTGCCCGCGAGGGTGCCGGGCGCGAGCCTCGGGGCGCCCTCCCCCGCCGTCAGCGCCCGGTGCGCCGTCACGGCGGGCACGCCGAGCGAGGCGCCCAGGTCGTACGACGCCTCGTCGGGCAACGCAGCCACCCGCGTCGTGGGCAGGACGGTGTGCTCGGCGGCGGTGCCGCCCGGACGCGACCACTGGGCCACCAGGGTCCAGACCCGGTCGCCCACCGCGAAGCCCTCGACGCCCTCGCCGACGGCGTCGACGACGCCGGCGGCGTCCTGGCCCGGCACGACCTCGTCCCAGGGCCCGTTCTTGGCGTTGGCGCGGAACTTCCAGTCCGTGGGGTTCACCCCGGCACGCACGACGCGCACCCGCACCTCGCCCGGACCGGGCTCGGGGACGGGGCGCTCGACGACGGAGAGCACGGAGGAGGGACCGGTCTGGCTGTAGACGACTGCACGCATGTCGTCCCCAGCACCGTCGCGCTCCCCCGCATTCCCGTGGCTCACAGCGTCTCGGCCATCCCCGCGCACGCCTCGAGCCACGAGCGGCGGGTGGCGGCGGAGAGCTCGGCGTACGGGACCACCGAGCCAGCGACCAGGGCCGGGTCGTAGGGCACCCGGTGGACCGCGCGGGTGCGCTGCTCGTAGACGTCGACCAGGTCGCGGGCCAGCCTGTCGTCGACCTTCGGCGAGGGGTCGGAGAGCACGGTCACGCACTTGTGCTTGAGGTCGGTGTGCCCGGCGTCCTGCAGCGCGTCGAGCATCCACAGACCGGAGTAGCCGGTGTCCTCGCGCACGGTGCTGGTGACCACCAGCAGGTCGGCCTGCTCGGCGCTGGCCAGCCAGTTCTCGGCGCGCATGTTGTTGCCGGTGTCGACCAGGATGATCCGGTAGAAGCGCTCGAGCAGCGCGTGCACGGCCGCGAAGTCGTCGGCGCGGATCGTCCCGGTCACGTCGGGGCGCTCGTCGGAGGCGAGCACGTCGAAGTGCGCGTCGCCCTGCGAGCGCACGAACGCACCGAGGTCGCCGATGCGCGACTGGTGGACGTCGCTGAAGCGGTCCAGGTCCTCGAGCAGCTCGCGGGTGGTGTTGCGGTGGGTGCTGCGGGCGTTCCGGATGCCCCGCATGCCCAGGGTGCCGCGGGTCTCGTTGTTGTCCCACGCGACGACACCGCCGCCGCGCACGGTGCCGAACGTGTAGCCGGCGGCGAGCACGCCGGTGGTCTTGGCGGCGCCCCCCTTGGGGTTGATGAAGGCGATCGTGCGCGGACCGTCGAAGTCGCGCTGGATCGCAGCACGATGCTGCTCGTGGAGCTGCTCGGCCGGCCCCATCGGCAGCCGCCACAGCCCGCCGCCCGCACGGTTCAGCGCCCCGCGCCACCCCCAGGTCGCCGGTCCCTGCCCGGTCTCCTCGGCGCGCCGGTCGAGGAAGTCGGTGGCGCTCATGAAGCGACGCGGCTCCTCGGGCCGGGTCGGCACGACCGGGGCCGCACGGCTGTGGAGCCGGTCGCCGGTGTCGGCGCGGTGGTGGAACTGGCCCTGGGTCATGGGTCCTCCTGAGGCAGCGGCGTGCTGGAGGGGCTCCTTCCCCGATCGCGGCGCGTCCACACCAGCGTCCGGACCGGACTAGAGGCCGGTCTCCTTCAGCGCCGCCTCGATGGTCCGGTGGAAGGTCGGGTAGGCGAAGTGCATCGTGCGCAGCACCGCCACCGGCACCCGGGCGTGCACCGCGGTGCTCAGCAGGCCCAGCACCTCCCCGCCGTACGGCGCCATGGTGGTCGCCCCGACCACGACCCCGCGCTCGCGGTCGGCGACCACCTTGACGAGTCCCTGCGCCTGGTGGATCCAGCCGCGGGGACCCTCGGCGACGTCGGCGGTGCCGACGACGACGTCGATGCCCTGCTCGCGCGCCTGCGCCTCGGTGAGCCCGACCGCACCGATCTCGGGGTCGGTGAAGGTCACCCGGCTCACCGCCCGGTAGTCGGCCCACGGCCCGGCGTCGCCCGACCCGTCGTCCAGCACGTTGCGGACCACGAGCGCGCCCTGGTAGAGCGAGACGTGGGTCCACGGCCCTCGCCCGGTGATGTCGCCGACGGCCCACAGGCGCTCGCCGGCACGCATCCGCTCGTCGGTCGCCACGTGGTCGGCGCCGGGGTCGAGGCCCACGGTGTCGAGCCCGACGTCCCCCAGGTTCTCGGAGCGCCCGGCGGCCACCAGCAGCCGCTCGACCACGAGCCGCTCGCCGTCGACGTCGAGGTGGAAGTGCTCGCCGTCGTGGTCGACGCGGGCCAGGTCGGCGTCGAGGCGCACGTCGACGCCCTCGTCACGCAGCACCTCGGTGAGCAGCGCGGCGGCCTCCGGCTCCTCGGGGCCGAGCAGCCGTGGCCCCGCCTCGAGCACGGTGACCTCGGTGCCGAAGCGGCGCAGCGCCTGGGCGATCTCGACGCCGATCGGACCACCCCCGACGAGCGCCAGCGAGGCGGGCGCCTCCGAGACCGCGAGCACGTCGCGGTTGGTCCAGTACGGCGTGGCGTCGAGGCCCTCGACCTCCGGGACCGCCGGGGCGGTCCCGGTGTTGAGCACCACGCCCCGGGTCGCCACCAACCGGGTCGTGCCGCCGGGGGTGTCGACCTCGACCACGCCGGTCCCCGCCAGTCGGCCGTGCCCACGCACGACACGCACCCCGGCCTCCTCCAGGGACCCGACGTGGGCATCGTCGTGCCAGTCGTGGGTGGCCTCGCGCACCCGCTGCGCGGCAGGCCCGAGCGAGGCCTGCACGTCGACCTTGCCGCCGAGCCCGTCGGCACGGCGGGCCTCGGCCAGCGCGTCGGCAGCACGGATGACCAGCTTGGAGGGCGTGCACCCGTAGAACGGGCACTCGCCGCCGACGAGGCTGGAGTCGACGGCCACGACCCGCAGCCCGGCCGCGGCCAGCTTGCGCGCCACCAGCTCCCCGCCCGAGCCGACCCCGAGGACGACGACGTCGACGACCCGGTGGGTGCTGCTCAACGCGCGCTCACCGCGACAGGTGCCGGGCGCGGGCGAAGCAGAAGAGCCCGTAGGCGCCGATGCCCAGCGCCAGGGCGCCCAGCAGGAACGGCCCGAACGGCTGCTGCAGGACCTTCTGCAGGGCGACGTCGAGCCCACCGGACTTCTTGGCCGAGTGCGTGACCGCGGCGTAGACGAAGAGGCTGCCCACGATCCCGATCGCGATCCCCTTCGCGGTGTAGCCGGCGGTGCCGAAGGCGACGTACGCCGTGCCGGAGCCGCCGCGCTCGCCCTCGGCGGTCAGGTTGTCGCGGAAGTTGCCGCTCCAGGCGTGGTAGATCTGGAAGATCCCGTAGCCGATGATGCCGGCGCCGATGAGGAAGACCAGGGTCTGCCCGCCGGGCAGGTCCATCAGCTTCTTGGTGGTCGAGTCGGTGCCGCCGCCCTTGCCCCCGCCGCTGCCGGCGCTGGTGGCGACGCGGATCGCGCTGATGGCGATCGCCAGGTAGATCAGCGCCTTGCCGGCCGAGAAGACGCGCTTGCCGGTGCGCTTGGCACCGTCCTCGTCGTCGTGGCCGAAGGCGGCCTCGATGCCGCGCCAGCCCACGAGCAGCAGCATCCCGACCGCCACCAGCCAGACCAGCACCTTGCCGAAGGGCTGCTGGGCCAGCTGCGACATGGCGCCGCTGCTGGTGGTGCTGCCCTCGCGGTCGCCGAAGGCCAGCTGCAGGGCGAGCCAGGCGATCAGCAGGTTGACCACGCCGTAGGCGACCATCCCGGCTCGCGCCGCGTGGTCGACCCAACGGTGGTCCTCGGCCTTCTTGCCGAGGTCGGCGGGGTTCGCCATCACTGCTCCTCCTCCAGGTCGCCGAGCGCGGTCTCGATCGTGCGGTGGAACGTCGGGTAGGCGTAGATCATCCGTCGCAGCGTCGCGACCGGGACCTCGGCGTGGACGGCCACGGCGAGGAAGCCCAGCACCTCCCCGCCCGAGGGTCCCATGGCCGTGGCGCCGACCAGCACACCCCGGTCGGCGTCCTCGACGACCTTGACGAGGCCGCGGCCCCCGGGGCCGTGCAGCCAGCCGCGCGAGGAGGACTCCATGGGGGCCAGGCCCACGCGCACCCGCAGTCCGGCGTCGCGCGCCTGCTGCTCGGTCATGCCCACCCCGGCGACCTCGGGGTCGGTGAACGTGGTGTGCGGCACCGCGTGGTACTGCGCGGGCGGCCCGTCCTGGCCGGTGATGTCGCGCAGCGCGATCGCCGACTGGTACATCGCGACGTGGGTGAAGGCGCCCTTGCCGGTGACGTCGCCGATCACCCACAGCCGCTCGCCGGCCCGCAGGTGCTCGTCGACCTCGATGGTGCCGGCCGACGGGTCGAGCCCGACGGTCTCGAGGCCGATGTCGTCGAGGTTGGGGGTGCGCCCGGCGGCCAGGAGCAGCTTGTCGGCGTGCAGGGTCTCGCCGGAGGCCAGGGCGACCTCGAAGCCGCCGTCGGCGTGGCTGACCGAGGTGATGTCGACCCCGGTCATCACCCGCATGCCCTCACCGACGAAGACCTCCTCGAGGACCCGGGCGGCCTCGGGCTCGTCGGGGCCGAGGATGCGCGGGCCGGCCTCGAGCAGGGTGGTGCGCACCCCGAAGCGGTGGAAGACCTGCGCCATCTCGGCGCCGATCGGGCCGCCGCCGATCACGATGAGCGAGCCGGGCAGCTCGGTGACCTGCACGGCGTCGCGGTTGGTCCAGTACGGCGTGCCCGCGAGCCCGTCGACCGGCAGCTCGGCCGGGCGGGTGCCGGGGTTGAGCACGACGCCGCGCGCGGCGTCGTAGGTGCGGGTGCCGCCGTCGGGCAGCTCGACGACCACGCGCCCGGTGCCGGCCAGGCGCCCGGTGCCGTGGTGGAAGGTGACGCCGGCGTCCTCGAGCCGCTGCACCGCGATGGCGTCGTCCCAGCC
>JBFGFQ010000080.1:0-12311 GCA_041579495.1 Nocardioides sp.
CCCTGCCGCGAGCTGATCACGGCCCTCTACTTCGACGCCAGGCGACCGACGTACGCCCAGGTCGCCCGCGAGCTCGGGCGCTCGATCGGGGGCATCGGGCCGCTGCGGGGCCGGTGTCTGGAGAAGTTGCGCGGGATGCTTGAGGAGACGACATGAGCACCCCACCCTCCCGCGGTCCGCGGGGCATGGCGGCCGACTGGGTCGAGGGCCGGCTGAGTGCCGACCAGGCCGCGCGCGCGGCCGAGCTGGCTGACGCCGACCCCGGCTTCCGCGCCGAGGTGGCCTTCGTCCGCCTGGTCGTCGCAGCCGGCCGCGACCTGCCCCTGGTCGACCCACCGCCGGTGCTGCGGCAGCGGCTGCGCCAGTCCTTCCAGGACTGGCACCGGGCGCCCGCGTCCCGCGCGAGCCGGTTGCTCGAGGTGGTCGCCTCCCTGGTCTTCGACAGCCGGCACCAGCAGCTCGGTCTCGCCGTCCGCGGCGCCGGCACCGGACTGGGTCCGGAGGCGGTGCACCTGATGTGGCAGTGCGAGATGGCCGACCTGATGGTGGAGGCGAGGTCGACGGATGCCGATGACGTCGTCGACCTGCGGGGGCAGGTGCTGCTGTCCCACGACAGCAGCTCGCCGGTCTTCACCGCCGAGGTCGTGGGCCCCGGCCGCTCCGTGCCGTCGGTCGACGCCGACGACCTGGGTAGGTTCCGCATCGAGGCGCCGCGCGGGGTCACCGCGCTGCGCGTCAGCAACGGGGAGATGTCCATCGTCGCCGAGCTCGACCTCACCACCGAGGAGTCCTCATGAGCAGCCACCACCCCCTCCGGCGCTCGACCGCAGGAGCGCTGGCCGTCGTGCTGTGGGCCACGGTCGCGGCCACGCTGCCGCTGACCTCCACGGCGTCCGGCGCACCCGCCGCCACCGCGCCGACGGCGGCTCCGTCGCAGCCGTCGACGTCGACCCGCGACGACGACGACGAGGAACGACGGGGCACCGACATCGTCGTCAAGCTCGACCCCGCGAGCGGCTACACCGCCGACGACGTGACCCGCGACTTCCCGGTCACGCTGGAGGACGACGTGCTGGCCTCGCGCCAGATCTACCTCTACCGGCCGACCGACCCGGAGACGCGCGAGGACGACGGCGACGCCAAGGACCTCGCCAAGAGCATCGAGAAGCAGCAGGGGGTGCTGTTCGCCGAGCTCGACGTGCGCACGCTCCTCGCCGACGACCGCTACCACAGCTGGCCGGCCGGGTCGCCGACGAAGGTGAGGCCGCGGACCGAGAAGTTCCTGCGCCAGCCCGTGGCCAAGCAGTTCAAGCTCAAGCGCGTGCACCGGATCTCGACCGGCGAGGGGGTCCGCGTCGCCGTGCTCGACACCGGTGTCGCCCGCAGCCACCCCGTGCTGCGGGGCCGGCTGCGCCACGGGTACGACTACGTCGACGACGACTCGCGCCCCCGTGACCGCGCGCAGGGCCTCGACCGCAACGCCAACGGCGTCGTCGACGAGGCATACGGCCACGGCACCTTCGTCGCCGGGCTGGTGGCCCTCGTCGCCCCCGACGCGCGCATCATGCCGATGCGGGTCCTCGACGGCGACGGCACCGGCAGCATCTACCTGGTCGCCCAGGCGGTCCTCGACGCCACCGACGCCGGCGCCGACGTGATCAACCTCAGCCTCGGGACGTCCGACGAGCTCGGCTCGAAGCTCCTCGACCTGGCCCTCGAGCACGCCCACGCCGAGGGCGTGGAGGTGGTCGCGGCCGCGGGGAACTCCGCACGGGACCAGAAGGCATACCCGGCCGCGAACAAGGGCGTCCTCGCCGTCACCTCGGTGTCGGTGCGCCGCGACTCGGTCTCCAAGTTCGCCAACTGGGGCGGCTGGGTCGACGTGGCGGCCCCGGCCAGCCGGGTCCTGGGGCCGGTCCCGGCGCGCGGCTTCGCCCGGTGGGCGGGCACCTCGATGGCGGCCCCCCAGGTCAGCGGTCAGCTCGCGCTGCTCATCGCCGCCGGTGCCAGCCGGGACCAGGGCGAGAAGGCCACGGTGGAGACCGCGCGCGTGTTCCCCGCCGACGAGCCCAAGCGCATCAAGCACGGCACCGTCGACCTGCTCTCGAGCCTGCGCTACCACCTGGCCAGCCAGGGGTAGCGCAGCGCTCAGGCCGGCTCGGCGGCCAGCGCGCGACCGATCGAGAGCGCCTGCTCGGTCGCGCTGCCGAAGGCGAACTCGAAGCGCTTGGCGGTCGTGAAGTAGCGGTGCGCCTCGCCGTCGAGGTCGATGCCGACGCCGCCGTGCACGTGCACGGCGGTGTGCGCCAGCCGGTGCGCGGCGTCCGCGGCCCAGAGCTTGGCCACGGCCACCTCGGTGGCGGCCGGCAGGCCCTCGGCCGCGCGCCACACCGCCGACCACAGGACCAGGCGCTGGCCCAGCACGTCGATGTAGCCGTCGGAGAGCCGCTGCGAGACCGCCTGGAAGGTCCCGATGGGGCGCCCGAACTGCTCGCGGGTGCGGGCGTAGCCGGCGGTCAGGTGCAGCGCCCCCTCGGTGACGCCGAGCAGCTCGGCCGCGGTGCACACGGTGAGCAGGTGGCCCAGCCGGGTGGCGCCCGGGTCGCCCGGGGTGCCGACGGGCTCGGCCCGGACACCGTCGAGCTCCAGGCGCGTGACCGTGTCGCCGTCGCTGCTGCGGCCCGGCGTGCCGCGCAGCCCCGAGGCGTCGGCCTCGACCAGGAAGAGCCCGGTGCCGTCGGCCGTGCTCGCGCTGGCGACGTACGCCGCCGCCGCGTGGCCGGCGCGCACCAGCACCTTGGTGCCGCGCAGCAGCCAGCCGCCGTCGTGCTGCTCGGCGGTGGTGCCCGGCCGCTCCGGCAGGTGGCTGCGCTCCTCGGCGACCGCGGCGGTGAGCACCCCGGAGCCGTCGGCGGCGCCGGGCAGCCAGCGGGCCTGCTGCTCGGGGCTGGCGTGCTCGGCCAGCAGCAGCGCGACGGCGCCGTGCACCGCCAGCGGCACGGGCGCGACGCGGCGCCCCACCTCGACCAGCACGCGGCACAGCTCGACCAGGCCGAGACCGGCCCCACCGTGCTGCTCGGGCACCGCCAGCGACAGCAGCCCGGCCGAGCCGAGGTGCTGCCACAGGTCGCGGTCGAAGCGGTCGCCGGCGGCCTCGACGGCAGACATCCGCTCGGTGCCGGTGCGGTCGGCGAGGATGCGTGCGGCCAGCTCGGCCGCCTCGTCCTGCTCGGGAGTGAAAGTGAAGTCCATCCTGGTCACCTCTTCGCTGCAGGCAGGCCGAGGCCCACGTAGCCGATGATGTCGCGCTGGATCTCGTTGGTGCCGCCGCCGAAGGTCATCACCAGCGCCGAGCGGTGGTAGCGCTCGAGGCGACCGGCGAGGACCGCGCCCTCGGAGCCGGCCGCCAGCCCGGCCTGGGGTCCCACGACCTCCATCAGCGAGCGGTAGACCTCGGTGGCCAGCTCGGAGCCGTAGATCTTGGTGGCCGACGCCTCGGCGGGGGAGAGGTCGATGCCGAGGTCGGCGTCGGAGGCGAGCTTCCAGTTCAGCAGCGTCAGCATCTCGATGCGCGCGTGCGCGCGCCCCAGCGCGACCTGCACCCACTCGGTGTCGATGACGCGCTGACCGTCGGGGTTCTTGGTCTCCTGCGCCCAGCGGCGCACCTGCGCCAGCGACTGCACCAGCGGCGCCGAGGACGTCAGGGCGACCCGCTCGTGGTTGAGCTGGTTGGTCATCAGCGACCAGCCGCCGTTGAGCTCTCCCACCAGGTTGCCGACCGGCACCCGCACGTCCTCGTAGTAGGTCGCGCTGGTGCCGACGCCCGCGACGGTGTGCACGGGGGTGTAGGAGAAGCCGGGGGAGTCGGCGGGGACCAGGATCATCGACAGGCCCTTGTGCCGCGGCAGGTCGGGGTCGGTGCGGCAGGCCAGCCAGAGCCAGTCGGCGTACTGGACGAGCGAGGTCCACATCTTCTGGCCGTTGATGACGAACTCGTCGCCCTCGCGCACCGCCCGGGTGCGCAGCGACGCCAGGTCGGTGCCCGACTCCGGCTCGGAGTAGCCGATCGAGAAGTGCAGGTCGCCGGCCAGGATCCGGGGCAGGAAGTAGTCCTTCTGCTCCTGCGTGCCGTAGCGCATGATCGTGGGCCCCACCGTGTTGAGCGTCAGGTAGGGGATCGGCACCCCGAAGTCGGCCGCGACGTCGGTGAAGATCAGCTGGTCGACCATCGAGCGGGCCTGCCCGCCGTACTCCTCCGGCCAGCCGATGCCCAGCCACCCGTCGCTGCCCAGGCGGCGGATCACGTCCTTGTAGACCCCCGCCTCGCCGAACTCGCCGGTGGCGGCCGACAGCCCGGCGCGGACCTCCGGGGTGACCAGCGCGGTGAAGTACTCGCGCAGCTCCTCGCGCAGGGCGAGCTGCTCGGGCTCGAGAGCCAGGTGCATGGTGGTCTCCGCATCGGGTCGGGGGCGGGTGGCTGGCGCCACCCGCCAGAAAACTATAACCTGTTCTCGTTTTGGTCCACCGGTACGACTGGAGACTCACCATGAGCGGCACGACCAGCAGCAGCGCCCGCGTCCTCGACCAGGGCACCGCCCCCGAGCGCTACGCCCGTGGGTGGCACTGCCTGGGCCTGGCGAGCACCTTCGCCGACGGCCAGCCGCACCGGGTCGCCGGCTTCGGCGGCCAGCTCGTCGTCTGGCAGGACTCCCAGGGCGGGCTCAACGTCCTCGACTCCTACTGCCGCCACATGGGCGGCGACCTCTCCCAGGGCACCGTGAAGGGCGACGAGATCGCCTGCCCGTTCCACGACTGGCGCTGGGGTGGCGACGGGCGCTGCAAGTCGATCCCGTACGCCCGCCGGGTGCCGCTGCGGGCCCGCACCCAGAAGTACGCCACGCAGGTGCGCAACCAGCAGCTGCTGATCTGGCACGACCCGGAGGGCTCGGCGCCCGACCTCGAGCTGCTGCCGCCCGAGCTGCCGGGAGTCGGCACCGACGAGTACACCGACTGGTTCTGGGAGGTGGTGCCGATCGAGGGCTCCAACTGCCGCGAGCTCATCGACAACGTGGTCGACATGGCGCACTTCTACTACGTGCACCTGTCGTTCCCGACCAGCTTCCGCAACGTCTTCGAGGGTCCGCGCGCGACGCAGTACATGGAGTCGAAGGGGCGCCCCGACGTGAGCGGCGGCTACGGCGACGAGGACCTCTTCCTGCGCTCCGAGGCGACCTACTACGGGCCGTCGTACATGATCAACTGGCTCGACGTGGACTACAAGGGCTTCCGCACCGAGGTCGTGCTCATCAACTGCCACGTGCCCACCGGGCCCGACTCCTTCACGCTGCAGTACGGCATCACCGTCAAGAAGCCCGAGGGCCTCGACGAGGCGACCGCGCAGTTCATCGCCACCAAGTACGCCGACATGTTCGGCAGCGGCTTCCTGCAGGACGTGGCGATCTGGCAGAACAAGGTGCCCGTGCAGAACCCGCTGCTGTGCGAGGAGGACGGTCCGGTCTACCAGCTGCGCCGCTGGTACGAGCAGTTCTACGTCGACGTCGCCGACGTCACCCCCGAGATGACCGAGCGCTTCGAGTTCGAGGTCGACACCACGCTGGCCAACGAGTACTGGCAGCAGGAGGTGGCCGAGAACCTCGCCAAGCGCCGTGCCGAGGACCGGGCGCAGAGCCCCGAGGGCAGCGACCCCGGCGTGATGACGGGCACCTGATGGCCTCGTTCGTGCCCTCGCGCCCCGAGACGCTGGCGGACCAGCGGCTCTACACCAGCGCCCGGCTCAGCACGGTGGCGTGCCTGGACTGCCTGGCCGAGGTGGGTGTGAAGAAGAACAGCGAGCACCACACCTCCGTGCAGTGGACGGCGGCCGCGCGGGCGCACTGCCCCGAGCTGTCGCGACGCGCCCCCGACCCCTCCGGGCGGGGCCTGCAGCAGGGCTGCCCGCGGCTGCAGGCCAGCATCGAGGCCGCTGTGCGGGACGGAGCGGTCCCCGTCGGGGCCGAGGACGGATACTGAGGACGTGGACATCGACATCTTCGAGCTCGAGGTCGTCGACGTGGTCGAGGAGACCGCCGACGCCCGCTCCATCTCGTTCCGGGTCCCCGAGGGTGCCGAGGAGCACTTCCGCTACCAGCCCGGTCAGTTCCTGACGCTGGCGGTGCCCTCCGAGCGGACCGGTGTGGCCGCGCGCTGCTACTCGCTGTCCTCCAGCCCCCACGACGACGGGCCGCTGACCGTGACCGTCAAGCGCACTCCCGACGGTTACGCCTCCAACTGGATCTGCGACCACCTGCGGCCGGGGTCGACCATCCGGTCGCTCGCGCCGAGCGGCATCTTCACCCCCGCCTCCTTCGACACCGACCTGCTGCTGTTCGCCGGAGGCAGCGGGGTGACGCCGGTGATGTCGATCCTGCGCACTGCCCTGGCCCGCGGCACCGGGCGGGTCGTGCTGTTCTACGCCAACCGCGACGAGCACTCGGTCATCTTCGCCGCCGAGCTGCGCCGGCTCGCGGCCGAGCACCCCGAGCGGCTGCAGGTCGTGCACTGGCTGGAGTCGGTGCAGGGCCTGCCGACGCAGGCCCAGCTGCAGGCCTTCGCCGCCGACCACGCCGAGCGCGACGCCTTCGTGTGCGGCCCGGCGCCGTTCATGAAGGCCACGGTCGCCGCCCTGCGCGAGCTCGGCTTCCCCCGGGCCCGTCGGCACCAGGAGAAGTTCGTGTCCCTGGGCGGCAACCCGTTCGGCGACGCGGTGCTGGACGCGCCGGGCCAGGTGCCGGACGGGGTGCCGGACGAGGTGCCGGTCGAGGTCACGGGCACCGGCCCGGTGCGCCTCGAGGTCGAGCTCGACGGCACCACCCACTCCTTCGACGACTGGCAGCCGGGCACCACGATGCTCGAGCACCTCGAGGCCAAGGGCGTGCCCGCCCCGTTCTCGTGCCGCGAGGGCGAGTGCTCGGCGTGCGCCGTGCGCCTGCTCGAGGGCGAGGTGAAGATGGGGCACAACGACGTCCTCGAGGAGGAGGACCTCGCCGACGGGATCCGCCTGGCCTGCCAGTCGCTGCCGGTCACCGACACCGTCCGCGCGACGTACCACTGAGCCGCGCCGCCGGGTCGACCGTTCGGGATCGGTGGAGGCCGGTGGTCCAGACCACCGGGCCCGCGTCGGGGCTGCCGGGTGTCGCCGGGGGAGGGAGGTCGTTGGAGTCGTTGCCCGCCCTCGCCCGAAGTCCCGGAGACCGACATGCTCACGCCCGCCGTCCTCCTCTCCCTCCTGGTCGCCGCCCTGGTCGCCTGTCGTCCCGGCGCCACCGCGTCCGGCCCGAGGGTCGAGCGCCGGCGGGCGCGCGAACGTGACCGGCGGCTGCGCCACGTCGACCGTCACCCCCGGCAGGTCGACCTCGACGACATCGAGACGCTGATGCGGGTCCACGAGCTGCCGGAGGAGGAGATCCGCCTGCTGTCGGCCCGGGCCCGCAGCCGAGGGATCCGACCGCTCACGATGTGGGCCTGGAGCCGGCAGCGGGGCGTGCACACCCTGGCCGTCGTCGTGGCCGCGGACCTGTCCGACGAGGAGCTCGTCGCGCACCTGGCGGACGGCACCGTGCCCGACCTGGCCGAGCTCGAGGTGTACGCCGCCCTGCACGGGCTGTCGGTCGCGGCGGGTCAGGGACCCGGCACGTGGGCGTTCGGCGACGTCCGCGACGTGCTCGGGGCGGACTGGACGGGCGCGCCCGGGACGACCGGCGAGACCGGCTGCGACGGCCGGGCCGCCTGAGTCACCAGCCGCGCTCGCGCCACTCGGGCAGGTGCGGGCGCTCGGCGCCGATCGTCGAGTCGTCCCCGTGGCCCGGGTAGAACCAGGTCTCGTCGGGCAGCGTCGCGAAGACCTTGTGCTCCACCTCGTCGACCAGCTGGCGGAACGCCGCGTCGTCGCCGAAGGTGTTGCCGACGCCGCCGGGGAACAGCGAGTCGCCGGTGAACAGGTGCGGGTGGCCGTCGGGGTCGTCGTACCTGAGCGCCACCGAGCCGGGCGTATGCCCGGCCAGGGCCAGCACGTCGAGGTTGCAGCGGCCGACCGGCACGGTGTCCCCGTGCTCCAGGCGCCGCGTGACCTCGATCCCGGTCTGCTCGGTGACCGCGTCGGCGTCGGGCGCCCCGACCAGCACGTCGGCCCCGGTCGCCTCGACCACCGCGGCCAGCGCCCGGTGGTGGTCCCAGTG
The DNA here is from genome assembly GCA_041579495.1 of Nocardioides sp. Lineage (GTDB taxonomy): Bacteria > Actinomycetota > Actinomycetes > Propionibacteriales > Nocardioidaceae > Nocardioides. The sequence continues at coordinate 8,235 of JBFGFQ010000080.1, forward strand.
CTGGTGCGTGGTCACGACGGCGCTGAGTCCCGCGTCCCCGACGAGGGCCAGGAGGGTCTCGGGCTCGGCCGCGGCGTCGACCAGCACCTGCTGCCCGGTCTCGAGGCAGCGCAGCAGGTAGCAGTTGTTCGACATCTCGGGGTCGACCGCGACCTTGGTGATGCTCAGTCGCGACAGCTCGCGCACGTGGGGCTCGCCGCCGGGGCGGACCTCTCCGGTGTAGGACATCTCGGGCTCCTCCTCCGCGACCTGGGTCGCGCTCGCGTGGTCGGGTCCAGCATGCCGCGTCGGGCGTGACCAACGGCGCACCCGGCGGGTGTGGGTTCGGGGCGTCGACGCTGGCACGGTTGACGGTGGTGCGTGGGAGCGTGGACGAGGACGTGCGCTCGCGGCAGCGCCGCCGTACCATCGCGAACGCGTGTTCGATCGACCAGGGAGACTTCGTGCAGGACCAGCTCATCATCCGGGGCGCCCGGGAGCACAACCTCAAGGACGTCTCGATCGACCTTCCACGGGACTCCCTGATCGTGTTCACGGGGCTGTCCGGCTCCGGCAAGTCGTCGCTGGCCTTCGACACGATCTTCGCCGAGGGCCAGCGCCGCTACGTCGAGTCGCTGTCGGCGTACGCCCGGCAGTTCCTGGGCCAGATGGACAAGCCCGACGTCGACTTCATCGAGGGCCTCTCGCCCGCGGTCTCGATCGACCAGAAGTCGACCTCGAAGAACCCGCGCTCGACGGTGGGCACGATCACCGAGGTCTACGACTACCTGCGCCTGCTCTACGCGCGCGCCGGACGCCCGCACTGCCCCACCTGCGGCGCGCCGATCGAGCGGCAGACGCCGCAGCAGATCGTCGACCGGGTGCTCGCGCTCGAGGAGGGCCGGCGCTTCCAGGTGCTCGCGCCCGTCATCCGCGGGCGCAAGGGCGAGTACGTCGACCTGTTCTCCCAGCTGCAGACCCAGGGCTTCTCGCGGGCCCGCGTCAACGGCGAGACGCACACGCTCGACGCGCCGCCGACGCTCGACAAGCAGAAGAAGCACACCATCGAGGTCGTCGTCGACCGCCTCTCGGTCAAGGAGTCCAGCAAGCGCCGCCTCACCGACTCGGTCGAGACCGCGCTCGGTCTCGCCGGCGGCCTCGTGGTCTTCGACTTCGTCGACCTGCCGGCCGACGACGAGCACCGCGAGCTGCGCTTCAGCGAGAAGATGGCCTGCCCCAACGAGCACCCGATCGACGTCGACGAGCTCGAGCCGCGCTCGTTCTCCTTCAACTCGCCCTTCGGCGCCTGCCCGGCCTGCACCGGCCTGGGCACCCGGATGGAGGTCGACGGCGAGCTGGTCGTGCCCAACCCGGCGGCGACGCTGGGGGAGGGCGCGATCCAGCCGTGGAGCCACGCCCACGTCTCCGACTACTTCCTGCGGCTGCTGGGCGCGCTCGGCGGCGAGCTGGGCTTCGACCTCAACACGCCCTGGGAGGAGCTGCCCGCCTCGGCGCGCAAGGCGATCCTCGACGGCCACGCGCGCAAGGTGCACGTGGTCACCCGCAACCGCTACGGCCGCGAGCGCGCCTACGACGCCGCCTTCGAGGGCGTGCGCTCCTACGTCGAGCGCCGCCACCGCGAGGCCGAGTCCGACACCAGCCGCGAGCGCTTCGAGAGCTTCATGCGCGAGGTGCCGTGCCCGACCTGCGACGGCTCCCGCCTCAAGTCGGTCTCGCGCTCGGTGACCCTCACCTCGGTCGCCGACGGCGAGCCGCGGCGCGCCGGCATCGCCGAGGTCTGCGCCCTGCCGATCAACGAGGCCTCGCAGTTCCTCAGCGAGCTCGACATGACCACCCGCGAGCGCCAGATCGGCGAGCGGGTGCTCAAGGAGATCCACGAGCGCCTGCAGTTCCTGCTCGACGTCGGGCTCGACTACCTCTCCCTCGACCGGCCCTCGGGGTCGCTGTCGGGCGGGGAGGCGCAGCGGATCCGGCTCGCCACCCAGATCGGCGCCGGCCTGGTCGGCGTGCTCTACGTGCTCGACGAGCCGTCGATCGGCCTGCACCAACGTGACAACCAGCGCCTGATCGAGACGCTGCTGCGCCTCAAGGACCTCGGCAACACGCTGATCGTGGTCGAGCACGACGAGGACACCATCAAGGTCGCCGACTGGGTCGTCGACATCGGGCCGGGCGCCGGCGAGCACGGCGGCCAGGTGGTGCACAGCGGCACCGTGCAGGAGCTCTACGACCACCCCGACTCGATGACCGGGCAGTACCTCTCCGGCCGTCGCGAGATCCCGGTGCCCGCGGTGCGTCGCCCGCGCACCGAGGGCCGCGACCTCAAGGTCCTGGGGGCGCGCGAGCACAACCTCGACGACGTCGACGTCTCGTTCCCGCTCGGGCTGTTCGTGGCCGTCACCGGCGTGTCCGGCTCGGGCAAGTCGACCCTGGTCAACGACATCCTCTACACCTCGCTGGCCAAGCAGATCTACAACGCGCGCACGCTGCCCGGGCGGCACCGCGCGATCACCGGCACCGAGCACGTCGACAAGGTGATCCACGTCGACCAGTCGCCGATCGGTCGTACCCCGCGCTCCAACCCGGCGACCTACACCGGCGTCTTCGACCACGTGCGCAAGCTCTTCGCGGCCACGCCGGAGGCCAAGATGCGCGGCTACCTGCAGGGGCGCTTCTCGTTCAACGTCAAGGGCGGGCGCTGCGAGGCGTGCTCGGGCGACGGCACGCTCAAGATCGAGATGAACTTCCTGCCCGACGTCTACGTGCCGTGCGAGGTCTGCCACGGCGCCCGCTACAACCGCGAGACGCTCGAGGTGCACTACAAGGGCAAGACCATCGCCGAGGTCCTCGACATGCCGATCGAGGAGGCCGTCGACTTCTTCGCGGCCGTGCCGGCGATCTCGCGGCACCTGACCACGCTGGTCGAGGTGGGCCTGGGCTACGTCCGCCTGGGCCAGCCGGCCACGACCCTGTCGGGTGGTGAGGCGCAGCGCGTCAAGCTCTCCGCCGAGCTGCAGAAGCGCTCGACCGGTCGCACCGTCTACGTGCTCGACGAGCCGACGACCGGCCTGCACTTCGAGGACATCCGCAAGCTCCTGCTGGTCCTGGGCCGCCTCGTCGACTCCGGCAACACCGTGCTGGTCATCGAGCACAACCTCGACGTCATCAAGACCGCCGACTGGTTGGTCGACATGGGTCCCGAGGGCGGCTCGCGCGGCGGACGCGTGGTCGCCGAGGGCACCCCCGAGCAGGTCGCCGCCGTGCCCGAGAGCCACACCGGGCGCTACCTCGCGCCGCTGCTGGAGGGCAAGGAGGCCGAGCAGCCCGCGGGCATGCTCGCCGCCGACGAGGCACCGGCCCCGGTGCGCGCCACCCGGCGCCAGGCCGCGGCACGCGCCGCCAACGAGCGTGCGGCGACCACGCGGCGCACGCCCGCGAAGAAGACGGCCCAGAAGACGGCCCAGAAGACGGCCAAGAAGCCGGCGACCAAGAAGTAGGTGCCCCAGGTGGGGGTGTGCAGGTGGGGGCTGCCTGCCTAGGCTGGCGCCATGAGCCAGCGAGCATCCTCGAGCCCGATCAGCCGTCGCCACGCCCTGGGCGGAGCAGCCGGGGTGGGCCTGGGGCTGCCCCTGCTGGCCGCCTGCGGCGGGAGCGACGACGACGACGCCACGGCCACCGACCCCGAGACCAGCGCGAGCGTCGAGGCGGGCGCCGCCCTGACCACCACCGACGCGGTGCCGGTCGGCAGCGGGGTGATCCTCGCCGACGAGAAGGTCGTGGTCACCCAGGCCACCGAGGGCGAGTTCAAGGCCTACGCCAACATCTGCACCCACCAGGGGTGCGCGCTCGAGAGCATCAGTCCCGACGGCATCCGCTGCCCCTGCCACGGCTCGGTGTTCGACGTGGCCACCGGCGAGCCGATCGACGGCCCCGCCGACAGCCCCCTCAGCGAGCTGCCCATCACCGTCGACGGCGACTCGATCACCCTGGCCTGACCGCTGGAGCGTCCCCGGCGGCTCGTAGGCTGGTGCGGTGCCCGACCGACCAGCCCGACGCAGCACCCGCGGACCGCTCTCC
>JBFGFQ010000081.1:0-12155 GCA_041579495.1 Nocardioides sp.
ACGGCCAAGAGGTCGTCGGTCTCAACGAGGCCGGTCTGCGCAAGCTGCGGGGGCGCCAGATCGCGATGATCTTCCAGGACGCCCTGGCCGCGCTGCACCCCTTCTACAAGATCGGCGGCCAGCTCGCCGAGGCCTACCTGGTGCACCACCCCAAGGCCACCAAGCGCGAGGCGCGCCGCAAGGCCGTCGAGATGCTCGACCGCGTCGGCATCCCGCAGCCCGACCGCCGCGTCGACGACTTCCCGCACCAGTTCTCCGGCGGCATGCGCCAGCGCGCCATGATCGCGATGGGCCTGATCAACGACCCGTCGCTGCTGATCGCCGACGAGCCCACCACGGCGCTCGACGTGACCGTGCAGGCGCAGATCCTCGACCTGCTGCAGGACCTGCAGAGCGAGTTCAACTCCGCGGTCATCATCATCACCCACGACCTCGGCGTGATCGCCGAGATGGCCGACGACGTGCTGGTCATGTACGCCGGGCGCGGCGTGGAGTACGGCCCCGGCAAGGAGATCCTCACCCGGCCGCAGATGCCCTACACCTGGGGCCTGCTGTCCTCGGTGCCCGACGTCACCGGTGACACCGACTCCAAGCTGATCCCGATCCCGGGCAACCCGCCGAGCCTGCTGAACCCGCCCACCGGGTGCGCCTTCCACCCCCGGTGCGTGCACTCCGACAAGGTCGAGGGCGACCTGTGCGCCACCACGATGCCCGCCTTCGAGCAGGGCCACGCGAGCGTCGGCCACCTCAAGCGCTGCCACCTGCGCGACCCCGAGGTGATCTTCGAGCGCGAGGTCCTCCCGGTCATCGCCCCCGAGCTGCTCGAGGAGAGCTGATGTCGAACATCAACCTGGACACCGACCCCGAGCGCAACCCGGAGAACCCGGAGACCAAGCACGCGCCCGAGCTGGCGAAGCCCGAAGACGTGTCGCACCTGAGCTTCGCGGAGATCGCGGCCCAGGGCCACAGCGCCACCCGTCTGGACCCCGACGCGCCCGCCGTGCTGTCGGTCGACGACCTGAAGATGTATTTCCCCGTGAAGTCCTCGGGCGTGGTGCGCCGCACGATCGGTCACGTGCAGGCCGTCGACGGCATCAGCTTCGAGGTGCCCCGCGGCGGCTCGCTGGGCCTGGTGGGGGAGTCGGGCTGCGGCAAGTCGACGACCGGTCGGCTGATCACCCGCCTCTACGAGCCCACCGGTGGCTCGATGTACTTCGGCGAGGACCGCGTCGACCTGGCGAAGGTGTCCAACCGGGCGATGAAGCCGCTGCGCCGCGACGTGCAGATGATCTTCCAGGACCCCTACACCTCGCTGAACCCGCGCCACACCGTCGGCTCGATCGTCGGGGCACCGCTGTCGGTGCACAAGGTGGTGCCGAAGGACAAGATCAAGGACCGGGTCAAGGAGCTCCTCGAGGTCGTCGGCCTCAACCCCGAGCACTACAACCGCTACCCCAACGAGTTCTCCGGCGGCCAGCGCCAGCGGATCGGGATCGCCCGGGCCCTGACGCTGAACCCCAAGCTGCTCGTGGCCGACGAGCCCGTCTCGGCGCTCGACGTGTCCATCCAGGCGCAGGTCATCAACCTGCTCCAGGAGCTGCAGAGCGAGATGGGCATCGCGTTCCTCTTCATCGCCCACGACCTCGCGATCGTGCGGCACTTCTGCCCCGAGGTCGCGGTGATGTACCTGGGCAAGATCGTCGAGATCGCCGACCGCGAGACCATCTACGGGTCGGCGCACCACCCCTACACCCAGGCGCTGCTCTCGGCGGTGCCCGACGTGAAGCAGGCGGCCGTCGGCGGTCGCCGTGAGCGGATCCGCCTCGAGGGCGACGTGCCGAGCCCGATCAACCCGCCGTCGGGCTGCCGGTTCCGCACCCGCTGCCACCTGGCCCAGGACATCTGCGCCAAGGTCGAGCCGCCGCTGCTGCAGATCGGCCCGCGCCACAAGGTCGCCTGCCACTTCGCCGGCGAGCTCGGTGACGCGCCGCGCACCCCGGTGACCTCAGGGCTGCTGGGCGTCGACACGCAGGGCAGCCCGCACCCGTCGGCGACCCCCGAGGACCTCCCCACCGGTCCCGGTTACGAGAAGCGCTGGTTCGACGTGAAGTCGAGGCAGATGGTCTCGGCCTGAGCCCCGGCTCCTAGGCTGTCGGGGTGGACGCACTGTTCGACACCCCGACAGCCCGCTCCGGCGGCGGCTCCCTGGCAGCGGCCTCGCACGCCTCGGCGCCGCTGGCGGTGCGGATGCGTCCGCGCACCCTCGACGAGCTCGTCGGCCAGGCGCAGCTGCGCGAGCCCGGCTCTCCGCTGCACCAGCTGATCGAGGACCAGCGCTCGCTGTCGCTGCTGCTGTGGGGCCCGCCCGGCACCGGCAAGACGACGATCGCCTCGATCCTCAGCCAGCAGACCGACCGCCGCTTCGTGGAGGTCTCGGCCGTCTCGGCGGGGGTCAAGGAGGTGCGCGCCGCGATCGACAGCGCGCGTGCCGAGCTGGTGGCCACCGGCCACGAGACGGTGCTCTTCGTCGACGAGGTGCACCGCTTCAGCAAGGCCCAGCAGGACGCGCTGCTGCCCGGTGTCGAGAACCGCTGGGTGACGCTGGTGGCGGCCACCACCGAGAACCCCTTCTTCTCCGTCATCTCCCCGCTGCTCTCGCGCAGCCTGCTGCTGCGCCTGGAGTCGCTCAGCGACACCGACGTGCGCGCCGTCATCGACCAGGCGCTGGTCGACGAGCGGGGGCTGGCGGGGGAGTACACCCTGGCCGAGGACGCCGCCGACCACCTGGTCCGCCTGGCGGGCGGCGACGCCCGGCGCAGCCTGACCTACCTGGAGGCCGCCGCCGGCGCGGCCCGGGCCCGCGGCGCCACCGAGGTCGACCTGGCCACCGCCGAGACCGCCGTCGACCGGGCCGCGGTGCGCTACGACCGCCAGGGCGACCAGCACTACGACGTCACCAGCGCCTTCATCAAGTCGATCCGCGGCTCCGACGCCGACGCGGCCATGCACTACCTGACCCGGATGATGGAGGCCGGCGAGGACCCGCGCTTCATCGCCCGGCGGCTGGTCGTCCTGGCCAGCGAGGACATCGGGCTGGCCGACCCGACCGCCCTGACCACGGCGGTGGCCGCCGCCCAGGCGGTGCAGCTGATCGGGATGCCCGAGGCCAAGTTCAACCTCGCCCACGCCACCATCGCGCTCGCGGTGGCGCCGAAGTCGAACGCGGTGACCACCGCGCTGGCCGAGGCCTCGAGCGACGTACGAGCCGGCAAGGTCGGACCGGTGCCCGCGCACCTGCGCGACGCCCACTACGCCGGCGCCAAGGACCTCGGGCACGGCCGCACCTACACCTACAGCCACGACGAGCCGTACGGCATCGCCGAGCAGCAGTACGCCCCCGACGTGGTCGCGGACGCCACGTACTACCGGCCCAAGGAGATCGGTGCGGAGGCGGCGATCAAGGAGCGGTGGGAGCGAGTTCGCCGCATCATCCGCGGACGGTAGGGTCGGGCCCCATGACCGAGCAGTGGAGCGTGCCCGCCTGGGCGCTCGTCGCGACCACCGTGGCCGTGCTCCTGCTCGGCCTGCTGGCTGCCGCGGCCCTGCTGGCCGTGGGCCGCGCGCGCCGTCGCGCCGCCGCCGAGCTCGACGCGGTGCGCGCCAGCGCCGAGCAGCTGGTGGCCCGCGTCGAGGAGGTCGAGCACCGGCTCGCGCGCCAGCAGCGCCGCGAGGAGCTCGACGCCCACGGCTACGTCATCACCCACGTCGGCGACCCCGCCGACGAGCAGTCCGCGCCGGACGTCGACGCCGAGGCGCCCACGGTGCCCGCGCCGCTCTTCGCCGACCTCGTGCTGCGCGAGAGCGCCGTGCAGGCGGCCTCGCTGGCGCGGGGCCTGCGTCGGGCACTGGCACCCGAGACCCGCAACCGGATCCGCTTCGAGATGCGACGCGAGGTCAAGCGGGCCCGCAAGCAGCGTCGCGCCGACCTGCGCGAGGCACGCCGCGCGTGGCAGGCCCGGGGCCGGGCCGACCAGGCGGAGCCGGCCGCATGAGCCGCGGGCTCTGGTTCGTGGCCGGAGCCGGCGCCGGTGTCTACGCCATGGTGCGTGGCCGCCGTGCCGCCGAGGCCCTGAGCGCCGACGGCCTGCGCGACCGGGCGGGGGCCCTGGCCCTCGGCGCCCGGATGTTCCGCGACGAGGTCGCCCAGGGACGCGCCGAGGCGGAGGGCGAGCTGCGCGAGCGGCTGGCCGCCGCCCGGCCCCGCGAGATCGGCGCCGCCGCACCACCCCGACCCGCACCCGACCACGAACCCCACCCACTCGAGACACCAGGACAGGAAGGCAGCAGCTGATGGAGACCGCGGAGATCCGGCGCAGGTTCGTGGCGCACTTCGAGCGGCACGGCCACACGGTGGTGCCGTCGGCCTCGCTGCTGCTCGACGACCCCAACCTGCTGTTCGTCAACGCCGGCATGGTGCCCTTCAAGCCCTACTTCCTGGGTCAGGAGACCCCGCAGTGGGACCGCGCCACCAGCGTGCAGAAGTGCGTGCGCACCCTCGACATCGAGGAGGTCGGCAAGACCACGCGGCACGGCACGTTCTTCCAGATGTGCGGCAACTTCTCCTTCGGCGACTACTTCAAGGAGGGCGCCATCCGCTTCGCCTGGAGCCTGGTCACCGGCTCGGTGGAGGACGGCGGCTTCGGCTTCGACCCGGAGAAGATCTGGGTGACGGTGCTGCCCAGCGACGACGAGGCCAAGCAGCTGTGGCACGAGGTCGCGGGTCTGCCCTTCGAGCGGATCCAGGAGCGCGGGCTCGAGGACAACTACTGGAACATGGGCGTGCCGGGCCCCGGCGGACCCTGCTCGGAGATCTACGTCGACCGCGGGCCGGCCTACGGGCCCGACGGCGGCCCCAACGCCGACGAGGACCGGTTCCTGGAGATCTGGAACCTCGTCTTCATGCAGGAGTCGCTGAGCCAGGTGCGCTCCAAGGCCGACTTCGACGTCGAGGGACCGCTGCCGGCCAGGAACATCGACACCGGCATGGGCCTGGAGCGGGTGGCCTACCTGCTCCAGGGCAAGGAGAACCTCTACGAGATCGACGAGGTCTTCCCGGTCATCGAGCGCGCCGCCGAGCTGACCGGCAGGAAGTACGGCGCCGACCCGGCCGACGACGTGCGCTTCCGGGTCGTGGCCGACCACGTGCGCAGCGCGCTGATGCTCATCAGCGACGGCGTCACCCCCGGCAACGAGGCGCGCGGCTACGTGCTGCGCCGCCTGCTGCGCCGCGCGATCCGCTCGATGCGCCTCCTGGGCTACGACGGCCCGGCGCTGCGCGAGCTGCTGCCGGTCAGCCGCGACCGGATGAAGCTGTCCTACCCCGAGGTGGAGACCGGCTTCGACCGCATCAGCCGGGTCGCGTACGCCGAGGAGGAGGCGTTCGCCAAGACCCTGCTCGCCGGCACCCAGCTCTTCGACCGCGCGGCCGACGACGTGCGCAGCACCGGGCAGGGCGTGCTGTCGGGCGCCCAGGCGTTCACGCTGCACGACACCTACGGCTTCCCGATCGACCTGACCCTGGAGATGGCCTCCGAGGCCGGGCTCGGCGTCGACGAGCAGGGCTTCCGCGCCCTGATGGCCGAGCAGCGCGAGCGCGCCAAGGCCGACGCCAAGGCCAAGAAGGGCCAGCACGCCGACACCGGCGTCTACCGCGGCATCCTCGACGCGCACGGCCCCACCGACTGGTTGGCCTACGAGACCCTGCAGACCGAGTCGCGGGTGCTGGCCGTGCTCTCCGGCGGCGCCGGCGTGCCTGCGCTCGGCACCGGCGAGGTCGGCGAGGTCGTGCTGGACCGCACCCCGTTCTACGCCGAGTCCGGCGGCCAGGCCGCCGACGCCGGCGTGCTGGTGGCCGACGGTGCGCGCCTCGAGGTGCTCGACGTGCAGCGCCCCGTGCGCGGGCTCGTCGTGCACCAGGTGCGGGTGCTCGAGGGAGAGCTGGTGCAGGACGCCGTGCTGCACGCCCAGGTCGACCCCGAGTGGCGCACCGGCGCCCGCCAGGCGCACTCGGGCACGCACGTGGTGCACGCCGCGCTGCGCGAGGTGCTCGGCCCCTCGGCCCTGCAGTCGGGCTCCTACAACCGGCCCGGCTACCTGCGCCTGGACTTCGGCTGGACCAGCTCGTTGCGCCCCGAGCAGGTGCGCGACATCGAGCAGGTCTCCAACCAGGCGCTGCGCGCCGACCTGCCCGTCGGCTGGCAGTACATGACGCTGGGCGAGGCCAAGGACTGGGGCGCGATCGCGCTCTTCGGCGAGACCTACGACGACTCCAAGGTGCGCGTGGTCGAGATCGGCGGCCCGTGGTCGCGCGAGCTGTGCGGCGGCACGCACGTCGAGCACTCCTCGCAGATCGGCACGATCGTGGTGACCGGCGAGTCGTCGGTGGGCTCGGGCAACCGTCGCATCGAGGCCTTCACCGGGGTCGAGGGCTTCTCCTACCTGGCCCGGGAGCGCGACGTGGTCGCCCAGCTCACCACCCTGCTCAAGACCCAGCCCGACGACCTGGTGCCCCGCGTCTCCGACCTCGTGGAGCGGTTGCGCTCGGCGGAGAAGGAGGCCGAGAAGGCGCGCCTGGCGCAGCTGCTCGCCGGCGGCGCCACGCTGGCCGCCGGCGCACGTGACATCGACGGTGTCGCCGTGGTCGCGCACCGGGTCGACGGGGCCGGCGGCGGCGACGTGCGCACCCTGGCCACCGACGTGCGCGGCCGGCTGCCGCAGGGCCGTCCCGGCGTCGTGGTCGTCATCGGGGCGCTCGACGGCAAGGTGTCGGTGGTCGCGGCGACCAACGACGAGGCGCGGGCCCGTGGGCTGAGCGCCAACGACCTCGTGCGCGCCGTGGGACCGTTCGTCGGCGGCAAGGGCGGCGGCAAGGCCGACGTCGCGCAGGGCGGTGGCACCGACACCTCGCGCCTCGACGAGGCCCTGGCCGCCGTCGAGACCGAGGTCGCCCGCGTGGTGGGGGCCTGAGCGGGTGCGGCACGGCACCCGGCTGGGCATCGACCCGGGCGACGCCCGGATCGGGGTGGCGCGCAGCGACCCCACGGGGTTCCTGGCGACACCGGTCGAGACGGTGCGCCGCGGCAGCGGCGACCTCCGGCGGCTGAAGGCCCTGCTGTCCGAGATCGCCGAGGAGACCGAGGTCCTCGAGGTGGTCGTCGGGCTGCCCCGCTCGCTGAAGGGCGGGGAGGGTCCGGCGGCCGCCAAGGTGCGCGAGTTCGCCGCCTCGCTGGCCCGGCGGGTCGCCCCGGTGCCGGTGCGCCTGGTCGACGAGCGGCTCACCACCGTGTCGGCGGAGGCTATGCTGCGCGACCGAGGACGCAAGGGCAGCAACCGGCGTGCGGTGGTGGACCAGGCCGCGGCCGTGGTGATCCTCCAGCACGCGCTGGACACCGAACGCGCCACGGGCACCGCTCCGGGCGAGATCGTCGAGGAGCAGGCATGACCGAGCAGCACCCCCCCGAGCACGCCCCTGAGCACGCCGACCAGCCCGCCGGGACGCAGGACGAGTCCGTGCTGCCGGCCGAGCCGGAGTACGTGCCCGGCGGCTCGCGCCGCCGCAAGCGCAGCCGGCTGCCCGGCTGCCTGGCCGTGCTGGTGGCGCTCGGGCTGGTCGGCGGCGGCGTGTGGTTCGCCGGCAGCAAGGTCACCGACTTCGTCTCCGACCGGTTCTCCTCCGCCCCCGACTACGACGGCCCCGGCCGCGGGCGGGTGCTCTTCGAGGTCAGCAGCGGCGACACCGCCGCCGAGATCTGCCGTGGGCTCAAGGACGACGACGTGGTCGCCTCGGTCGACGCCTGCATCTCCGCCGCCCAGGCCGACAGCGAGTCGGCCGGCATCCAGGTCGGCTTCTACCAGCTGCAGAAGGAGATGCCCGCCGCCGACGCCATCGACGTGCTCGTCGACCCCGCCAACCTGCTGACCAGCTCGGTGACGGTGCCCGAGGGCCTCAACGTCGACCAGGTCGTCGAGGTGCTGGCCAAGGGCACCGACTTCGGCGCCCAGCGCTTCCGCAACGTGCTCGACCAGCCCGAGAAGATCGGGCTGCCCGACTACGCCGACGGCAACCCCGAGGGCTACCTGTTCCCCTCCACCTACGCGTTCGGGCCCAAGGCCAAGCCCAAGGACATGCTCTCCGCGATGGTCGACCGGTGGGAGCAGGCGGCCGAGGAGGCCGACCTCGAGGGCGCAGCCGAGCGCCTGGGCTACACCCCCCACGAGCTGATGACCGTCGCCAGCCTCGTCGAGGCCGAGGGTCGTGGCGACGACATGCCCAAGGTCGCCCGGGTGATCTACAACCGCCTGGAGAACCCCGACAACGGGGTGACCAACGGGCTGCTGCAGATCGACGCGGCCGTCAACTACGCCCTCGACAAGTCGCCCATCGCCCGGCTCACGCTCGACGAGATCGACTCGGTGGCCGACTCGCCGTACAACACCTACACCCAGCAGGGGCTGCCGCCCGGTCCGATCGAGGCGCCCGGCGACGCGGCGATCGAGGCGGCCGCCAACCCCGCCGACGGGCCCTGGCTGTTCTACGTGACGGTGAACCTCGAGACCGGCGAGACGAAGTTCACCGAGTCCTACGACGAGTTCCTGGGCTTCCGTCGCGAGCTCGACGAGTACTGCGCCACCCAGTCGGACCGCTGCTGAGCACGGCGGTGGCACCCGTGCGCTGCGCCGTGCTCGGCGACCCCGTCGACCACTCGCTCTCGCCGGTGCTGCACCGGGCGGCGTACGACGCGCTGGGCCTGGTGGGCTGGACCTACGAGGCGGTGCGGGTGCCCGCCGGCACCCTCGCCGAGCTGCTGCGCGCGCTCGACCCGTCGTGGCGGGGGCTGTCGCTGACCATGCCGCTCAAGCGCGAGCTGCTGGGCCTGGCGGGCGAGGTGACCGACCGCGCCCGGCTGGCCGGCGCCGCCAACACGCTGGTGCTGGGGCCCGACGTCGCCGAGGGCGGCCTGGCCGACAACACCGACCTGCCCGGCGCCGCGGCCGCGGTGCGCGAGCGCTGGGCGGGCGCCGTCGACGACGTGGTGGTGCTCGGGGGCGGGGCCACCGCCGCCTCCACCGCGCTGGCGCTCGTCGACGAGGGAGCCACGCGGGTGCGGGTCCTGGCGCGCTCTCCGCAGCGCGCCGCCGAGACCGTCGACGCGGTGCGCGCCCACCCCGCGGCCCCGCGGGTCGAGGCGCTGGCGCTGCCGACGCAGCCGGTGCGCGCCGACGTGGTCGTCTCGACCGTGCCCGCCGCGGCGCAGACCCCCGAGCTGCTGGCCCTGCTCGACGCGCCGGTCCTCTTCGAGGTGCTCTACGACCCCTGGCCCACGCCGCTGGCCCGGGTCGCGCAGGAGCGTGACGTCGTGCTGGTCGGCGGTCTCGACCTGCTGGTGCACCAGGCCGCGCTGCAGGTCGCCCTCTTCACCGCGCCCCACACCACCCGGCCGGCCCCGCTGGCCGTGATGCGCGAGGCCGGCGAGCGGGCCCTGGCCCAGCGGGCGCAGGGCTGACGTGGAGCCGGTGCACGTCGGCGCCGCGGGCGTCGCGGTCGTGGTGGCCGCCCTCGGCGGCGCGCTGGGGCCGTGGGTGCTGCGCCGGCTGCCCGACCCGCCGCCCGGCGACCACCCCGCCGACGAGCCCGCCCCACCGTCGTACGCCGCGGTCGCGGCCGCACCGTGCCTCGGCCTCGACCTGCGTCTCGTCCTCGCGGTGGTCTCGGGCGCCGTGGTGGCCCTGGCCGCGGCGCTGCTGGGCACCGGCTGGCTGCTGGCCTACGTGACGCTGGCCACCCCGGTGTGCGTGCTGCTGGCCCACGTCGACGCCCGCACCCGGCTGCTGCCCAAGCGGGTCGTGCTGCCCGCCACCGGCGCGCTGGTGCTGCTGGCGCTGGGGGAGTGGGCGGTCACCGGGGAGCCCGACGACGTGCTGCGCGCGGGCGTCGCGATGCTCGCGCTGCGCTCGTTCTACTGGGTGCTGTGGTTCGTGCACTCGGCGGGCATGGGCTTCGGCGACGTGCGCCTCTCGGCGCTGCTGGGCCTCGTGCTGGGCCGCGCCGGCGTCGCCGAGGTGCTGGTCGGTGCCTACGCGGCGTTCCTGGTGCTGGCGCTGCCCACCCTGGTCGTGGCCGTGGTGCGCCGCGACCGCTCGCGGCTGCGCACCGCCCGGCCGTTCGGTCCGGCGATGATCGTGGGCGCCCTGCTTGGACTGCTGGCGGGACCCACCCTCCTGCCGTGAAACACTGGGCCACATGCTGCGTTGGCTCACCGCGGGCGAGTCCCACGGCCCCTCCCTGGTCGCGATCCTCGAGGGGCTCCCCGCCCATGTCGAGGTCACCTCCGACGACGTCGCCGAGTCGCTGGCCCGGCGCCGCCTCGGCTACGGGCGCGGGGCCCGGATGAAGTTCGAGCAGGACGAGGTCACCTTCACCGGCGGGGTGCGCCACGGCCGCACCCAGGGCGGCCCGGTCGCGATCATCGTCGGCAACACCGAGTGGCCCAAGTGGGAGAAGGTGATGTCGGCCGACCCGGTCGACCAGGCCGAGCTCGACGCGCTGGCGCGCAACGCCGCGCTGACCCGGCCGCGCCCGGGCCACGCCGACCTCGCCGGCATGCAGAAGTACGACTTCGACGAGGCCCGCCCGGTGCTCGAGCGCGCCTCGGCGCGCGAGACCGCGGCCCGCGTCGCCCTGGGCCGGGTGGCCACCAACTTCCTCGAGCAGGCCTGCGGCGCCGGGGTGGTCTCCCACGTCGTCGAGCTCGGTGGCGTGCGCGCCCCCGACGGCTCCTGGCCCGCCGACGCCTCCGCGGCCACCGTCAAGGCGCTCGACGACGACCCGGTGCGCTGCCTGGACCCCGGCACCTCGCAGGCGATGGTCGAGCGCATCGACGCCGCCCACAAGGACGGCGACACGCTGGGCGGCGTGGTCGAGGTCGTCGTGCACGGCCTGCCGCCCGGCCTGGGCTCCCACGTGCACTGGGACCGGCGCCTCGACTCGCGGCTGGCCGGCGCCCTGATGGGCATCCAGGCGATCAAGGGCGTCGAGGTCGGCGACGGGTTCGCCCTGGCCGCGACCCCGGGCTCGCTGGCCCACGACGAGATCGTCCCCGGCCCCGACGGGATCCGGCGCACCAGCGGACGCGCCGGCGGCACCGAGGGCGGGATGACCACCGGCGAGGCACTGCGCGTGCGGGCCGCGATGAAGCCGATCGCGACCGTGCCCCGTGCCCTGCGCACCGTCGACGTCGCCACCGGCGAGGAGGCCGTGGCCCACCACCAGCGCTCCGACGTCTGCGCGGTCCCGGCCGCGGGCATCGTGGCCGAGGCGATGGTCGCGCTGGTCGTGGCCGACGCGCTGCTCGAGAAGTTCGGCGGCGACTCGGTGGCCGAGACCCGGCGCAACGTCGAGGGCTACCTGCAGGCGCTGAGGTACCGGTGAGCGCTCCCCGGGTGGTCCTGGTGGGCCCGATGGGCGCCGGCAAGACCACCGTGGCCGGGCTGCTGGCCCAGCGGTGGGGCGTGGCCGTGCGCGACACCGACCACGACGTCGAGGCCGGCGAGGGACGCGAGATCTCCGAGATCTTCGTCGACGACGGCGAGGCGCGCTTCCGCGAGCTCGAGCGGGCCGCGGTCGCGGCGGCGCTCGCCGAGCACGAGGGCGTGCTGGCCCTGGGCGGGGGAGCGGTGCTCGACCCCGCCACCCGCGAGCTGCTGGCCGGGCACACCGTGGTCTTCCTGCGGGTGGGTCTGAGCGACGCGGTCAAGCGGGTCGGCCTGGGCGTCGGGCGACCGCTGCTGCTCGGCAACGTCCGCGCCCGCATCAAGGCGCTGCTCGACGAGCGCACCCCCGTCTACGAGGCCGTCGCCACGCACGCGGTCGACACCGACGCCCGCAGCCCCGAGGAGGTCGCCGACGAGGTCGCGGCGCTCCTGGAGGGAGTCGCCTCGTGAGCGCGGCCACCACCCTGCACGTCGGCGGCGCGTCGCCGTACGACGTCGTGGTCGGCCACGGGGTCGCCGACCGGCTGCTCGGGCTGCTCGGGCAGGCCCCGCACCGGGTCGCCGTGGTGCTGACGCCGAGCCTGCGAACGCTGGCCGGGCCGGTG
>JBFGFQ010000082.1:0-11949 GCA_041579495.1 Nocardioides sp.
CGGCCCCCCCCCACCCACCACATCGACATGGACGCCTTCTACGCCTCCGTGGCGGTGCGGGAGCGGCCCGAGCTGTGGGACGTGCCGGTCATCGTGGGCGGCGGGTACCGCGGCGTCGTGCTCTCGGCCAACTACCTGGCCCGCGAGCACGGCGTGCGCTCCGGGATGCCCGCCACCCGGGCCCGCCGGATGTGTCCCCAGGCCGTGGTGGTGCCGCCCGACCACGAGCTGTTCGCCAGCGTCTCGACCGCCGTGGTCGAGACCTTCCGCCGGGTCACGCCGCTGGTCGAGGTGGTCTCGCTCGACGAGGCGTTCCTCGACGTCAGCGGGTCCGTGCGCCGCCTCGGGCCGCCGGCCGAGATCGCCGAGCAGGTGCGCGCCACCATCCACGACGAGCAGGCGATCACCTGCTCGGTCGGGGTGGCGGCCACCGTCTCGGTGGCCAAGCTGGCCAGCAAGCGCGCCAAGCCCGACGGCGTCGTCGTCGTCCCGCCCGAGGAGATCACCACCTTCCTGCACCCGCTCGACGTCGGTGAGCTCTACGGGGTGGGGGAGAAGACCCGCGCGATGCTGCACCGCCTGGGCCTGGTCACCGTCGGCGACGTCGCGCACACCCCGGTGCGCACCCTGCAGCGCGCGGTCGGCGACCACCTCGGGCGCCACCTGCACGAGCTGGCGTGGGGCGACGACCGCCGTGAGGTCGTGGCCGGCGCCAGCGGGGCGTTCGGCCTCGGCGGCGGTGACCCCGACCGGTCGATGGGGGCGCAGGAGACCTTCGGGCGCGACGTCGACGACCGGGCGGTGGTGCTGCGCGAGCTGCTGCGCCTGACCAGCACCGTCACCGGGCGGATGCGGGTGGCCGGCGTCGCCGGGCGCACCGTGACGCTGACCGTGCGCTTCGCCGACTTCACCACCATCACCCGCTCGCGCACGATGAGCGAGGCCACCGACGTGACCCAGGAGGTCTACCGCACCGCCACCGCCCTGTACGACGCCCTGGGCCTGCAGCGCGCCCGGTTGCGGCTGGTGGGGGTCCGGGTCGAGGGGCTCGCGCCCCGCGACAGCGTGCACCACCAGCACGTGCTGGGCGAGCGCGAGCACGGCTGGTCCGAGGCCGACCGGGCCGTCGACCGGGCGACCCGGCGCTTCGGCTCGGCCGCCGTGCGCCCCGCCAGCCTGCTCTCCTGAGCGTCTCTGACAGGGGTGAGGACCCAATTTGCATGAGCCGCCTACCGCGACGGCGAACGCCTGCCTAGACTTGACCTGCCGGCATCGATCCGATCGTCCGGTGCGTGTGCGACCCTTTGGAGGAACGGTGCCACTCTCGGAAGAGGAGCTGCGACTGCTCGAGCAGATGGAGCGAGCCCTCTCCGAGGAGGATCCGAAGTTCGCCTCCACCCTGCGCGGCACGTCGCTGCGCCGCGTCGCCCGACGACGGGCGATGGCGGCAGGTGCGGTCTTCGCCGTCGGCATCGTCGTCCTGATGACCGGCGCGATCACCCAGATCTGGCCGATCGGCATCGTCGGCTTCGTCGTGATGCTCGGCTCGGCCACCTTCGGTCTCAACGCGCTGCGCTCGCAGACCCAGGCCGGCCCGTCCGCCGAGGCGGGTCCCGCCTCCGACGAGCAGGGCGCCCGCGCGTTCACCGTCATCGACGGCGGTCGCCGCACCCGCTCGCGCCAGCGTCGCAGCGGTGCCGGCAGCGCCGGCTTCATGGACCGCATGGAGGAGCGCTGGCGCCGCCGCCGCGAGGAGAACGGCGGCTTCTGAGCCACCCCACCCGCGACCCGGCCGGTTCGGACCGGCCGGCTCGAGGTCAGCGGACGTGGTCGACGACCCCGCTGCGGTAGCCCAGCGACTCGGTCGCGGGCCCGGCCACCACGTCCGTACGCCGGGTGGGTCGCAGCAGCGTGCGCGGCAGCCAGGTGGCGCGGCGCCGGGCGCGCGGCGTGGTGCCGTCGCAGAGCGCCTGCACCACCAGACGGCCGTCGTCGTGCCGCTCGCCCTCGTCCGCAACCGCCCCGGCGGGGGCGTAGCGCAGCCGCTCGAGGTCGGCCACCAGCCGGTGCAGCGCGGCGACGGCCTCGGGTGCCTGGCCGTCCCCGTGGCCGGGGCGCAGCCGGTCGTCGAGCGGGCTGCCGAGGTGGCCGACCAGCCCGGCGCCGGTCTCGCGCGGCGAGTGGTGGTCGGCGTACGGCAGGCCGAGGTCGCGCGCGGTGTCGCGCAGCTCGTCCCAGATCTCCTCGGGGCCGGCGGCGAGCCGGTGCTCGCGGCGGCGGCGCCGCAGCGCGCGCGGGGCCAGGACGAGACCGGCCAGCGCCAGGGCCCCCAGCAACGAGCCGAGCAGGACGCCCCAGGGGAAGCCGGCGTCCGCGGCCGCGCCGTCGGCGCCGGCCTCGGGGTCCAGCTCCTCCTCGGGTGCCGCGGTGGGCTCGCCGTCGCGGTCGGGCAGCAGCTCGTCGGCGCGACCGCTGGGGCCGGCCGGCTCGGGCTGCTCGAGGTCGACGGCCTCCCGGGTGTAGGAGGGGACGGTCTCGGCGCGCGCCGGCGGCGTGGGCTCGAAGCGCACCCACCCGGAGCCGGCGATGAAGAGCTCGGGCCACGCGTGCAGGTCGTCGGAGGAGTACTCGTAGACGCCGTCGGCGATCCGCTCGGCGCTCAGGAACCCGACGGCCACGCGGGCAGGGATGCCCAGCTGGCGCGCCATCACCGCCATCGCGCTGGCGAACTGCTCGCAGTAGCCGGTGCGGGCGTACTCGCCCTCGGGGCTGAGGAACTCCTCGAGCTCGTCGGTGCCGTTGCCGGGCGGCACGTCGCGCAGCGAGTACTCGAACTCCTGGCGGAACCAGTCCTGCAGCGCCACGGCCTTCTGGAAGCGGGTCGGCGCGTCGGCGGTGACCTGGTTGGCCAGCTGACGGATCAGCGGGGGCATGTCGGAGGGCAGGTCGGTGTAGGAGGCCGAGACCATGCCCACCGAGGACGGGGCGTCGGCCAGCTCCTGGGCCGACAGGTCGAGGTCGACCGCCGTCATCGACCAGCGGCTGCCGGTGAGGTCGAGGTCCTCGTCGCCGGCCAGGAAGTCCATCGTCGACTCGTCGTAGCGCCAGTCGCCCGCCGCCTCGACCCGGCTGACCGGGGCGAAGGTCGGCAGCCAGCGTGAGGAGAAGGTGTCGTACGCCTCGAGCCGGTAGTCGAGCGTGCGGCGCGGCACCGACTGGTCGACCCCGGTGAGCGGCGGCATGTCGCCGTCGGGGCGGTTCTCGAGGGGGATCTCGCGGTCGCCGGGGCTCCACTCGTTCTGGGAGAAGCGGTTGAGCACCGAGATGCGCAGGTACTCCGGCGCCACCTGCTCGCTGCGCACGGCCAGCAACGGGGTGTCGTCGGGGCGGTTGAGGTCGCGCACCAGGTCGGTCATCGGGTTGTCGATGCTGATCTCGGTGTCGCCGCCGGGGCCGCGGCCGATGTCGAGCAGGTGCACGTCGAGGGTGGGGACCGCCAGCGGCACCAGCACCGCCAGGGCGGTCGCGGCCCCACCGACCGCCAGCGCGTTGACCCGCACGGTGGCGGTGTGCACGCCCAGCCCCGACGGCTCGGCCAGGGGATCGGAGGCGACGTCACCCAGGCTGCGCCCCCACCGGGCCACCTGCTCGCTCTCCTGCAGGTAGAGCATCGTCACGAACCCGGAGGCCGAGAGGGCGAAGACCCACCAGGTCAGGTCGGTGGCCAGCAGGCTGACCGGCACGCTGTAGACGGCCAGGAGCGGGAGGCCGGCGAGCGGGACGCGGCGCAGCCCGCAGGCCAGCAGGTCGACCAGCACCAGGCAGGCCAGACCACCGCCGAGCAGCAGTGGCTCGACGGCCGCCTCGGCCGTGGGCACGGGCGAGCCGTAGACCACGGCGGCGTCGCGGGCCTCCGAGAAGGCCAGCAGCAGCGCGTCCCAGGTCGTCCCGACGGGCAGCGGGGAGCCCACGACGACCCAGCTCAGCGCCATCGCGCCACCCAGCAGCTGCAGGGCGAGCACCGAGACCGCGCCGAGCCGCGACCAGCGACCCACGGCGCCGGTGCCGGCGACCAGCAGCGCCATGCCGAGCAGCGGCGAGAGGAACAGCGAGGGCGCGTCGGTGAAGCCGCGCCACGACAGGATGCAGACCCAGGTGGTCAGGGCCGCCACCGTCGAGAGCGCCAGACCGGCGCCCAGGCTGCTGCGTGACCTGCTGCTCATCGGCCCACCCGCGTCGTACGTCGGGTGCTCGCGGCCGCGCTGCGCGCGGCGCCGCGGGCGGTGCTGCCCAGCTCCTGCCACCGCGCCTCGAGCCGGTCGCGCGGCCCGAGGCTCGTGACCCGCCAGCCCTGCTGGGCCAGCAGCCCGGCGGCGGGCGCGCCGCCCGACTCGCCGCCCACCCAGGCGTCGACGTCGAGGGCCAGCGCGAGCGCACTGCCCTGGTGGGCCTGCATCCGCCGCAGCACCGGCGCGTCGTGCGGCTGCACGGCTCCGAGCACCGCCACGACCAGCCCGCCGTGGCCGGCCTCGCCCAACCAGGCGGTGTCGAGGCGGGGCGCCTCGACGGGGCGCAGCACGGCCAGCGACTCGAGCAGCGGGGCGGTGCTGGACTCGGCGCCGCGCTCGTGCCAGCCGCCGCCGGCGCGGTCCTCGCCGGCCGCGGTCACCAGCCGCACCGCGAACCCGCGGCGGGTCAGGTGCACCGCCACGGAGGCGGCCGCGCTGACCGCGGTCTCGAGGGAGGAGGCGATGCCCTCGCCGCGGTGCGCCACCTGCCGGTTGTCGAGGAAGACGGTGGCCCGCGAGTGCCAGGGCTGCTCCTCGCGGCGCACCATCAGCTCGCCGACGCGCGCCGAGCTCGGCCAGTGCACCCGCCGCAGGTCGTCGCCGCGGCGGTAGTCGCGCACCGTGACGTCCTCGGCGCTGCCGGTGGCGAAGGCACGCGGACGGTTCTCGCCGGAGCCGGTCTCGGAGCCGCCGAGCGGGATCGCGGGCAGCGCCACGGTGCGTGGCGTGACGGTGAAGGCGGAGGTGGTGCGGAAGGCACGGCCGAGCTCGACGAGGCCGAAGGGGTCGCTCACGCGCACCGTCATCGGGCCCACCTCGAAGCGGCCGCGCACGTCGGAGCGCACCTGGTAGGTGACCTGGCGGTGCCAGCCCTGGCCGATGCCCTCGAGCACGAAGCGCGGACGGGTGCCGAGCACGTAGGGGACGTGGTCCTCCAGCAGCAGCACGCCGCTGGGGGTGCGGCCCTCGTTGCTCAGCGACAGCGTCACCCGGGCCTGCTGGCCCGCCGCGACCAGCGGCGGCGAGACGGTGCGCACCAGCGCCAGCCGGTAGCGGCTGCGCCCGAGCACCAGGGCGGTGACCAGGGGCAGGGCCAGCACCAGCACGCCGACCCGGGTCAGGGCCGGCTGCCCCAGCAGGACCGCGCAGACCACCGCGGTGACGCCGGCGGCCACGAAGGCGCGCCCGCGCACCGTCAGTCCGGCCAGTGCCTCTCTCACGCCGTCCTCCTCATCCCACCCACGCCATGGGGAGGGCCTCAGCCGCGGGTGCCGTCGGGCACGGGCACCGCGGCGACGAGGCGCTCGAGGATCTCGTCGGTGCTGCGTCCGTTCATCGAGGCCTCGACGCTGGGCAGCAGCCGGTGCGTCAGCACCCGGGGCGCCAGCGCCCGTACGTCGTCGGGCAGCACGTAGTCGCGGCCCTCGAGCGCGGCGTGCGCCTTCGCGGCGCGCACCAGGTGCAGGGTGGCGCGCGGCGAGGCGCCCAGCACCAGCTCGTCGGTACGCCGCGTGGCCGAGGTGAGCGCGACGGTGTAGCGCTGCACTGCCTCGGCGACGTAGACCTGCCCGACGATGGCGGTGAGCTTGCGGATCTCGGCGGCGTCGGTGACGTGCTCGAGGTCGTCGAGGGGGTTGCCGCCGGTGTGTCCCGCGATCATCGCCAGCTCGGCGGCCTCCACGGGGTAGCCCATCGAGGTGCGCACCATGAACCGGTCGCGCTGGGCCTCGGGCAGCGTGTAGGTGCCCTCCATCTCCACCGGGTTCTGGGTGGCGATGACCATGAACGGCGTCTCGAGCTGGTAGGTCGCGTTGTCGACGGTGACCTGACGCTCCTCCATGCACTCGAGCAGCGCCGACTGGGTCTTCGGCGAGGCGCGGTTGATCTCGTCGCCGACCACGATGTTGGCGAAGACCCCGCCGGGGCGGAACTCGAACTGGCGGGTCT
Organism: Nocardioides sp.; assembly: GCA_041579495.1. Classification (GTDB taxonomy): domain Bacteria; phylum Actinomycetota; class Actinomycetes; order Propionibacteriales; family Nocardioidaceae; genus Nocardioides. The sequence goes on from JBFGFQ010000082.1 coordinate 6,237, forward strand.
CCTGGTTGAAGACCGACACGCCCGTCACGTCGGAGGGCAGCAGGTCGGGCGTGAACTGGATGCGGCGCACCGTCGAGTCGATGGAGCGGGCCAGGGCCTTGCTGAGCATGGTCTTGCCGACGCCGGGCACGTCCTCGATGAGCAGGTGGCCCTCGGCGAGCAGCACGACGAGCGCCGACCCGACGACCTCCGGCTTGCCCTCGATGACGCGCTCCACGTTGGCGCGCACCCGCGCCATCACGCGCGCCAGCGTCTCGAGGTCGGCGCCTCCAGCGGTCGGAGCTCCCACGAGCGGTCCCTTCCAGGTCGTTGCCGGTGCCCGGCAGTGCCTTCCCACCGTATGCCGTCGCGGCAACACGGCGCTGCCCCGAACCGGGGAGCGCCGCACCGGCGGCACGGGGGCGCCACCGGGGGCGGGGAGGGCCAGGTGCACCGACCGGGGGAGGGGAGGGGGTGCAAGGGGGCGGAATGTGGTTGACGGTGGAGCGTTGTGGAGTAGAGTGGTGGAAAGTGGAGCGAGTGACCGTCCCAGGGCTTGCCGACGTGGAGGTGCGATGTGTTCTTCATGGGCACCTACACCCCCAAGGTCGACGAGAAGGGGCGGCTCTTCCTCCCGGCCAAGTTCAGGGACGCACTGTCGGAGGGGCTCGTGATCACGCAAGGACAGGAGAACTGCCTGACCGTGTGGCCCGAGGCGACGTTCATGGCCGAGGCCCGGCGGGCCCAGGAGACCCCGATGACGAACAAGGACGCGCGCGACTACCGGCGCGTGCTGTTCGCGGGTGCCGAGCAGGGCACGCCCGACAAGCAGGGCCGCATCGGCATCTCGCCGATCCTGCGCGCCAGCGCCGGCATCGAGCGCGACGTCGTCGTGGCCGGTGTCGGTGACCGGGTCGAGATCTGGAACCCCGAGCGCTGGGCCGAGTACTCGGCCGGTGCCCAGGCCAAGTTCGCCGAGCTCGACGAGGCACCCCCGGTCTGAGCGGCACCACCCGCTCCCACCGCGCTCCACCCCGCTCCACCCTCAACAGAACAGTGATCCGCAGGGCCCGGTCTCGGCCCGCTCCCCACTCGTCTTCTGGGACACCTTCCCCGGCCCCAGACGACACCCGGCTCTGGGGCACCTTCCCCGGTTCCAGAGCCCCTGAAGCACCGGCGAGCGGGCAGGGACCAGACCCTGCGGATCACCAGCACCAGACCAGCACCAGACCAGCACCAGATGAGCAGCACGGACCAGCAGCACCCACGCAGCAATCTCCCGATGGGGTCGAGACCATGAGCAGCACCCAGGTCGACGGACTGACCGGAGGCGCACCCGGCGCCCGCCCGGTGCCCGGCGCTCCCGTGCCCCGGGTGCGCCACCAGGCCCAGGACGCGCTGCGGCTGATGGCCTTCTCGGCCGCGATGTCGCTCAGCGCCGCGGTCGCCTTCACGCTCCTGACGAGCCTGGGCCGCTGACGTGGCCGGCCCCTCGCACGTCCCGGTGCTCCTCGACCGGGTCGTGGCACTGCTCGCTCCCGCGCTCGACCACCCGGGCGCCGTCCTCGTCGACTGCACCCTGGGCCTCGGCGGGCACTCCGAGGCCGTCCTCGAGCGGATCCCGCAGGCCAGCGTCGTCGGCATCGACCGCGACCCGGCCGCCCTCGAGCTGGCCGGGCGGCGCCTGGCGTCGTACGGCGACCGGTTCCGCGGCGTGCACGCGGTCTACGACGAGATCCCCGAGGTCCTCGGCGAGCTCGGTCTCGACCACGTCGACGCCGTCCTCTTCGACCTCGGGGTCTCCTCGATGCAGCTCGACGTGCGCGAGCGCGGCTTCGCCTACGCCGAGGACGCCCCGCTCGACATGCGGATGGGCAGCACCGGCCCCACCGCCGCCGACGTGCTCAACACCTACTCCGCCGCCGAGCTGACCCGGGTGCTGCGCGACTACGGCGAGGAGAAGTTCGCCCGCAAGATCGCCGCGGCCGTGGTCCGGCGTCGTGAGAGCGAGCCCTTCACCACCTCCGCCGCCCTGGTCGAGCTGCTGTACGCCGAGATCCCGGCGCCGGCGCGCCGGACCGGTGGCCACCCGGCCAAGCGGACCTTCCAGGCGCTGCGCATGGAGGTCAACGACGAGCTCGCCGTGCTGCGCCGCGCGCTGCCGGCGGCCATCGACGCGATCGGGGTCGGCGGCCGGGTGGTGGTGGAGTCCTACCACTCGCTGGAGGACCGGCTGGTCAAGCAGGCCTTCACCGCCGCGACCCGCTCGGAGGTCCCCGTCGACCTGCCGTTCGTCCCCGAGGGCAGCGAACCGGCCCTGCGGCTGGTGACGCGCGGCTCCGAGAAGGCCGACGCGGCCGAGATCGAGGCCAACCCGCGCGCCGCCTCGGTGCGCCTGCGCGCCGTCGAACGCGTGCGACCCGCCAGCAACGACACCACCACCGGAAGGGGAGCAGCCCGATGAGCAGTCTCTACAGCACACAGGGCACGGCACGCAGCCGGGTGCCGCGGATCGCGGGCGCCGCGGTCGAGCGCGCCCGCCTCAGCGTGGTGCCGGTCGCGCGGACCCGCGCGGCCAAGGTCCCGTTCGTCAGCCTGGTGACCGTGCTGCTGCTCGGCGGCGTCGTCGGGCTGCTGCTCTTCAACACCTCGATGCAGCAGTCGGCCTTCGCCGCGACCTCGCTGGAGCAGCGCGCCACCGTGCTCTCGGCGCGCCAGGAGGCGCTGGCGACCAAGCTGGAGCGCCTGCGCGACCCCCAGGAGATCGCCCGCCGCGCGCAGCGGATGGGCTTGGTCGTGCCGGCCGCACCGCTCTTCCTCGACCTCGCCGACGGGTCGGTCTCGGGCGACCCGGCCGGCGCCACGCTCGGCGCCCGGCTGCCGCTCGACCCGCTGCCGCCGGCCCGTCCCTCCGAGCTCGACCCGCCCGCCACGGTGGTGACCCCGCCCGAGGGCGTGCTCGCCGACCCGCGTGGCGACGGCCGCGACGGCGCCGGCGGGAGTAAGAACAAGCAGGAGAAGAAGGCCGAGAAGAAGGCCGAGCGCAAGGCTGAGAAGAAGGCCGAGAAGAAGGCCCAGAAGAAGGCGGAGCGCAAGGCCGAGAAGAAGCGCGGCTGACCCGCCGCCCGCACCACCGCACACCAGACGCACGCCAGACACCCACCACCAGCGAGATCCCCGGGAGGAGCCCTCGTGCCCACCACGCGCCCGACGCCGAGCACCGAGGCCCCCGCCCGGCGGGGCCACCCGCACTTCCGGCTGCGGGTCGGGTTCGTGCTGATCGCGATGGTGCTCTCGGTCTTCGCCGGCCGTCTCGTGCAGCTGCAGGGCATCGACCCCAAGGCGTACGCCGAGATGGCGGCCGCCGAGGGCATGGTCGAGGTGGTGCTGCCCGCCGAGCGCGGCGCGATCGTCGACCGCAACGGCGAGCCGCTGGCCGAGTCGGCCGACGGGCTGATGGTGGTGGCCGACCCCGCCCTGGTGAACACCGACGAGGAGGGGCAGGAGGTCGACCGGGCCCCCGAGGTCGCGAAGTTCCTCTCCAACAAGCTCGACGTCGACTACTTCACGCTGCTGCAGCGGCTGCGCACCGAGAGCCGCTTCCAGTACGTCGCCCGCGGCGTCCCGGCGGCGAGGGCCACCAAGGTCGTCGACCGGGCCGACGAGCTCGGCTTCGACGGCCTGTCCACCCGCCGCGACCCGGTGCGCGAGTACCCCGCCGGCGACGTGGCCGCCAACCTGGTCGGCTTCCTGGGCACCCCGCTGGCCGACGGCACCCCGCAGCCGCTGGCCGGCTTCGAGCGCACCTTCGACGCCCTGCTCTCCGGCACCGACGGCTCCGCGCGCTACTCGGTGGCGGCCGGCAACAAGATCCCGCTGGGCGAGAACACCGTCGTCGAGGCCCGCGACGGCCACGACCTGACGCTGACCATCGACCGCGAGCTGCAGTGGTACGCCCAGCGCGTGGTGCGCCAGACGGTGCAGCAGGCGCGCGGCGACTCCGGGCTCGCGGTGGTGATGGACTCGCGCACCGGCGAGGTGCTGGCGCTGGCCGACCACCCGACGTTCGACGCCAACGCGCCGCTGGCCTCCGACGAGGCCGACCTGGGCTCGCGGGCGATGAGCGACGTCTACGAGCCCGGCTCGGTCTCGAAGGTGCTGACGCTGGCCGGGCTCCTCGACGCCGGCAAGGTCACCCCGCGCACCCGGCTGACCGTGCCCGGGTCGCTGGCCCGCCAGGACCGCACGATCGGCGACTGGTTCCCGCACGACACGATCCGGCTGACCCTGGCCGGGGTGCTGGCCAAGTCCTCCAACATCGGCACCGTGCTGGCCTCCGACAAGTTCGAGGACGGCCAGATGCGCCGCTACCTCGCGGCCTTCGGCCTCGGGTCGGCGACCGGCGCGGGGGTGCGCGGCGAGTCGGCGGGCATCCTGCCCGACCCCTCGGTGTGGACCAGCCAGACCCAGGACCGCATCGCCTTCGGCCAGTCGGTCTCGGTCAACGCGCTGCAGATGGCCGCGGCCGTCAACGCCGTGGCCAACGACGGCGTGCGCATCGACCCCAGCCTGGTGCGCGGCAGCGCCACGACCGACTCGGGCGAGCAGGTCGGCACCGACCAGGCCACCACCCGCCAGGTGATCAGCGCCGACGCCGCCCGCAAGACGGCGCTGATGATGGAGCGCGTGGTCGACCCCGAGGCGGGCGTCGCGCCCGGCGCGCAGATCCCCGGCTACCGGGTGGCCGGCAAGACCGGCACCGCGCAGCGGGCCAGCTCCGACTGCGGCTGCTACGACGGCACCTTCACGGTCTCGTTCGCCGGCTTCGCGCCCGCCGACGACCCGCGCTTCACCGTCTACGTGGTGGTGCAGAACCCGCGCAACGGCGGTGGCGGCGGCTCCGTGGCCGGCCCGGCCTTCGCCAAGATCACCGGCTACGCGCTGCGCCGCTACGCGGTGCCGCCCACCGGCACGCCCGCCTCGGACCTCCCCGTCGAGTGGTGACCCGGCGCAAATCCCCCGCCGACCCGGCCCAGATCTCGCGCTGACCCGGCGCGAATCGCGCACCGAGTCGGCCCGGATCTCGCGCTGACCCGGCCCGGATCTCGCGCTGCTAGCCTCCCCGCATGCCTCGCCCCGACGTCCCAGCGACCCGCCCCACCGACCCGCCCCGCACCCCCGTGAGCGAGCTCGTGGGGTGGGCCCGTGAGGCGCTGGCGATGGTCGAGCACCGCGGCGGTGACCCGGTCGTGACCGGCGTCAGCCTGAGCAGCCAGCGCGTGCGCGCCGGCGACCTGTACGCCGCCCTGCCGGGCGCCCGCGCGCACGGCGCCGACTTCGCCACGGACGCGCTCGACGCCGGTGCCGTCGCGGTGCTGACCGACCCCGCGGGCGCCGAGCGGGTGCCGGCCGGGGTGCCGCTGCTGGTGACCGAGGACCCGCGCCGCGTCCTGGGCCGCCTCAGCGCCCGGGTCTACGGAGACCCGGCCGAGAAGCTGACGATGATCGGGGTGACCGGCACCCAGGGCAAGACCACCACCACCCGACTCCTCGAGGGCGGCCTGGTTGGCGCCGGGCTGGTCGGGGCGGTCATCGGCACGGTCGGCACCCGGGTGGCCGGCCACGACGGGCCGACGTCGCTGACCACCCCCGAGGCGCCCGACCTGCACGGGCTCTTCGCGGTGATGCTCGAGCAGGGCGTCGACGTGTGCGCGATGGAGGTGTCGAGCCACGC
>JBFGFQ010000083.1:0-11903 GCA_041579495.1 Nocardioides sp.
AGCCGGCAACCGTCCCGGGTCCCAGGACGGTTGCCAGGTCACCGCTCCCGGCTGGCCCACGCACGGGACCCCCGCCGCCTGCCGGCGACGGGGGTCCGTGGTGCTGCTGGAGTGGGCTCAGCCGCGGTCGAAGCGGTCGGCCTCCATCACCTTGTCCCAGGCGGCGACGAAGTCGTGCACGAACTTCTCCTTCGCGTCGTCGCTGGCGTAGACCTCGGCGAGGGCGCGCAGCTCGGAGTTCGACCCGAAGACCAGGTCGGCCGCGGTCGCGGTCCAGCGGGTCTCGCCCGTGGCGGCGTCCTGGATCTCGTAGACGTTCTCGTCGTCGCGCGATGCCCGCACCTTGGTGCCGGGCGTGAGCAGGTTGACGAAGAAGTCGGTCGAGAGCACGCCCGGACGGTCGGTGAGCACGCCGTGGCGCGAGCCGCCGACCGTGGCGCCCAGGCTGCGCATGCCGCCGAGCAGCACGGTCATCTCGGGGGCGGTCAGGTCGAGCATGTAGGCCCGGTCGACCATCAGTGCCTCGGCCGGCACCTTCTCGCCGCTGCGCAGGTAGCCGCGGAACGCGTCGGCGCGGGGCTCGAGGAAGCGGAACGAGTCGGCGTCGGTCTGCTCGGCGCTGGCGTCGGTTCGACCCGGACGGAACGGCACCGTGACCTCGACGCCGCCCTCGCGGGCCGCCTGCTCGACCGCGGCGACGCCGCCGAGCACGATCAGGTCGGCCAGCGAGACCCGCTTGCCGCCCGACTGCGCGTCGTTGAACTCCCGCTGCACGCGCTCGAGGGTCTCCAGCGCGGTGGCCAGCTCCTCGGGCTCGTTGGCCTCCCAGTCCTTCTGCGGCGCCAGGCGCAGGCGCGCCCCGTTGGCGCCACCGCGCAGGTCGGTCTTGCGGAACGACGAGGCGGAGGCCCAGGCGGTCGCGACGAGCCGCTGCGGGCTCAGGCCGCACTCGAGCAGGGTGGTCTTGAGCGAGGCGATGTCGGCGTCGTCCACGAGCTCGTGGTCGACGGCCGGCACCGGGTCCTGCCACAGCTGGGCCTCGGGGACCCACGGACCGCGCAGGCGCTCGACCGGACCCATGTCGCGGTGCAGCAGCTTGTACCAGGCCCGGCCGAAGGCGTCGGCGAACTCGTCGAGGTTCTCGTGGAAGCGGCGCGAGATCTTCTCGTACGCCGGGTCCATGCGCAGCGACAGGTCCGTGGTCAGCATCGTCGGCTTGCGCTTGGGCGAGTCCTCGGTCGGGCCGGGGATGATCGCCTCGGCGTCCTTGGCCTCCCACTGCCAGGCACCGCCGGGGCTCTTGACGAGCTCCCACTCGTGGCCGAACAGCATGTCGAAGAAGCCGTTGCCCCACTGGGTGGGCGTGGGCGACCAGGTGACCTCGAGGCCGGAGGTGATGGCGTCGGCGCCCTTGCCGCTGCCGTGGTCGCTGGTCCAGCCGAAGCCCTGCTCGGTGATGTCGGCGGCCTCGGGCTCCGGGCCGACGTGGTCGTCGGCCACGGCCGCGCCGTGGGTCTTGCCGAAGGTGTGGCCACCGGCGATGAGGGCGACGGTCTCCTCGTCGTTCATCGCCATCCGACCGAAGGTCTCGCGGATGTAGTGCGCGGCCTTCAGCGGGTCGGGCTCGCCCTGCGGGCCCTCGGGGTTGACGTAGATGAGGCCCATCTCGGTGGCGCCGAGGTCCTCGACCATGGTGCCGTCACCGGTGTAGCGGCCGTCGGCCAGCCACTCCTCCTCCGCGCCCCAGAAGACCTCCTCGGGCTCCCACACGTCGGCGCGGCCGAAGGCGAAGCCGAAGGTCTCGAAGCCCATGTCCTCCAGGGCGACGTTGCCGGCGAGCACCAGCAGGTCGGCCCACGAGATCTTCTGGCCGTACTTCTGCTTCACCGGCCACAGCAGGCGACGCGCCTTGTCGAGGTTGGCGTTGTCGGGCCAGGAGTTGAGCGGCGCGTAGCGCTGCATGCCCTGGCCGGCGCCACCGCGGCCGTCGAAGAGGCGGTAGGTGCCGGCGGCGTGCCAGCTCAGGCGGATCATCAGGCCGCCGTAGTGACCGAAGTCGGCCGGCCACCAGTCCTGGGAGGTGCGCAGCACGTCGACCACGTCGGCCTTCAGCGCGTCGACGTCGAGCTGATCGACCTCACGGGCGTAGTCGAAGTCGGGGCCCAGCGGGTCGCCCTTCGAGGAGTGCACGCGCAGCGGGGAGAGGTCGAGGCGGTTGGGCCACCAGTCCTGGTTGGTCCGGGGGGTGACGCCCTCGCGCGGGGTCGGGCCGGGGATGCCCGGGTTCTCGCTCTCGGTGCCGCCGTGCTTCTGGGTGGCGCTCTCCTCGGCGGCGTGGCTCACGGGGCAACGCTCCTGGTTGTCGCTCATTGACTGCCTTTCCATGCGGCTGTGCGGTCGGGACGGGGTGGATCGGGGGTGGTGCGGTCTCAGGCGGTGGTGCAAGCGGGGCAGGTGCCCCAGTAGACGACCTCGGCCTCGTCGATGTCGTAGCCGTGGTCCTCGGAGGCCTCCAGGCACGGTGCCCCGCCGACGGCGCAGGCGATGTCGACGATGGCGCCGCAGCCGCGGCACACGAGGTGGTGGTGGTTGTCACCGACCCGGGTCTCGTAGCGCGCCACGGAGCCCGCCGGCTGGATGCGACGCACCAGCCCGGCGGTGGTGAGCGCGCGCAGCACGTCGTAGACCGCCTGGTGCGAGACCTCGCCGAGGTCGGCGCGCACGCTGCGCAGGATGGTGTCGGTGTCGCTGTGCGGACGCTCCTGCACGGCGGTGAGCACGGCGACGCGGGGGCGGGTCACGCGCAACGAGGCGGCGCGCAGCATCGCCTCGAAGGTGCCGGCGCCCGTGCCGGCAGGCACGTCCTCGGAGAGTGGCGCGGCGTCGCTGGTCGTCATGGTCCGGAGTATGCCGCACTTGTCTGGAATGATTCAAGAGAAGTCCGGAGCTGGGCGTGTCGCCGGCCCGGGCGGCGGCTCAGCCCAGCCGGCGGGCCAGCTCGCGGCCCAGGTCCCGCCCGCTCAGCCAGGCGCCCTCGACCCGTGGACGGGCCGACCAGGCGTCGCCGCACACCCCCAGCAGGTCGTCGCCCAGCAGGTACGTCGCGTGCTCGCGGCCGCGGGCCGGGCGCGCCAGGCTCCAGCGGTGCACGTGGGTCTCGACCGGGACTCGTCGGGCGCCGACCAGCCGCTCGAGGGCCGCCACGAGCGCCGGACCCGCGCCCGCGGGGTCGGCGAGGTGCTGCACCGCCAGCTCCGGCGTCGAGTGCGCGACCAGCACCGGCGCGTCGTCGCCGCGGCGACGACCGTCGTCGGCGATCCAGGACAGCAGCGGGTCGTCGTTGACGAAGGCGCCGTGCGGGAGGTCGCGCCAGCAGCGGGCGTCGTACGTCGCGGTCAGCGCCAGCACGGGCTCGAAGTCCACGTCGAGCGCGGCTAGCACCTCGGCGTGCTCGACCGGGTCGAGCAGCCGCGCCGCCTGCGGGTCCGGCATCGCCAGCACGACGGCTCGCGCACCCGCCCCGTCGACCTCGAGCCCGCCGTCGCGCACTCGTCCGACCCGTGTGACCTCGTGGCCGCTGACGACGTCGAGCCCCTCGGCGAGCGCCTCGACGAGGGTGCGGATCCCGCCCGGCGTGCCCCAGCGCACCGGGCCGGTCGTCGCCTCCGGCTCCTCCCCCGGGGCCAGCACGCCGAAGGTGTCGGTCCAGGGCCGGGCCAGCCCCTGCTCGCGCCACCGGTCCACCACGGCGGCGAAGTCGTCGTCGTCGACGGTGAGGTAGGAGGCGCCGATGTCGGCGGGACGGCCGTCGAAGCGCCGGCTGGCCATCCGCCCGCCGAGGCGCCGGCCCCGGTCGAGCAGCCGCACGCCGACGCCCGCCTCGTGCAGCTCGCGGGCGCACGCCACCCCGCTGATGCCGGCACCCACCACGACGACCTGGTCTCGAGTCATGTGACCAGCCTGCCAGCGCCCCCGCGGCGTGGGACCACCTCGTTGTCGGTGGTCCCTCCTAGCGTCGGGGCCATGCGCATCCTGCACACCTCCGACTGGCACCTGGGCCGGTCCTTCCACCGTGAGGGGATGCTCACCCACCAGGCCACCTACCTCGACCACCTGCTCGAGGTCGTCGAGACCGAGCGGGTCGACCTCGTCGTGGTCGCCGGCGACGTCTACGACCGCGCGCTTCCGCAGGTCGACGCCGTCCGCCTGGCCGACGACGCCCTGGCCCGCCTGGCCGCCTCCCGGGCCCGGGTCGTCATCAGCAGCGGCAACCACGACTCGGCCCGCCGGCTCGGCTTCAGCGCGCGCCTGATCGACTCCGCCGGCGTCCACCTGCGCACCGACCCGTCGGGCGTGGGCACGCCCGTGGTGCTGGGCGACGAGCACGGCGAGGTCGTCGTGCACGCGCTGCCCTACCTCGACCCCGACGCGGTCCGTGAGCCCTGGGGCCTGGGCGTGCGCTCCCACGAGGCCGCGCTCGGTGAGGCGATGCGCCGGGTCCGTGCCGACCTGGCGACCCGCCCGGGCGCCCGATCGGTGGTGCTGGCCCACGCCTTCGTCGGCGGCTCGGCCGACGCGGTGCAGGCCAGCGACTCCGAGCGCGACATCAGCGTCGGCGGGGTCTCCCTGGTCCCGACCTCGCTGTTCGAGGGTGTCGACTACACCGCGCTGGGCCACCTGCACGGACGCCACGTACTGACCGACACCGTCCGCTACTCCGGCTCCCCGCTGGCCTACTCCTTCTCCGAGGCCACCCACCTCAAGGGGTCGTGGCTGGTCGACCTGGGCCCCGGGGGCGTGTGCTCCACCGAGTTCGTGGAGGCCCCCGTCCCCCGTCCGCTGGCGCGCCTGCGCGGCACGATCGAGGAGCTCCTCGCCGACCCCGCGCTCGAGCGCCACGAGCGCTCCTGGGTCCAGGTCACGCTCACCGACGACGAGCGCCCGACCCAGGCCATGGAGCGGCTGCGCCGCCGCTTCCCGCACACGATGGTCCTCGCCTTCGAGGGCCGGGTCCCCGGTCTCGGTGCGCTGCCGGCCCGCCCCAGCGCGGGGCGCAGCGACCACGACGTGGTGGCCGACTTCGTGCGCACCGTGCGCGGCAGCGACGCGACCGACGACGAGGCCGCGCTGCTGCGCGAGGCCGTCGAGTCGTGCTGCGAGGACTCCACCGCCGACCCGGTCGAGCGGGGGGTCGGCTGATGCGGCTGCACCGCCTGCAGATCACGGCGTTCGGACCGTTCCCCGGCACCGTCGAGGTCGACCTCGACCGGCTCTCCGAGAGCGGGCTCTTCCTGCTCACCGGCCCCACCGGCGCCGGCAAGACCAGCGTCCTCGACGCCGTCTGCTTCGCCCTGTACGGCGACGTGCCGGGCGACCGCGCCGGCGCCAAGCGGCTGCGCTGCGACCAGGCCGCGCCCGGGGTGGCACCGCGCGTCGAGCTCGAGCTGACCCTCTCGGGACGCCGCTTCCGGCTGGTCCGCTCCCCGGCGTGGGAGCGCCCGAAGAAGCGCGGCACCGGCACCACCACCGAGCCCGCCCACGTCGTCGTCGCCGAGCGTCGCGACGGCGCCTGGGAGACCCTGTCCACCCGCCTCGACGAGACCGGCTACCTCGTGGGCGAGCTGCTGGGCATGAACCTGACCCAGTTCACCCAGGTCGCGCTGCTGCCCCAGGGCCGGTTCCAGGCGTTCCTGCGGGCCCGCTCCGACGAGCGCCACCGGCTGCTGCAGCAGCTGTTCCGCACGGGCCGCTTCGAGCAGGTCGAGGCCTGGCTCAAGGAGCGACGCAGCCGGCTGCGCCGGCTCTCCGGGGAGGTCGAGGAGCAGGTCGCCGACCTCGCCAGCCGGATCAGCGAGGCGGCCCGCGCCGACCTGCCCGGCACCGCTGCCCCGGAGACCGAGCCGCCGGCCGCGGCCGAGCCCCCCGACCTGGGCCTGCTCGCCGACGACGGCAGCCTGCAGGCCTGGGCCGACGACCTCACCACCGCGACCGCCGCAGCGCTGACCCGTCAGCAGCGCGACCTCGAGCGGCTCACACGCGTCGAGCACGACGCCCGGCGCGCCCTCGAGGTCGCCCGCGAGCGGCGAGCCCTGCAGCTGCGCCGTGACCAGGCGCTCGTCGAGCAGAGCGACCTCGCCGCCCACGCCGGCCAGCACGCCGACGACGTCTCCCGGCTGTCCGACGCCCGGCGGGCGGCGGGTGTCGTGCCGCTGACCGAGCTGGCCCGGCGGGCCGACCGGCGGGTGGAGGAGGCCCGCACCCACGTCGGGTCGTGCCGGACGGCCGCGGGCCGCGCCCTCGGACCGGCCCCGGGCGGCGAGCTGCTCGACGACCCCGCGGCCCTCGCCACGCTCCACCGCTCCGCCCGGGCGGCGCTCGCCACCCTCGAGACCGTGCGCCCGAGGCTGCGCCGCCTGCACGACACCGCAGCCCGACTCGACGACCTCAGCGGACGCCACGACCGCGACCTGTCCCTGGCCGTCGAGCTGGAGGCCGAGCTCGACCGGCTCCCCCAGGCGGTCGCCGCCGCCCGCGAGGCCGTGGTCTAGCTGCGCTCCGGCGCCGAGCGGGTCCCGGCGCTGCGCGAGTCGCTGGCCACGGCCACCGCCCGCGTGGCCGCCCACGACGAGGTCGCCGCGCTGCTCGTCACTGCCGAGCAGGCCCGCGTCGAGTGGCTCGAGGCCCGCGAGGCCGCGGCGACGGCCCACGAGCGGCTGCTCGCCGTCCGCGAGGCCCGCATCGAGTCGATGGCCGCCGAGCTGGCGGGGAGCCTCGCCGCCGGCGGCTGCTGCCCCGTCTGCGGCTCCGACGAGCACCCCGCCAAGGCGGTCGCCGCCCCTGGCGCCGCCGACGCGGGCTCCGAGCGCGCCGCCCAGCGCGACCTCGACGACGCCAAGAGCCACGAGCACCTGCTCGACACCCGCCACCGCGACCTGCTCACCCGCCTCGAGGTGGCGCGCGAGCGCACCGGAGGCCACGACCGCGACGAGCTGGTCGGCCTCGTCGACGGCCTGCGCACCCGGCTCGCCGAGGCCGAGTCGGACCGCACGGCGCAGGCCGCGGCCACCGAGCGGCTGCGCGGCCTCGAGGACGCCCTGACCGCCGCCTCCCAGCGTCACGCAGCCCTGCTCGCCGACCGGGCCCGCCACGAGGCGAGCCTCGCCGCGCTGCGCGACGACCTCACCGTCACCCGCGACGAGGTCCTCCAGGTGCTGGCCGACGCACCCGAGCCCGAGGAGACCCACAAGGAGCCCGACGCGGACGAGCTGCACCGGCGGCTCGAGTCGCTGCTGTCGCACCACCGGGTCCGCGCCGCGGCCGCCGAGGAGCTCTGCTCGGCCCTGGAGGCCCTCGCGTCCGCCGATCAGGCGGCCCACGAGGCGTGGCGGGCCGCGACCGACGCCGCGGCCCAGCAGGGCTTCGACGACGTCGACGCCGCTGCGGCGGCGTACGTCGACGGGGCGGGGGTGCGCGCCCTCGAGGAGCGCACCAGCGACCACCGGCGCCGGCTCGACCGGGTCGAGCAGGTGCTCGCCGACGTCGCCGCGCGGCTCGACGCGCTGCCGCCGGACGACGCCAGTGGCAGTGGCAGTTCCAGCGAGGGTGGGACCGACCCCGAGCAGGTCCTGACCGCGCTCGCCGCCGCCCACGAGATGGCTCGGCGCCGGGTCGAGGAGGTCGGCGCCGAGGTCGCGACGCTCACCGCTCGCCGCGACCGCCTCGAGGGGCTCGCCGCGGGGCTGGCCGAGCGGCTCGCCGCCTGGGCGCCGCTGCGCCGCGACCTCACCCTGGCCACGCGGCTCGGCACCTTCGTAGAGGGCCGCTCGGCCGACAACCACCTGCAGATGCGCCTGTCGGCCTACGTCCTGGCCTACCGGCTCTCCCAGGTGGTGGCGGCCGCCAACGAGCGCCTGGCGCGGATGTCGGAGCGCCGCTACACCCTCGAGCACACCGCCCAGCGCGGCGCGGGCGAGACCCGCGGCGGCCTGAGCCTGCGGGTGCGCGACGACTGGTCCGGCGAGGCCCGCGACCCCGCGACCCTCTCCGGCGGCGAGACCTTCGTGGTCTCCCTGGCCCTCGCGCTGGGGCTAGCCGACGTGATCACCGCCGAGGCCGGCGGCGCCGAGCTCGACACGCTCTTCGTCGACGAGGGCTTCGGCTCGCTCGACGCCGAGACCCTCGAGGACGTGATGGACGTGCTCGACTCGCTGCGCGAGGGCGGGCGCGTCGTGGGCGTGGTCAGCCACGTGGCCGAGATGCGCGACCGGATCCCCACCCAGCTCCAGGTCCGCAAGTCGCGCAGCGGCTCGAGCGTGGCCGTCGCCGGCGCGGTGATCGGCTAGGTTCACGCCCATGAGCGGAGCCCGCCTCGACCCCACCTTCCAGGCCCTGCCGCACCGCCGCCTCGGTGAGGTCGCGCTGGCCCGGGCCGCCGAGCTCGGCGTGAGCCACGCCGACTTCCGCTTCGAGCGGGTGCGCTACCAGGACCTCACGGCCCGCGACGGCGTCCTGCAGGCCGCCGACGACTCCGTCGACGTCGGGTTCGCGGTCCGCGTGGTGCACCGCGGCGCCTGGGGCTTCGCGTCGGGCGTCGTGCTGACCGACCTCGAGGCACGCGCCGTCGCCGAGCGCGCGGTCGCCGTCGCCGAGGTCGCAGCGACCATGACCAGCACCCCCGTCGAGCTGGCACCCGAGCCGACGTACGACGACGTCACCTGGGTCTCCGACTACGAGATCGACCCGATCGAGGTGCCGACGGCCGACAAGGCGGCGGTGCTGGTGGAATGGACCGAGCGGCTGCGTGGGCACGCGGGCGTCGAGCACGCGTCCGCGTTCCTGAGCGCGGTGCGCGAGAACAAGTACTACGCCGACCTGCACGGCACCCGCACCACCCAGCAGCGGGTCCGCCTGCAGCCGGGCTTCGAGGCGATGGGCTCGCGCGGCGACGTCTTCGACTCCATGGCCTCCCTGGCCCCGCCGGTCGGGCGCGGCTGGGAGTACGTCGTCGGCTCCCCGCAGGTCGCCTGGGACTTCGCCGCCGAGGTCGCCGAGGTGCCCGACCTGCTGGCCGAGAAGCTGGCCGCGCCCGGTGTCGAGGCCGGCCGCTACGACCTGGTGGTGCACCCCTCCAACCTGTGGCTGACCATCCACGAGTCGATCGGGCACGCCACCGAGCTCGACCGGGCCCTGGGCTACGAGGCCAACTACGCCGGCACGTCGTTCGCCACCTACGACCGGCTCGGCACCCTGCGCTACGGCTCCCCGGTGATGAACGTGACCGGCGACCGCACCTCGCCCCACGGCCTGGCCACCGTCGGCTACGACGACGAGGGGGTCGCGGCCCAGTCGTGGGACATCGTCTCCGCAGGGGTGCTCGTCGGCTACCAGCTCGACCGGTCGATGGCGGCCATGAAGCCCGAGCTGGCCGGCCCCGACCACCCGCGAGGACGCTCCAACGGCTGCGCGTACGCCGACTCCCCCGGGCACGTGCCGATCCAGCGGATGGCCAACGTCTCGCTGCAGCCCGACCCCGACGGGCCGAGCACCGAGGAGCTGGTCGGCCGCGTGGAGCGCGGCATCTACATCGAGGGCGACCGCTCGTGGTCGATCGACATGCAGCGCTTCAACTTCCAGTTCACCGGGCAGCGCTTCCACCGCATCGTCGACGGCGAGCTCGCCGGCCAGGTGCGCGACGTGGCCTACCAGGCGACCACCACCGACTTCTGGGGCTCCCTCGAGGCCGTCGGCGGCCCCCAGACCTACGTGGTCGGCGGCGCCTTCAACTGCGGCAAGGCCCAGCCCGGCCAGGTCGCCTCGGTCAGCCACGGCTGCCCGACCTCGCTCTTCCGCGACGTGCGGATCCTCAACACCACCGAGGAGGCGGGTCACTGATGACCTCCCCCAGCCACGCCCCCCACGTCACCACCCCGCAGTCGCTGGTCGAGCAGGGGCTGGCGGCCAGCGTGAGCGACGACTGCGTCGTCATCGTCCGCGACACCACCAGCGCCAACCTGCGCTGGGCCGGCAACACCCTGACCACCAACGGCGTCATGCACGGCCTGCAGGTCAGCGTCGTCTCGTTCGTGCGCGGCCCCGGCGGCGTCGGCACCGGCACGGTCTCCTCGACCGCGACCACCCAGGCGCAGGTGACCGAGCTGGTGCGCGCCGCCGATGCCGCGGCCCGCAGCGCCGACCCCGCCGAGGACGCCGCCGAGCTGGTGCCCGGCCGGGTCTCCCCCGACTGGGAGGAGGCGGCGGTGCCCACCGACATCCACACCTACGACGTCTTCGCACCCGCGCTCGGCGAGGCGTTCGGCCGGGCCCGCGGCGAGGGCCGCGTGCTCTACGGGTTCGTCAGCCACCAGGTCACCACCACCTACCTCGGCTCGACGACCGGCCTGCGGCTGCGCCACGTGCAGCCCACCGGCCACTACGGGTGCACCGGCAAGGACGCGGCGCTGACCCAGAGCGCCTGGGTCGGTGGCGCCACCCGCGACGTCAGCGACGTCGACGCGCTGGCCATGGACGCCGCCGTCGCCCGGCGGCTCGAGTGGGGCGCCCGGGGTCGCCACGACCTGTCCGCCGGGCGCTACGACACGATCCTGCCGCCCTCCTCGGTCGCGGACCTGATGATCTCGGCCTCCTGGGCCGCCGGCGCCCGCGTCGCCCACGAGGGCCAGTCGGTCTTCAGCGGCCGTGGCGGCGGCACCCGCATCGGCGATCAGGTGGCGCCGCACGGCGTGCAGCTGTACTCCGACCCCGCCCACCCGGGGCTCGAGTGCGCGCCGTTCGTGACGGCCACCTCCTCCTCCAACCAGACCTCCGTCTTCGACAACGGGCTCGGCCTCGGGCGCACCGACTGGATCCGCGACGGCCGGCTCGAGGCGCTGGTGCAGACCCGGCACTCCGCGCGTCTCACCGGGCAGCCGGTGACGCCGTACGTCGACAACCTGGTGCTCGACGTCGACGGCGGTGCCGGCAGCATCGACGACCTGGTCGCCGGCACCGAGCGCGGCCTGCTGCTGACCTGCCTGTGGTACATCCGCGAGGTCGACCCGCAGACCCTGCTGCTGACCGGGCTGACCCGCGACGGCGTCTACCTGGTCGAGGACGGCGAGGTGACCGGGCTGGTGAACAACTTCCGGTTCAACGAGAGCCCGGTCGACCTGCTGCAGCGCTTCTCGGCCGCCTCGGCCTCCGAGCCGAGCTTCAGCCGCGAGTGGGGCGACGACTACTTCAGCCGCACCGCCACCCCGGCCCTGCGGGTGCCGGACTTCAACATGTCGAGCGTCTCGCAGGCCATGTGAGGTCCGGTCCGGTCGGCCGTGCAACCGACCCGGGCCCCGGTGCGTATCCCCGCTGACACCCCGCCGACCGGGCGGGACACCACAGCGGAGGAAGGCACCACCATGCGAGCACCGACCCACCCCACCACGACCACCCGCGCCGGCCTCGTCGTCGGCACGACGGGCCTGGCCCTGTCCGGCGTCCTCGTCGGCACCGTCCCGGCCGCCCACGGCGACCAGACCGGCACCACGACGACCCGCGAGGTCGGGCGGCTGCTGGAGTGCACCGGCAGCTGGCTGCGCCGCCCGGTGATCGCGACCGTCTACGAGAACCGCGGCACCGTCAACGAGGTCAGCGTGCAGGTCGGCGACGGCCCCCGCGAGGTCGGCGCAGCGATCACCCGTGAGCGCCGATTCGTGCGCGACGGGCGCGTGCGGGCGCGTCTCGACCTCGACGGCCGCACCGCGCGCCTGGTGGGCACGGTGACGCGCAACGGCCAGCGCACCCGGGTGCACGAGGAGCACGACGACGCCGGCCAGCACGTCGTCGTCGACGGCGTGCACCGCGGGCTCGACACCGAGATCGCGCTGGTGTGGCGCGGTCGCGGCGCACCGCTG
>JBFGFQ010000084.1:0-11467 GCA_041579495.1 Nocardioides sp.
AGCATCGGAGCATCTCCGGGCACCTCTGGGCGCCTGCACCACCCCGCTCCAGGACGCGGCCCCCGGCACCGCGGTGCCGGGGGCCGCGTCCTGGAGCGGGGTGGTGCAGGCGCCCAGAGGTGCCCGGAGATGCTCCGATGCTCAGAGGCGCTCGAGGATGAGCGCCATGCCCTGGCCGCCGCCGACGCACATGGTGATGAGGCCGGTGGTCTTGTCGTGCCAGTCCAGGCTGTTGAGCATGGTGTTCTGCAGGCGGGCGCCGGTCATGCCGAACGGGTGGCCCACGGCGATCGCGCCACCGTTGACGTTGAGGCGGTCGAGGTCGATGCCGAGGTCCTGGTAGGACGGCACGACCTGCGCGGCGAAGGCCTCGTTGATCTCGACCAGGTCGATGTCGCCGATGCTCATGCCCGCGTGCTTGAGGGCGTTGCGGGTCGCCTCGACCGGGCCCAGGCCCATGATCTCGGGGGACAGGCCGCTGACACCGGTCGACACGATGCGCGCGAGCGGGGTCAGGCCCAGCTCGGCGGCCTTGGTGTCGCTCATGATGACGACCGCCGCGGCGCCGTCGTTGAGCGCGCAGCAGTTGCCGGCGGTCACGACGCCGTCGGGGCGGAAGACCGGCTTGAGGTCCTTGAGGGAGTCGTAGGTGACGCCCGCGCGCGGGCCGTCGTCGGCCGAGACGACCGTGCCGTCGGGCAGCGTCACCGGGGTGATCTCGCGGGCCCAGAAGCCGTCGTCGATCGCCTTCTCGGCCAGGTTCTGGCTGCGCACGCCGAACTCGTCGAGCTCCTTGCGGTCGAGGCCGCGCAGGCGCGCCACGTTCTCGGCGGTCTGGCCCATCGCGATGTAGACGTCGGGCAGCTCGCCGTTCTCACGCGGGTCGACCCAGTCCTGGCCGCCCTCGGCCAGCTTGTCGGTGCGCGCCTTGGCGTCGTCGAAGAGGTGGTTGTGGGTGTCGGGCCAGTGGTCCGAGGTGCCCTTGGCGAAGCGCGAGACGGTCTCGACGCCCGAGGAGATGAAGACGTCGCCCTCGCCGGCCTTGATGGCGTGGAAGGCCATGCGCGTGGTCTGCACCGAGGAGGAGCAGTAGCGCGTGATGGTCGCGCCCGGCACGTCGTCCATGCCGTTGAGCACGTTGACCACGCGCGCCAGGTTGTTGCCGGACTCGCCGCCGGGCAGGCCGACGCCCATGTAGTGGTCGTCGATGCTGTTCGGGTCGAGCGCCGGGACCTTGTCGAGCGCGGCCTTGATGATCAGCGCGCTCAGGTCGTCGGGGCGCATGTCCTTGAGCGAGCCCTTGTTGGCGCGACCGATGGGCGAGCGGGCGGTGGAGACGATGACTGCCTCAGGCATGGATGGAGACCGGCTCTCTGTTCGGGGACGATGAGTCGCGACCACCCTAGTCGAGCGGTCCGGGGCCCGGAGGGCGAGACCGTTCTGGCACGATCGCGAGATGCGCCATCGCTACGAGTGCCCGGTGCGCTGGGCCGACCTCGACCTGCTCGGGCACGTCAACAACGTCGTCTACGTGGACTACCTGCAGGAGGCGCGCGTCGACATGATGCGCCACCACCGCGGCGGCGCGTCGGCCCAGGAGTCGGCGGCCGGGCTGGTCGAGGGCCTGGTGGTGGTGCGCCACGAGGTGGACTACCGAGCGCCGCTGACCTTCCGCTTCGCCCCCGTCAGCATCGAGTGCTGGGTGGTGCGGGTGCGCGCGGCCAGCTTCACGATGGCCTACGAGATCTTCGACGAGCACGACGACGGCAGCCGCACCGTCTACCTGCGGGCCACCACCGTGCTGACCCCCTTCGTCTTCACCCACGAGCGGCCCCGCCGGCTCTCGCCCGAGGAGCGCGACGCCTTGGCCGCCTACCTCGAGGACCCCGGGCCGGGGGAGCGGGTCGCGGCGAGCCCGGTGCACCGCGAGGAGGCCGGGCACTACGCGGT
This sequence comes from Nocardioides sp., assembly GCA_041579495.1. Taxonomy (GTDB): domain Bacteria; phylum Actinomycetota; class Actinomycetes; order Propionibacteriales; family Nocardioidaceae; genus Nocardioides. The sequence continues at coordinate 1,951 of JBFGFQ010000084.1, forward strand.
GCACGTGCGCTTCAGCGACGTCGACGTCTACGGCCACGTCAACAACGTGCGCTACCTCGAGTACCTGCAGGAGGCGCGGATCTCGATGATGGCGCGGCTGTGGACCGACCCGCACCAGGCCGGCGCGGCCAGCATGGTGGTCGCGCGCGCCGAGGTCGACTACCTGGTGCCGATCCTGCACCGCGAGGCGGCGTACGACGCGTGGTCGTGGGTCAGCCACGTCGGCACCACGTCGATGGTCGTCGAGAGCCAGGTCCGCGACGGCGAGACGGTGCTGGCCCGGGCCCGGGTGGTGCTGGTCTTCGTCGACCCCGCCACCGGCCGGGCCCGGCCCCCGGCGCCCGAGCAGCGCGAACCGCTCGAGGCGATGCTGGAGCGGGTGCTCAGTCGAGGGTGTTGACCATGAACTGGGCGGCGTGGGTGACGTAGTCCCAGAACGTCTGTCGCTGCTCCTCGGTCAGGTCGGCCTCGTCGAGCGCGGCACCGAAGTGCTGCAACCAGTGGTCGCGCGCCTCGGGGTTGACCGCGAACGGCGCGTGGCGCATCCGCAGCCGCGGGTGGCCCCGGGTGTCGGAGTACGTCGTGGGGCCGCCCCAGTACTGCATCAGGAAGAGGGCGAAGCGGTCCTCGGCCGGCCCGAGGTCCTCCTCGGGGTACATCGGGCGCAGCACCTCGTCGTGGGCCACGCCCTCGTAGAAGCGGTGCACGATCGCCCGGACCGTCGCCTCGCCCCCGATCTCGTCGTAGAACGTCACCGGCCCATCATCTCGCTGTCCTGCGCCGACGCCGCGTCGGACCGCTCGTCGCCGGGTGCGGTGGTGCCGCGCTCGTCGCGGTGCCACACCACGCGCTGCGGGAAGGGGATCTCGATGCCCTCGATGTCGAAGCGCGCCTTGATCCGCTGGCGCATCTCGCGGGCCACGCCCCACTGCAGCCCCGGCGCGGTCTTGAGGGCCACGCGCACCGCGATGCCGTCGGCGCCGAGGTCCTGCACGCCCCACACCGAGGGCTCCTCGATGACCTTGCCCTTGAAGTCCTCGTCGTCCCACAGGTCGTGGGCGACGTCCTCGAGCACCCGACGCACCTGCACCAGGTCGGCGTCGTAGGAGACCGACACGTCGAGGACGGTGCGGGCCCAGTTCTGGCTCATGTTGCCGACGCGGGCGATCTCGCCGTTGCGGACGTACCAGACGGTGCCGTTGATGTCGCGCAGCCGGGTGACGCGCAGGCTCACGGCCTCCACGGTGCCGATGGCCTCGCCGAGGTCGATCTCGTCGCCCACGCCGTACTGGTCCTCGAAGATCATGAAGACGCCCGAGAGGAAGTCGGTGACCAGCGACTGGGCGCCGAAGCCGACGGCGAGGCCCACGATGCCGGCGCTGGCGATGATCGGGGCGATGTTGACGCCGATCTCGCTCAGCACCATCGTGCCCACGATGGCGAGCACCAGGCCCGTGATGACGCTCTTGAGCAGGCTGCCCATCGTCTTGGCGCGCTGCACCCGCCGGGTCGCGTTGAGCGACTCGTGCGCGGCCTGCACCTGGGCGGCGCGGCCCCTGCGGAAGCGGTGGACCTGGTCGGGCAGCACGCCGTCCTCGGCGCGGGCCACGATCCGGTCGACGACGCGGTGCAGCACCCAGCGCAGCACGAGGCCGAACACGATGAGACCGAGCACGGCCATCGGCTTGCCGATGAGCAGGTCGGCGGTGTTGGCGAGCTTGTTGCTGCCGGTCAGGTCCTTGACCCAGTTGCAGACCTGTTCGGAGTCGTCGCACCGACCCTTGATGAGCGAGGACGCGTTGACGAGGGGAACCATGCCCGCCAGTCAAACAGGTAGCCACCCACGACCCCCAACCCTGCGCGTGTCGACCGGGTCACGTCGCGCGGTCCCGCGCGGGCGCGGTTCGAGCACCGGGCGCGGAGCCGATATCCTTCGCGGGTGACCACCCTGCTCACCACCTCCACCGCCCTGGTCCGCCGTGCTCGCACGCCGCTGCTCGCGCTCGGCGCGGCCGGCGCCGCCGTCGTGCTCAGCGCCGCGCCCGCCGCCGCCGACGTCCCCGAGGGCTGGTCCGACCCGGCCGCCGTCGACCCGCTCGGCTGGCTGCTCATCCTCGTCGGCCTGCCCCTGCTGGGCGTGCTCGTGCTGACCGCGCTGGTCTACGGGCCCCCGCTGGCGCGCGGCGAGCGCGTGGCCCCGGGCGCCCCGGCCGTCGAGAACCAGTGGATCGGTGGCCCGCGCCGGGCCACCGGCGAGCTCGCGGCCCCCGACGACGACGACTCGCAGGCCGGTGGCTCCAGTGCCCGCTGGTGACCCCTTCACCTCGGCCGAGCACGCCGCGCTCGACGCGACGATCCGTCGCGCCGAGCAGCTGTGCCGCATGGAGTTCTCGGTCTTCGTCGGCAACGCCGAGGGCGAGCCGCGTGCCTTCGCCACCAGCCTGCACAACACGCTCGTGGCGCCCTCGCGCAGCATCCTGATCATGGTCGACCCGACCCGCCGGCTCCTCGAGATCGTCACGGGCGGCTTCGTGCGCCGCACGCTGAGCGACCGCGAGGTCGAGCTGGCGGCCCTGCACATGCAGCAGGACTTCGCCGCCGGCGACCTCGCCGGCGGCCTGCGCCGCGGCATCGAGATGCTCGCCGAGCACGCCCGGCCCCCGCGCACCCTGCACGCGAAGGCCTGAAGCACCACCGGTCACCTTCGCACCACCGACCGGTCACCTTCGCACCACCGACCGGTCGCCCTCGCGCCACCAAGAGGTGCAGAAGCGACCTCTCGGTGGTGCGAAAGTGACTGCTCGTGCGTCAGCGGCGGGCGTCGCGCTCCTGCGCGGCCAGCGCGCGCAGCACGTCGGCGCGGCCCTCCAGCACGTAGCGCTGCGCGGCGGCGGGCGCCGTGGTGCGCTCGAGCCACGCGTCGACCTTCTCCACCAGCTCGGTGCTCGCGAGCGGGCTGGGGAAGATGTAGTTGAGCACGGTCGAGGCGCGGTGGGTGCCCAGGTGGTCCCACAGGGTCTCGGCCGCCTCGAGGTACTTGTCCGCGTACGGCGCGAGCACCTCCTCCTGGCCGTGGCGCATGAACGAGAACACGATCGAGCGCGCGGTCTCGTTGGGCACGTCGGTGCGCTCGACCGCCAGCTCCCAGGCCTCGGCCTTGGCCGTGGCGTCGGGCCGGGCGGCGCGGGCCCCGGCGGCGTGCTCCTGCCCGGAGATGGTGGTGTCGCCGGCCAGCTCGTCCTCGATGCGCGACCCGGCGCGACCGGCCGCGGCCAACGAGGTCACCAGCGACCAGCGCAGGTCCTGGTCGACGCTGAGGCCCTCGAGCTCCCAGCTGCCGTCGAGCAGTCCGGCGACGTCGTCGAGGGCGCGCTCGCTGTGCGCAGCGGCGGCGTACGAGCGCACGAACGTGAGCTGCTGGTCGCTGCCGGGCTCGGCGGCCAGCGCGAGCTCGCGCAGCCCGCTCTCCCAGCGCTCGAGCAGTGCGGGGCGCCCCTCGGGAGCGGAGTACGCCGACGCCGCGGTGGCGGCCGTGCTGGGGATCCGGCTGACGCCCCACGGGTCGGTCTCCTGGCCGATGTTGGCCAGCACCAGCTCGACGTAGTCGGTGGCGGCCATCTCGGCGTCGCGGGTCATGTCCCACGCCGCGCCCCAGACCAGGGCGCGGGCCAGCGAGTCGTCGAGTCGCGAGAGCCCGCCGACGGCGGTGGCCAGCGAGCGCTCGTCGAGGCGGATCTTGGCGTAGGTGAGGTCGGCGTCGTTGAGCAGCAGCAGGTCGGGCTGCGCCTCGCCCGCGAGCTCGGTGATCTCGGTGAGCTCGCCCTCGACGTCGGTCTCGACGTAGCGGGTGCGCACCAGACGACCGTCGACCTCGTTGTAGAGGCCGATGCCGATGCGGTGGCGGCGCAGCTGCGGCCAGTCGGGGTGGGCGGCCTGGCGCACCGCGAGCCGGGTGTAGCGACCCTCGGTGTCGAGCTCGAACTCCGGGCTCAGGGTGTTGACGCCCGCGGTCTGCAGCCACTCCTTGGCCCAGCCCGACAGCTCGCGGCCCGAGGACCTCTCCAGGGCGGCCAGCAGGTCGGCGAACTCGGAGTTGCCGTAGGCGAAGTCCTTGAAGTACTGCTGCAGCCCGCCGAGGAAGTCCTCGAGGCCGACCCAGGCAACCAGCTGCTTGAGCACCGAGGCGCCCTTGGCGTAGGTGATCATGTCGAAGTTGACCTCGACCGCCTGCAGGTCGTGGTTGTCGGCGGCGATCGGGTGGGTGCTGGGCAGCTGGTCGGCGCGGTAGCCGGTCTGCTTGCGCGCGTTGGCGAAGCCGGTCCAGGAGTCGGTGAACTCGGTGGCCTCGACCTCGGCGTGGTAGCAGGCCCACTCGGCGAAGGACTCGTTGAGCCACAGGTCGTCCCACCACTTCATGGTGACCAGGTCGCCGAACCACATGTGCGCCATCTCGTGCAGGATCACCGAGCAGCGGAACTCGTAGAACGAGCGCGGCTGGCGCGAGCGCGGCAGGTACTCGTCGCGCAGCGTCACGGCGCCGGCGTTCTCCATCGCGCCCATGTTGTACTCCGGCACGTAGAGCTGGTCGTACTTGCCGAACGGGTAGGGGAAGTCGAAGGCGTCCTCGAAGAACGCGAAGCCCTGCTTGGTGATGGTCACGACGTCCTCGAGGTCGCGCTCGAGGTACTCCACCAGCGACTGGCGGCAGTAGTGGCCCAGCGGGATCGTGCCGTGCTTGCCCTCGTAGACGTCCTGGACCTCGTGGTACTCGCCGGCGATGAGCGCGGTGATGTAGGTCGACATCGGCTTGGTCGGCTCGAACTCCCAGACCGCGCGCCCGTCGCCGAGGCCCTGCGGCTCGGGGGTGGGGGAGTTGGAGACGACCTTCCACTCCTCGGGCGCGGTGACCCGGAAGATGAAGACCGACTTCAGGTCGGGCTGCTCGAAGGTGGTGTAGACGCGCCGGGCGTCGGGGACCTCGAACTGCGAGTACAGGTAGACCCGGTCGTCGGCGGGGTCCACGAAGCGGTGCAGGCCCTCCCCGGTGTGGGAGTAGGTGCAGTCGGCGCGCACGACCAGCTCGTTGTCGGCCGCGAGGTCGTCGAGCGCGATCCGGCTGTCGGCGTACGCCGTCGCGGGGTCGAGGGGGCGGCCGTTCAGGGTGATCTCGTGCACGGTCGCGTCGACGAGGTCGGCGAAGGTGGCCGCTCCTGGCTCGCGGCAGGTGAACGAGATCGTGGTCGTGGAGGAGAAGGTCTTCTCGCCCGTCGTGAGGTCCAGGTCGATGGCGTACGACGTGACGTCCAGGAGGGCGGCGCGAGTGGCGGCCTCGTCCCGGGTGAGGTTGGTTCCAGGCATGGCGCCGATCATCGCACCGCTCGGGCCGCCCGCGGCAACCAGATACCCGTACGGGCGTCAGGCCGCTGTGCGAGGGTCGTGTGACCGGTGAGTGCTGCTGCGACCGGTGTGACGAATGTGAAAAAAATCGACTGAACCGGCGTGTCGGTGCTTGACGTGGGGTTTAATCCCCAATCGTGATGACGACTCGGGATGCTCTGCGTGCTGGAACGACCCGGCCCCGAGGACGCCTGCTGGGTCTCCTGGTGGCGCTGGCCGTCAGCCTGGTGGTGCTGCCGCCCGTGCCGGCGCAGGGCTACTCGACCTACCTGTGCACCGGCTACGTCTCCTGCCAGGAGAAGGGCTACTCGCACGCCGGCTACCGCACCGCGGGCCAGCAGATGTGGTGGCGCATGTACGCCGGGCACAACTGCACCAACTACGTGGCCTACCGGCTCGTGCAGAACGGGATGCCCAACGAGCGCCCCTGGGTCGGCAGCGGCAACGCCACCAACTGGGGCGAGGCGATGAAGCACCTCGTCGACGACGTCCCGGTGGTCGGCGCGGTCGCCTGGTGGCGCGCGGGCGTGCCCGGAGGCGGCTCGGTGGGCCACCTGGCCTACGTCGAGCAGGTGGTCTCGCGCGACGAGATCATCGTCTCGGAGGACTCGTGGGGCGGCGACTTCCACTGGCGGCGCATCACCACCTCGGGCTCGGGCTGGCCGACCGGCTTCATCCACTTCCGCGACCAGCAGGTGGAGGCCGAGGAGCCGCCCACCATCACCGGCGACGTCGCCGTGGGCGAGACCCTGCGCGCCACCACGGGCAGCTGGAAGCCGGCCGGCACCACGCGGCTGCAGTGGTACGCCGGCAGCAACCCGATCGCGGGAGCGGACCAGGAGACCTTCACCCCGACCCCGGCCCAGCGCCGCAACCGGCTCTCGGTGGCGGTGGTGGCCACCAAGAAGGGCTACGCCGACGGCACCGCGACCTCGCAGCGCACCCGCAAGGTCAAGCCGGGCACCCTCGTGACCCGCAGCGCCCCGGTGGTCTCCGGCACCAACCGCGTCGACCAGGTCCTGACCGCGACCCGCGGCAGCTACGAGCCGGCCCCCGAGCGGACCGCGCTGCAGTGGTACGCCGACGGCACGCCCGTCGCGGGCGCCACCGCCACCCGGCTGCGCCTCACGCCCGAGCTCGTCGGTGCCTCGGTGGAGGTCCGCGAGACGGCCACCCTCGACGGCTACCGCAACAGCTCCGTGGCCGTCGACGCGGGCCGCGTGGCGCCGGGGGTCATCGAGGTCACCGAGCCGTTCACGCTCACCGGCAAGGCCCGCCTCGGCAAGACCCTCGAGGTCGGTCGCGGCACCTTCGCCCCTGCCGACGCCGACGTCACCTACACCTGGCGCCGCGACGGCCAGGTCGTCACCGGCTCGGCCGTCGGCGCCGGCGGGCGGCGCTACACCCTCGGCGAGGGCGACGTCGGGCGCACGCTCGAGGTCGGCGTCGCGGTGTCGCGGCCCGGCTACGAGACCAGCACCAGCGTGCTCGGCACCGACGGGCCGGTCACCACGCGCTCGTCGATGGTCGTCGAGGCCGTCGGGCGCAAGCGCAAGGTCGTCGCCGACGTCTCGGTCACGGCGGCCGGGGTCGAGGAGCCCGACGGGGTCGTGCGGCTGCTGGTCGGCGACCGCGAGCAGGTCGGCGAGCTCGAGGGCGGGGTCGTGCGGCTGCGCCTGACCCGGCTCGACCCGGGCACCCACCGGGTGCGGGTGCTCTACGACGGCACCGACGTGGTCCGGGGCTCCCGCCAGGTCGTGCGCGTCGACGTGCCCCGGCGCTGAGGGTGGGGCTGAGGACGGCGCTGAGGAGGACGGGATGGGGGAATAGTCCAGCGGCGTAGATGATTGAAACGTCCATGACCTCCCCGACCTCGCAGACCGCACCGACCCCCTCGACGGCCGACTTCTGGTTCGACCCGCTGTGCCCCTTCGCGTGGATCACCTCGCGGTGGATCCTCGAGGTGCAGCAGGTGCGCGACATCGAGGTGTCGTGGCACCTGATGAGCCTGTCCTACCTCAACGAGGACAAGGACGTGCCCGAGGAGTACCGCAAGATGCTCGAGAAGGGCTGGGGCCCGGTGCGGGTGGCGATGGCCGTCTGGCAGCGGCACGGCCAGGACCAGCTGCTGCCCCTCTACACCGCGATGGGCACCCGCATCCACGACGACGGCCGCGGGCCCGAGCGTGACGTGGTCGTCGACGCCCTGGCCGAGGTCGGCCTGCCGGCCTCGCTGATCGACGCCTGGGACGAGTCGTCGTACGACGACGCGATCCGCGCCTCGCACCACGAGGGCATGGACCAGGTCGGCGACGAGGTCGGCACCCCGACCATCGCGATCGACGGCACCGCCTTCTTCGGGCCGGTCCTCACCTCCATCCCGCGGGGCGAGGAGGCCGGCCGGGTGTGGGACGGCGCGGTGCTGCTGGCCGGCTACCCGTACTTCTTCGAGCTCAAGCGCTCGCGCACCGCCGAGCTCGACTTCAGCTGACCGCGGCCAGCTGCGACTGCTTGACCTGCAGCGCCTCGCGGTGCTCGGGGCGGGCGTCGACGAGCAGGTCGTCGAGCATCGCCCGCAGGCGGCGGGGGATCTGCAGGCTGTCGGCGCCCCAGTGCGCGATCTCGTCGACGGCCAGGTCGAGGAGCTCGCCGAACGTGACCTCGCGGGTCACCAGCCGGGGCACGCCCTCCTCGTCGAGGTGGACGGGGTAGGGGTCGGACTCGGCGGCGAGGCGGTGCAGCAGGTCGTGGAGCTGGTCGACCACCTGCACGGCGGTGGTCGGGTCGTTGATGCCGGGGGACAGGGCGCGCTCGGCGATGTCGACGAGGCGTCGCAGCCCGAAGGAGATGTCCTGCTGCAGCGACCGCTCCCGGGCCAGGTCGGTGTGGCGCTCCAGCAGCCGCGCCCAGTCGACGTCGACCGCACGGCCCCCGTGCACCATCGCCATCGGGCGTGACTCGACCAGGAACGTCCCGAGCGGGTGCAGCACCTCGATGCGGACGCCGTGGCGCGCGGCCGCCGCGCGGAGCTGGTCGACGTCGAGCGCGTCGAGGTAGCCGCTGCGGGGCGCGAGCACCACCTGCTGGTGGCCCAGGTCGGTGAGGCCGGGCGGGCCGTCGGGCATGCGGGTGCGGGCCCCGCGGCCCCGCTGGAGGAGGCCCCGCGTCTCCTCGGCCCCGCGGTGCAGGATGTTGGAGATCCCCACCGAGGCGGTGATGTGGTTGATGAACATCAGGAACATCGCCACCGCGGCGACCACCAGGGCGAAGGCCAGGGTCACCGCCAGCTGGGGCACCGGGCTGTCGCCCGCGTCGGCCAGCGACCGCAGCACGGTCAGCGCGTAGACGAAGGTGGCGGTGAAGACGCCCAGCGTGTGCTGGGTGACCCGGTCCTGCAGGAAGGTCTGCAGGACCCGGGGCGAGAACTGGCTGCTCGCCAGCTGCAGGACCACCATGGTGTTGGAGAAGACCAGGCCGGTCACCGAGATCATCGCGCCGGCGATGCTCGACAGCACGCTGCGCGCGCCCTCGACGTCGCCGGGGAAGAGGAAGGGCAGCAGGTCGGACAGCCCGGTCGAGTCGAGCCGGGGGACCGCCAGGCCCAGGGCGATGGCGCCGGCCGACCACAGGGCGGGCACCACCCAGAAGGGCCGCAGCAACCGGCTGGCCAGCCGGCCCACCCAGCTGCGTCCGGCCTGGCGTCCGGACGGTGCGGCGGGCACGGGGCTGGGGTGCGGCTGCGGGGTGCTCACCGCTCCATTCCTACCCCGGCGGACCGGGCAGGCGCGTGACAGGGGATCGACACTGTGACTGCTGTGACGCATGATGTCAGGGATGTCCAGCCCCCCTCTGCCGCGCCGCACCCTGGTCACCCGGGCCGCGGCCATGTCCACCGTGCCCGCCCTCGGCGCCCTCGGGGGAGCCGGTGCGGCGTCCCCCGCGGGCGCCACGACCACCCGCTCGGGCGGCGTGGCGAGCCACGAGATCCCCCTCGGGTCGCAGCGCCTGCGCGCCAGCGGCGCGGACCGCTGGGCCACCGGTCGCCTCGACACCGCGACGTACCGGATGCTCGCGCTGACCTGGACCGGCCGGTCCCCGGGCCTGCGGGGGCGCCCCCGCA
>JBFGFQ010000085.1:0-11447 GCA_041579495.1 Nocardioides sp.
ACCTGGTCTCGCCCGGTCGTCGCTGGCGGACCAAGACCTCGCGCAAGGCCTTCGGCGGCGACTACCTCGAGGCGTCGGCGTACAAGACCAAGCTCACCGTGTCAGGGGTCGACGTGCGGGAGGTGCGCCTGCTGGCCACCACCGGGCCCGACACCGGCAAGCTGAAGTACAAGATCCCGGGCGGTGCGTGGCGCAAGGTCAAGCTCGGCGGCAAGCGCACCACGCGCAGCGACGTGGTCGTGGTGCGCAACGAGCAGAGCGGGTCGTTCACCGGCAAGATCGCCTTCCGGGTGATGAGCCGCAACAAGCCCGTGCAGCTCGACGCGATCATGCTGCGCTGAGCCGGCCGGGGCCGACGCCCCACCGGACGCCGAACGGGCCCGGACCTCCAGTGGAGGTCCGGGCCCGTCGCGGTGCTGCGGGTGCTGCTGGGTCTCAGGCCTTGACGACGTTGAGGGCCACCGTGGCGGACACCTCGTCGTGCAGACGCACCGAGACCTCGTGGGCGCCGAGCGAGCGGATCGGGTTCTTCACCGCGATCGTGCGCTTGTCGACGGCCTCGCCGGTCGTCTCGGTCAGCGCCGAGGCGATGTCGGCGGGGGTGACGGCGCCGAACAGGCGACCGCCCTCGCCGGCCTTGACGGCGACGTTGACCGTCGACGCCTCGAGCTTGGCCTTGATCTCAGCGGCGTGGTCGTGGTCGCGGACCGCGCGGCTGGTGCGCGCGGCCTTGATCGACTCGACGGTCTTCTCGCCACCGCGGGTCCAGCGGATGGCCACGCCACGGGGCACGAGGTAGTTGCGGCCGTAGCCGTCCTTGACCTCGACCACGTCGCCCGGGCCACCGAGACCGGTGACCTCCTGGGTCAGGATGAGCTTCATCGTCCGTGCTCCTCTCAGCGACCGGTGGAGGTGTAGGGCAGCAGGGCCACCTCGCGGGCGTTCTTGACGGCGATGGCCACGTCGCGCTGGTGCTGGACGCAGTTGCCGGTCACCCGACGCGCGCGGATCTTGCCGCGGTCGGAGATGAACTTGCGGAGCAGGGTGGCGTCCTTGTAGTCGACGCCGGTCGCCTTCTCCTTGCAGAACTGGCAAACCTTCTTCTTGGGCTTGCGAATCACTGCCTTGGCCATTGTGGTGCTTCCTTTCTAGAAGCCCGCCCCGGAGTGGGTACCGGGTCGGAATGGGTCAGGTTGATATGGACAGGTGGTGCTGGACCGAGGGTCCGGGATCAGAACGGGGGCTCCTCGCCCACGCCGGGCGCGCCCCAGGGGTCGTTGCCCTGGGCCGGGGCCGGCCGGGACTGACCCCCGCCGAACCCGCCCTGCTGGCCCCCCTGCTGGGGAGCCGGCGAGGCCCACGGGTCGTTGGCCGGGGCTGCGCCCTGGCCCCCGCCCTGCTGGCCGCCGCCGGAGTAGCCGCCGCCACCCTGGCCGCCACCGGAGTAGCCTCCGCCGCCGCCCTGACGGGTCGTGCGGGCGACCTTGGCGGTCGCGTAGCGCAGGGACGGGCCGACCTCGTCGACCTCGAGCTCCATCACGGTGCGCTTCTCACCCTCGCGGGTCTCGTAGGACCGGGCCTTGAGACGGCCCTGGACAACGACGCGCATGCCCTTCTGGAGGGACTCGGCGACGTTCTCCGCGGCCTGGCGCCAGATCGAGCAGGACAGGAACAGCGCTTCGCCGTCCTCCCACTCGTTGGTCTGACGGTTGAGGGTGCGCGGCGTCGACGCGATCCGGAAGTTGGCCACGGCCGCCCCCGAGGGGGTGAAGCGCAGCTCCGGGTCGTCGACGAGGTTGCCGACCACCGTGATGACGGTCTCGCCTGCCATGAGGTCTCCCTAGCGGTGTGCTGATCCTGGTGCTGTTCGGTCGTCCGAGACAGCGTTCGCGACCATGGTGGCCGCTGGCGCCGACATCGGACAGGGGTCATCCACAAGTGGACGACCCGAGGCGTCGAGCCGGGGCTCAGTGCGCGTCGGGCCGGATGACCTTCGTGCGCAGGATCGCCTCGTTGAGGCCGAGCTGACGGTCGAACTCCTTGACCGTGTCGGGCTCGGCGTTCAGCGAGATGACGGCGTAGATGCCCTCGGCGTTCTTCTTCACCTCGTACGCGAGGCGACGACGTCCCCAGACGTCGACGGACTCGACGGTGCCACCGTCCTTGGTGATCACGTTGAGGTACTTCTCGAGGGACGGCTGAATCGTCCGCTCTTCGAGGCTGGGGTCGAGGATGACCATCACTTCGTAGGCACGCATAGCGGTCTCCACCTCCTCTGGACTCGGCGGCCACGGTCTCTCCGTGGCAGGAGGGCTGTGCGTTCCCGCACCCGGCACACCGCGGAGCGGCGGGCTGGTGGGAGCGGGGCCCGAGGACACGGAACCCGTCGGTGGGTCGTGCGATCTCGGACAGCGCAAGATACCAGCGCGTCGGCGCGGCCGCCCAAACGTCACCCGCCCGCACCGGCGGACGGGCCGGCCTGTGGAGGACGGCGGCGCCGCCGTCCCTCGCCGGGGTAGACAGCCCTCGATGAGTCCCGCCCTCCCGCCACCCGCCGCCCCGACCGGCCCGCCCGCCCGCCTCGCGGGGCGCTACGAGCTGGCCGACCGGGTCGGCGCGGGCGCGATGGGCTCGGTCTGGCGGGCGTGGGACCACCAGGCCGGGCGCTGGGTCGGGGCCAAGGTGCTGGACCAGACCACCGGCGGCCCCGACGCGGGACTGCTGCTGCGCTTCGTGCGCGAGCAGTCGGTGCGCGTCGCGCATCCCCACGTCGTCGCACCCACCGGCTGGGCCGCCGAGGACCACCTCGTCGTCCTCACCATGGACCTGGTGCGCGGCGGCTCCCTCGACGACCTGCTCGCGGAGCGGGGCGCGCTGCCCGAGAGCTACGTGCGCGTGCTGCTGGCCCAGCTGCTGCGGGCGCTCGCGGCGGTGCACGAGGCCGGCGTGGTGCACCGCGACGTCAAGCCCGCCAACCTGCTGCTCGAGCCCACCGGCGGCGGACGCCCGCACCTGCGCCTGGGCGACTTCGGCGTCGCCACACCGCGCCACGAGCCGCGGCTGACCCGGCACCCGGGCGTGGTCGGCACCGACGGCTACATGGCCCCCGAGCAGGCGCGCGGGGCGCTCCCCGACCCGCGCCACGACCTGTACGCCGCCGGCGTCGTCGCGCTCCAGCTCCTCGCCGGCCGCCCGCCGACGCCGCAGGGCCCGCCGCAAGCACCTGCCGGACCGCTCGCAGGGCTGCTCGAGGCGCTGACCAGCCCCGACCCGGACCGTCGGCCGCCCTCGGCGCTGGCCGCGCTCGAGCGGCTGCACCGGCTCGGGGTGCCCCCAGGCACGCCCTGGGACGAGCACCCGCACCCGCCGCACGTGCCCGACCGGCTCGGGCAGCCCGCCCCGCCCCGGGCCCCGGGACCGGTCCGGGCACCGGAGGTCCGCACCCTGCTCGCGGCGCTGTGCCTGGTCGCGGCCTCGGTGCTGTGCCTGGTCGCCCTCGCGCTGCTGCTGTGAGCCTCAGCGCCGGCGCAGCAGCACCAGCCCGGCGACCAGCAGCACGACCGCGGCGACGAGCAGCACCGTCGCCGTACCCAGCCGGTCGTCCACGAGCGCCGGCAGCAGCGTCGGCGGGCGCGGGGGCTCCGGGCGCGGGGGCTCCGGGCGCAGGACCACGGGCCCACACTTCCCGCGGCCACCACCTCCAAACCCCGGGACCGGGGCGTCGGTGCCCGCTCCTAGGCTGGGTCCATGTCCTCGACGTCGAAGCAGCTGCCCATCGGTGCCCACGTCGACCAGACCGACCCGGTCGGGGAGGCGCGCGAGCGCGGGGTGCCGCTGGTGCAGATGTTCCTGGGCGACCCGCAGGGCTACCGCGGGCCCGAGATCGCCCACCCCGGCGGGGCGGCCGGGCTGCGCGCCGAGGCCGAGGAGGCGGGCGTCGACCTCTACGTGCACGCGCCGTACATCGTCAACGTCGCCACCACCAACAACCGCATCCGGATCCCCAGCCGCAAGCTGCTGCAGCAGCACGTCGACGCCGCCGCCGAGATCGGCGCCAAGGGCCTGATCGTGCACGGCGGCCACGTCAACAAGGCCGACGACCCGGCGGTGGGCTTCGACAACTGGCGCAAGGCCGTCGAGGCCACCGACCTCAAGGTCCCGCTGCTGATCGAGAACACCGCGGGCGGCGACAACGCGATGACCCGCTACCTCGAGCGGATCGCCGGCGTGTGGGCCGCGATCGACAGCGCCGAGGGCGCCGACATGGTCGGCTTCTGCCTCGACACCTGCCACGCCCACGCGGGCGGCAACGCGCTCGAGACGGTGGTGGCCGACGTGCTGGCCATCACCGGGCGCATCGACCTGGTGCACGCCAACGACAGCCGCGACGACTTCGGCTCCGGGGCCGACCGGCACGCCAACTTCGGCGCCGGACGCATCGATCCCGACCTGCTGGCGGCCGTCGTGCGCGACGCGGGCGCGCCCGTCGTGATGGAGACCCCGGGGCCCGCGGAGGCCCACGTCGCCGACGCGGCCTGGCTCCGCGATCGGCTGTAACGTCGCTGCCGTGACCCCAGCAGAGACCCGTGCCCCGCTGCAGGTGCGGGAGATCCAGCCCGCGGAGCACCTCGCGTTCCTGTCCACCCGGTCCTCGGCGAGCTTCCTGCAGACCCCGGCCTGGGGACGGGTCAAGGCGGAGTGGCGCCGCGAGTCGCTGGGCTTCTTCGCCGGCGACGAGCTGGTCGGCGCGGCGCTGGTGCTCTACCGCCAGCTGCCCCGCCTCAAGCGCTACCTGGCCTACGTGCCCGAGGGCCCGGTCATCGACTGGGCCGACGACGACCTGGCCCGCTGGTTGCAGCCGCTGGCCGCGCACTGCCGGGCCCGCGGTGCGTTCGGGGTGCGGATGGGACCGCCCGTGGTCACGGCCCGCTGGAGCGCGCAGCAGGTCAAGGACGGCATCGCCGACGACGGCGTACGCCGCCTGGGCGACCTCGCCCCGCTCGAGCGCGACCACGTCGGCGCGCGGGTCGTCTCCCAGCTGGAGTCGCTGGGCTGGCGCCACCAGGGGGTCGAGGGCGGCTTCGCCGCCGGCCAGCCGCAGTTCGTCTTCCAGGTGCCGCTCGTCGACGGCGACGGGGCCCCGCTCGACGAGGACGCCGTGCTGAAGGCGATGAACCAGCAGTGGCGCCGCAACATCAAGAAGGCCGCCAAGTCCGGTGTCGAGGTGCGGTCGACCTCGGGGGTCGCCGAGGCGCTCGAGGCGCTGCCGGCCTTCCACGAGCTCTACGTGCACACCGCCGAGCGCGACCACTTCACCCCGCGCCCGCTCTCCTACTTCCGCACCATGGTCGAGGCGCTGGCCGGCGAGGGCGAGGAGCTGGGCCAGCCCGACCGGCTGCGCCTGCACCTGGCCCGCCACGATGGCGATCTGGTGGCCGCGACCATCGCGATCCGCGTCGGCACCCACGCCTGGTACTCCTACGGCGCCTCCTCCACCGACAAGCGCGACGTACGCGGCTCGAACGCAGCGCAGTGGGCGATGATGCGCGACGCACTGGCCGCCGGCGCCCACGTCTACGACCTGCGCGGCATCACCGACACCCTCGAGGCCGACGACAGCCACGTCGGGCTGATCCAGTTCAAGGTCGGCACGGGCGGCCAGGCCGTCGAGCTCGCCGGCGAGTGGGACCTGCCGCTCAACAAGGTGCTCTACCGCGCCTTCAGCCTCTACATGGCGCGCCGGTGACCGCGCGATGAGCCTGACGCTGACCGTCGACGGTCCCCGCTGGCGCGAGCACCTGCGGCGCACCGCCGCGGCCCACCCCGGGCTGGTGCCCGTGGTGAAGGGCAACGGCTACGGCTTCGGGCTGGGCCGCCTCGCGCGGCGTACGCAGTGGCTGGCCGAGCAGGACCTGGGTCACGAGCCCGGCGCCGGCACCTGCGACACCCTGGCCGTGGGCACCTACGACGAGATCGGCGAGGTCGCCCAGCGCTTCGGCGGCAGCATCGTGGTGCTCACGCCGTGGCGGCCCTTCGGGACCGCGCTCGAGGCGACCGCCGACGACGCCCTGGCCGACCGGCTGGTGCACACGGTGGGCCGTCTCGAGGACCTGCACGAGCTGCTGGAGCGGCGCCCGCGCGCCCGGTTCGTGCTCGAGCGGATGACCAGCATGCAGCGCCACGGCTTCACCGCCCGCGGGCTGTGGTCGGTCGGCGACGTGCTGCGCGCCCACCCCGGCGCGCGCCTGGAGGGCGTCGCGATGCACTTCCCCCTCGCC
The DNA here is from genome assembly GCA_041579495.1 of Nocardioides sp. Lineage (GTDB taxonomy): Bacteria > Actinomycetota > Actinomycetes > Propionibacteriales > Nocardioidaceae > Nocardioides. Next base: position 6,279 of record JBFGFQ010000085.1, read on the forward strand.
CACGGCTCGCACACCTCCGAGGCCTCGCGGCTGCTCACCGACGTCGTCGGCGCCGAGCTGCCCGAGGGGCCCGGCGCGCGCACCGTGTGGGTCTCGCACCTCAGCGACTCCGAGCTGGCCGGGCTCGCCGCGCGCTGGCCCGACTACCGCTTCCGCTCCCGGATGGGCACCGGGCTGTGGCTCGGCGAGCGCGGCGCGCTGCGGGTGACCTCGACGGTCCAGGACGTGCACCCGCTCGAGCGCGGCGACGTGTTCGGCTACCGCGGGCGCACCGCCCCCAAGTCGGGCCACCTGCTCGTGGTCACCGGCGGCACCGCCCACGGCATCGGCCTCGAGGCGCCCACCGGCGACCTCGGCCTGCGCGGGCGCGCGGCCACCCTGGCCCGCGGTGGCCTCGACGCGGTCGGCTTCGTCCGCTCGCCGTTCTCGATCGACGGCAAGCAGCGGCTCTTCGCCGAGCCGCCGCACATGCAGGCCTCGATGCTCTTCCTGCCCACCGGCGCCCGGGTGCCCGCCGTCGGTGACGTCGTCGACGTACGGGTGCGCTACACCGCCACCGCGTTCGACCGCGTCGTGGTCACCTGAGCCTGGTGAGGCGGTCTGCATGAGTCACCGGTCGACCGGTGACTCATGCACTTGTCAGGGGTTGCAACACCCACTATGTGCAGGAGTCACCGGCTGACCGGTGACTCATGCAGCGGCTCCGTACGCCGGACGGGGTCGTGGCGGGGCCGCCACACGTCGCGGGCGACCAGGGCCACCAGGTAGAGCTCGGCGGCCACGCGGACCACGATCGCCACCCAGTAGAAGCCGGCGTCGCCACCGCCGCCGGCGTCGAGGAGCCCGCCGAGGTACCACCACACGGCGGCGAAGTAGAAGACCTCGCCGGCCTGCCACACGACCTGGTCGCGCAGCCGGGGCCGGGCGAGCACGGCCAACGGCAGCAGCCACAGCACGTACTGCGGCGAGTAGACCTTGTTGACCAGCAGGAAGCCGGCGACGAGCAGGAGGCCGAGCTGGGCCAGGCGCGGCGTCTCGGGGGCGAGCATGCCGAGCACGAAGACGCCCGCGCACCAGGCGGCGAAGAAGACCAGCGACGCGGTGTTGATGGTGGAGGGGGCGATGTCGAGGTCGCCGGCCTGCGCGGCCACCAGCCACAGCGAGCCGAGGTCGGCGCCGCGCTCGGAGTTGAAGGACCAGAAGACCCGCCACTGGTCGAGACCGGTCAGCACCGCGGGGAGGTTGGCCAGCACCCACGCCACGGCCGCCGCGACCCACACCAGCGCGAGCTCGCGCCAGCGGCGCCCGCGCAGGCAGATCACCAGCACCGCGCCGAGGAGGAACAGCGGGTAGAGCTTGGTGGCGGTGCCGAGCCCGACCAGGACTCCGGTCAGCACCGGCCGCCCGGTCGCCCAGGCCCAGACCGCGCCGGCGACCAGCACCACGGCCAGCAGGTCCCAGTTGACCAGGCCGGTCAGCAGCAGGGCCGGCGAGACCGCGAACCACAGCGCGTCCCACGGCCGTCGGGGGTGGCTGCGGGCCAGCAGCCAGACCGCGAGCAGGGTCAGCGCCGCGAAGCCGAGGGCGTTGACGATGACGAAGGCCCGGATCTCGCGCTGCACCTCGGGGTCGCCGAAGAGCGAGCCCGGGTCGGCGGCGCGCCGTTCCGCGAGGTCGGGCCACCCGGTCAGCCCCTCGGTGAGTCCCTGGGCGACCAGCGCGGTCCCCCAGGCCCAGTACGAGATGCCGACGGGGTACTCCATCACCTCGGGGTAGCGCTCGCGCAGCGTCTCGTCGCCGGAGTAGGGCCAGGCCCGCTCCACCAGTGCCCGGCCCGTGTAGAGGTAGGGCAGGTCGGAGTAGCACATCTGGCTGAAGCGGGCGTCGCTGTCGCTCCAGGTGTCGGAGTAGCAGGGCGCCTTCTGCAGCATCCCCAGCGCCACGACCACCGCGGCCAGCGCCAGCAGCACCCGCACCGGCGTCCACCAGGGGTGCCGCCCGGCCCGCTCACCCAGCGGCCCGCCGAGACCCTCGCTGAGGGTCGCGGCGAGCGGGTCCTCGCGGGTCGGCGCGGCGTCGGTCACCGCGAGCGGCGGCGACCGGCGTACGCCGCGTCGTCGCGGCCACCCGGGCTGGGCGAGCTGGACCCGCCGCCGGCGGCCCCGGGCGACGAGCTCGGCGACGAGGACGGCTGCGACGAGGGGCTGCTCGACGGGGACGAGCTGCCGCTCGGGCCGCACAGGACGCCCTGGCAGGGCTCGGTCGGGCTCGGCGTCGGCGTCGGCGCCTCGGTGGTCGGCTCCTCGGTCGGGCTCGGCTCCTTGGTGGGGCTGGGCTGCTTCGTCGGGGACTGCCGGGTGGGCTGAGGGGTCGTCGGCGCCGGCGGGGCGGTCGTCGGCTCGTAGCCCGGGGGCGCCTCGCCGTCGACGAAGACCGGCTCGGGGAACTCCTCGACCTCGAGGCCCTCCATCAGGTCGCTCATCACCGCGAGCCAGGTGTCGGCGGGGTAGGCGCCTCCGAAGTACTCCGGCAGCCAGCCCTGCAGCTGCTCGTTGCCCTTGCCGCGCACGTACATCACCGCGGTCGACATCTGCGGGGTGTAGCCGGCGAACCAGGCCGAGGAGACCTCGCCCTTGCCGTTGGTGGCGGTGCCGGTCTTGCCGGCGGCGGGGCGACCCAGCGCGAGCGCCGCGGTGCCCGAGCCGCCGGTCACGTTCTGCTGCAGCGCGTAGGAGACGTCGGCGGCGATGTCGGCGCTGACCGCCCGCTCCGAGCTCTCCTCGTGGGTGTACTCCACCTCGCCGTCGGCGTTGACGACCTCCTCGACGACGTACGGCTCGGAGTAGACGCCCTCGTTGGCGATCGTGGCATAGGCGTTGGCCATGTTGACCGGGCTCACCGTGGCGTTGCCGAGCGCGATGCCGGTGATCGGCTCGAGGCCGGGCGAGGTCGGCGGGATGCCCACGGCGTTCTTGCCGGCCTCGGCCGGCGGGACGCCCATCGCGTTGGCCATGTCGAGGATCTTCTGCGGGCCCTTCTCCATGGCCAGCGTCATGTCGATGAACGCGGAGTTCGCCGACTTCTGCGTCGCGTAGACCATGTCGATCGCCGAGCCGTAGCTCTGGTCGCCCTGGTTCTCGATCTCGGTGCCGTCGGGGAGCACGTAGGGCGAGTTGCCGTCGAAGGTGTCGCGCAGCGAGAAGCCCTCCTTGATGGCCGCGGCGAGCGCGAAGGCCTTGAGGGTCGAGCCGGCCTGGCCGCCGGTCACGGCCCAGTTGTACTGCGACTGCACGTAGTCCTGGCCGCCGTAGAAGCCGCGCACGGCACCGGTGCCGGGCTCGACGCTGGCGACGCCGACGTGCAGCTGCTTGTCCCCGAAGCCCTCGGGGCGCGCCTCGACGACGCCCTCCTCGGCGGCCGTCATGGCCTCCTCGGTGAAGGTGGTGGTCACGCGCAGGCCGCCGCCGTCGATCTCGTCGTCGGTGAAGCCGAGCCGGTTGAGCTCGTCGCGCACCATCTCCAGCATGTGGCCCTTCTGGCCGCCGTAGGTGCTCTCGGCGGCGATCTCCGGGAACTTGGGCAGCCGCTTGACCGCCTTCTCGGCCGCCTCGGGCGTGATGGACTCGAGCTTCTCCATCTGGCTCAGCACATAGGCGTAGCGACCCTTGAGGGCCTGCTTGCTGTCCTTGCCGCCGGCCGGGTCGAAGCGCGAGGGGTTGTTGAGCACCGAGGCCAGCACCGCCGACTGGCGCAGGTTCATGTCGGCGGCGTCCTTGCCGAAGTACGCCTGCGCGGCCGCCTGCACGCCGTACGCGCCGCGGCCGAAGTAGATGGTGTTGAGGTAGCCCTGCAGGATCTCGGTCTTCGACTGCTTGCGGTGCAGCTTCAGGGCCAGGATCGCCTCCTTGACCTTGCGCTCGTAAGAGCGCTCCTGGGTCAGGTAGAGCACCTTGACGTACTGCTGGGTGATGGTCGAGGCGCCCTGGGTGTCGTCACCGGAGGCGTTGTTGAAGAACGCGCGGGCGATGCCCTTGGGGTCGAGCCCGGAGTCGCTCCAGAACGACTGGTTCTCCGCCGCGACCACCGCGTCCTTGATGGTGTCGGGCATCTCGTCGTAGGAGATCGAGGTGCGGTCCTGGGTCGCGAACCGGCCCGCCTCGGACTTGCCGTCGGCGTAGTAGACGAAGGTCGTCTCGGTCTCGAACTCCGCGTTGGGGTCGGGGATCTCGGTGCTCTGGTAGAGGTAGAAGAACCCGCCGGCCGCCAGCAACGCGCCCACGAGACCGGCGACCGAGCCCCACTTGAGGACGCTGACGGAGCGCTGCTTCCAGGTGCGCGGCGTCTTCTTCTTGGGCGTCTTCTTCACGGCCGGGCCGTCGGCCCTGCGCTTGGCTGTCACGTCGGTGCTGCTCCAGGGGAAGGGGGCGCGACGAGCGCGCCCGGTGGTCCGGACCGTCCATCAGGGTACGCAACACCCCCGAGGACGCGACGATCCTCGCGACCCGACGTGATACAAGCAGAATTCTCATCGCGGGGATATATCGCTACGATATGTCGTATGGCGCGTCGTGGAGAGACCATCGAGCTGGCAGTCCTCGGACTGCTGCACGAGGGACCCATGCACGGCTACGAGCTGCGCAAGCGGCTCAACCTGATGCTCGGCTGGGGACGGGTGCTGTCCTACGGCTCGCTCTACCCGACGCTGAAGAAGATGCTGCGCGCCGGGCTGATCGAGGAGTCCGCACCCACCCGCACCCCGGTCAGCCGCCGGCCCCGGATCACCTACCAGGTGACCCCCGCCGGCACCCACGAGTTCGAGCGCCTGATGTCGGAGGTCGGCCCCACCGCGTGGGAGGACGACAACTTCGACATCCGCTTCGCCTTCTTCTCCTCCACCGACATGGAGATCCGCCTGCGCGTCCTCGAGGGACGCCGCACCCGGCTCCAGGAGCGCCTCGAGCGGGTGCAGGGTCAGCTGTCGATGACCCAGAAGGAGGTCGACCGCTACGCCGCGGAGCTGCAGCGCCACGGTGTGGAGTCGGTCGAGCGCGAGGTCAAGTGGCTCTCGGACCTCATCAACGCCGAGCGCGGGGCCACCCGCCACGGCGACCAGCAGGGCACGCCGACCGGCGAGCCCACGGACCAGCACGACGACGAGAACGACGACCA
>JBFGFQ010000086.1:0-11426 GCA_041579495.1 Nocardioides sp.
CGCTGCGTGCGGGTGTCGCGGTGGGTGGTGCCTCAGGCGTCGCCGCCCTCCTGCTTGACCCCGCTCACCGCGGTGGGGTCGTCGATGCGGTACTTCTCGAACGCCTTCGACACCAGGCTCGGATCGATCTCGCCGGCGTCGGCGAGGGCCTGGAGCGAGCGCACCACGACCGACTCGGCGTCGATGTTGAAGAACCGCCGCGCCGCCGGACGGGTGTCGGCGAAGCCGAAGCCGTCGGCGCCCAGCACGCAGTAGTCACCGGGGACCCAGCGGGCGATCTGCATCGGCACGGCCGTCATGTAGTCGCTGACCGCGACGAACGGCCCGTCGTGCCCGGCCAGCCTGGTGCTGACGTACGGGGTGCGGGGCTCGGCCGTCGGGTGGAGCAGGTTGTGCTCCTCGGCGGCGACCGCCTCACGGGCCAGCTCGTTCCACGAGGTCACCGACCAGGTGTCGGCCTGCACGCCCCAGTCCTCGGCGAGCAGCTCGCGCGCCTTCTCGACCCACGGGAAGCCGACCCCGGAGGTCATCAGCTGGACCCGCGGCCCCTCCGCGTCGGCGGTGGAGACCTTGTGCAGGCCCTTGAGGATCCCCTCGACGTCGACGTCGTCGGGCTCCTTGGGCTGGTGCACGGGCTCGTTGTAGACCGTCAGGTAGAAGATGACGTTCTCGCCGTCGGGGTGCTCGTCGCTGGAGCCGTACATCCGCTCCAGCCCCGAGCGCATGATGTGCCCGATCTCGTAGGCGAACGCCGGATCGTAGTGCACGACCGCGGGGTTGGTGGCCGCCAGGAGGGGGGAGTGGCCGTCGGCGTGCTGCAGGCCCTCGCCGGTCAGCGTGGTGCGTCCGGCCGTGGCACCGATGAGGAACCCGCGTGCCAGCTGGTCGGCCATCGCCCAGATCGAGTCGCCGGTGCGCTGGAAGCCGAACATCGAGTAGAAGATGTAGAACGGGATCATGTGCTCGCCGTGCGTGGTGTACGCCGAGCCGGCCGCGGTCGCCGAAGCCATGGCGCCGGCCTCCGAGATGCCCTCGTGGAGCATCTGGCCCTGCTGGGACTCCTTGTAGGAGAGCAGCAGCTTGCGGTCCACCGACTCGTAGAGCTGACCCTGCGGGTTGTAGACCTTCGCCGACGGGAACATCGAGTCCATGCCGAAGGTGCGGTACTCGTCGGGCGCGATCGGGACGATGCGCTGGCCGATCTCGGGGTCCTTCATCCAGTCGCGCAGCAGCCGCACGACGGCCATCGTGGTGGCCACCGAGTTCTTGCCGGAGCCCTGCTTGAGCTCGGCGTAGACCTTGTCGCCGGGCAGCTTGAGCGCCTTGGCGCGGTTGACCCGGCGCGGCACGGCCCCGCCGAGCGCCTGGCGGCGCTCCATCATGTACTCGATCTCCGGGGCGTCGGCCCCGGGGTGGAAGAACGGCGCGGCGCCGGTCTCCTCGTAGGAGCGCTCGAGGTCGCGGTCCGAGATCGGCAGGTAGAGGCGGTCGCGGAACCTCTTGACGTCGTCCTGCGTCAGCTTCTTCATCTGGTGGGTGGCGTTCTTGCCCTCCAGCGCGTCGATCGTCCAGCCCTTGACGGTCTTGGCCAGGATCACCGTGGGCTGGCCGGCGTGCTTCTTGGCGGCGTCGAACGCGGCGTACACCTTGCGGTAGTCGTGACCGCCGCGCGGCAGCTTCTGGATCTGCCGGTCGCTCATGTGCTCGACCATCGCCCGCAGCCGTGGGTCGCCGCCGAAGAAGCTGTCGCGGATGTAGGCGCCGTCCTCGACGGAGTAGGTCTGGAACGCGCCGTCGGGCGTGGTGTTCATCTTGTTGACCAGCACGCCGTCGACGTCGCGGGCCAGCAGGTCGTCCCACTCGCGGCCCCACACGACCTTGATGACGTTCCAGCCGGCGCCCCGGAAGGTCGACTCCAGCTCCTGGATGATCTTGCCGTTGCCGCGCACCGGGCCGTCGAGCTGCTGGAGGTTGCAGTTGATGACCCAGGTGAGGTTGTCGAGCTCCTCGCGGGCGGCGACGCCGATGGCGCCGAGGGACTCGGGCTCGGCCATCTCGCCGTCGCCGAGGAAGGCCCACACGTGCTGCTGCGAGGTGTCCTTGATGCCGCGGTTGTGCAGGTAGCGGTTGAACCGGGCCTGGTAGATCGAGTTGATGCCGGTCAGGCCCATCGAGACCGTCGGGAACTCCCAGAACTCCGGCATCAGGCGCGGGTGCGGGTACGACGGCAGGCCGGCGCCGGCGCCGTGCTGCACCTCCTGGCGGAAGCGGTAGAGCTGCTCCTCCTCGAGGCGGCCCTCGAGGAAGGCGCGGGCGTAGACACCGGGGGAGCCGTGGCCCTGGATGTAGACCTGGTCGCCGCCGCCGGGGGCGTCCTTGCCCTGGAAGAAGTGGTTGAAGCCGACCTCGTAGAGGCTCGCCGAGGACTGGTAGGTGGCGATGTGGCCGCCGACCTCGAGGCCCTTGCGGTTGGCGCTGGAGACCATCACCGCGGCGTTCCAGCGGATGAACGCGCGGATCCGGCGCTCGACGTCCTCGTCGCCGGGGAACCACGGCTCGCGCTCGGGCGGGATGGTGTTGATGTAGTCGGTGCTGCGCAGCGCCGGCACGCCGACCTGGGTCTCGCGGGCCCGCTCGAGCAGGCGCAGCATCACGTACCGGGCGCGGTCGCGCCCGCGCTCGGCGAGCATCGAGTCGAAGGAGTCGATCCAGTCCTGGGTCTCGTCCGGGTCGATGTCGGGCAGCTGGGTGGGCAGGCCCTCGTGGATCACCGAGGTCTTCGCGGTGCCCCGCGGGGCGGGGGTGCCTGCGGGGGTGTCCGCAGTGTCGTCCGCAGTGGTGTCCGCGGGGGTGCCTGTCACGGAGGATGAGTCGTCGGTCACTCCGCCATCGTGGCACGCGATCGGATGATCCGAAATCTACCCACGGGTACGTCCTGTATCCGGTCATGGGCGTCCTGCCAGGGGTCCGGGACGGGTCCCGAGGAGGGGCTTCGGAGGCCCGGTGCGCCGACGCCCGGGGACGGTGGTCGTCCCCACCACCCGCGCGGGAGGTTGCGTCGTCCGCCCAACTCCGCTGGACTGTCCGCACTACCCTGCGGCGCAGTGCCGCGGGCGCGACGACGTGGAGGTCCCAGTTGAGCTCGACCGCGGGTGGCGGGTCCACCCAGACAGGCACCCCGACCGGTCCGGCAGAGCGCCTCGGCGTCGGCAAGGGGATGGTGGTCCAAGAGCTCGGGTGGGACAACGACACCGACGACACGCTGCGGGTGGCCATCGAGGACGCCATCGACGCCGACATGGTCGACGGTGACTACGGCAACGTCGTCGACGCCGTCGTGCTGTGGTTCCGCGACGACGACGGCGACCTCGTCGACTCGCTGGTCGACGCGCTGACCGACCTCGTCGGTGGGGGCGCCATCTGGCTGCTCACCCCGCGCATCGGCCGACCCGGCTCGGTCGACCCGGCCGACATCGCGGAGGCCGCGCCCATCGCGGGTCTCGCGCAGACCACGACGGCCACGGTCAGCAAGGACTGGGCCGCCACGCGCCTGGTCACCCCCAAGACCCCGGCCTGACCAAGGCCCGGCCACCCGGCCCCGCCCGGCCGCCCCTGCTTGGGGACGCGGACGGCGGGCCCCGGCAGATCGGACGTCACGTGAACTCGAAGCTGCTGACCGGTGCGGGCGCAGCCGCCACCAGCCTGCGCGTGCTGACCCGCGCCGGCGTGCTGAGGCCCTACTCGCCGGTGGTCCTGGCGCGCCTGCTCAAGGTGGTCAGGCACTGGGGCACCGGCCCCGCCGGGGGCTTCGCCTCGCTCGCCGTGCGCGAGCCCGACCGGGTCGGCGTCGTCGACGAGCTGGGCGAGCTCACCTGGGCCGAGCTGCAGCGACGCTCGAACGCCCTGGCCCGGGCCCTGCGCGAGGCCGGCGTGCGGGAGGGCGACGCGGTCGCGGTGATGTGCCGCAACCACCGCTTCTTCCTCGACGTCACCTGCGCCGCGGCCAAGCTCGGCGCCGACGCGCTCTACCTCAACACCGCCTTCGCCGCCCCGCAGCTGGTCGAGGTGCTGGGCCGCGACCGCCCGGTGGCGGTCGTGCACGACCAGGAGTTCACCGACCTGCTCGCCGGGGCCGACGTCGAGCACCGCGTGGTCGCCTGGGTCGACGACGAGCGTGAGCTGGCCGAGGGCACCGACACCGTCGAGGGGCTGGTCGCCGCCCACGACGGCTCCGACCTCGAGGCGCCGGACCGGCACGGGCGCACCGTGATCCTGACCTCCGGCACCACCGGCACGCCCAAGGGCGCGCCGCGCAGCGAGGCCGGCATCGACGCCGCCGTCTCGCTGCTCTCGGTCATCCCGCTGCACCACGGGTGGCGATGCCACGTGGCCGCGCCGCTCTTCCACACCTGGGGCTTCGCGCACATGGCGCTGGCCATGCTGCTGGGCTCCACGCTGGTGCTGCGACGCCGCTTCGAGCCCGAGGAGGCGCTGCGCACCATCGCGGAGGAGCGGTGCGAGAGCGTCGTGGTGATCCCCGTGATGCTCCAGCGCATCCTCGCGCTGCCCGAGGAGGTGCTGGCCCGGCACGACCTCTCCCACGTCGAGGTGGTCGCCTCGTCCGGCTCCGCGCTGCCCGGTGACCTGGCGCCGGCCTGGATGGACCGCTTCGGCGACCACCTCTACTCCACCTACGGCTCCACCGAGGTCGCGTACGCCGCGGTGGCCGGGCCCGAGGACCTGCGCGCGGCCCCCGGCACGGCCGGCCGGCCGCCGTACGCCACGGTCGTCAAGGTGCTCGACGAGCACGGCCGCGAGGTGGCGCCCGGCCAGTCGGGTCGCATCTTCGTCGGCAACGGCATGCTGTTCGAGGGCTACACGGGCGGCGGCTCGAAGGAGGTCGTGGACGGGTTGATGTCGACCGGCGACATGGGCCGCTTCGGCGACGACGGACGTCTCTACGTCGAGGGTCGCGACGACGACATGATCGTCTCCGGCGGCGAGAACGTCTTCCCGCAGGAGGTCGAGGACTGCATCGCCCGCCACGAGGACGTCGTCGAGGTCGCGGCCACCGGGGTCGACGACGACGACTTCGGCCAGCGGCTGCGCGCCTTCGTGGTGCGCCGCGACGGCGCCTCGCTCGACGAGGAGGGCGTCAAGGGCTGGGTCAAGCAGCACCTCGCGCGCTACAAGGTGCCGCGCGAGGTCGTCTTCCTCGACGAGCTGCCGCGCAACGCGACCGGCAAGGTGCTCAAGCGCGAGCTGCGGGACGTGGACGCGTGAGCGGGCCGGGCCTGGAGCAGCGCGGCCTGGCGCTGGGAGTCGCCGCTCCCGACTTCACGCTGCGCGACCAGTTCGGCCAGGACGTCACGATGTCGTCGTACCGCGGCGTCAAGGCGGTCGCGGTCATGTTCTACCCGCACGCCTTCTCGGGGGTCTGCACCAGCGAGATGGCCGGGGTGCGCGACCGGCTCGCGGAGTTCATGACCTTCGACACCGAGGTGCTCGCGATCTCCTGCGACCCGATGTTCGCGCTGCGCGCCTTCGCCGACGCCGACGGGCTGAACTTCCCGCTGCTCTCCGACTTCTGGCCGCACGGCGAGGTGACCCGGGCCTACGGGGTGCTCGACGAGGAGAGCGGGGCGCCGCGCCGCTCGTCGTACGTCGTGGACAAGCAGGGCGTGGTGCGCTGGGCGGTGCACAACGCCAACCCCGACGGGCGCGACCTCGACGAGCACCTGCGCCAGCTGCACGCCCTGGCCTGAGGGCCGCGGCCGGCGGTCTGGACCGGTACGGGCAAAATCCCACCGGAATCGCGAGGAGTCCTGACGTCCGGGCCCTCCAGCACGTACCGTTGGTGGTGTTGAGCCGCTGGTGACCCGAGACGCCAGCGGCTCGACTCATTTCCGACCCGCGTGCGCGAGCGTCTAGTCTGTGGCCCGCCCGCGGTCCGCTGCGTGCGGGCCGAGGGCGTATAGCTCAGCGGTAGAGCACCTCGCTTACAACGAGGTGGTCGGGGGTTCGATCCCCTCTGCGCCCACCACCGAGCCACGTGCCGGAAAACTTCTCGGCCCCGGTCCCATCCGCAGGGGTGATCGCTCCGAACACCCTGTGACCTGCCTCACCGGAGGCGGGACGCAGACCCGTGGAGGGCAACTCGGATGAGCGAGACCAGCAGAAGGAACGTGATCGCGGTGGCCGGCGCCGGCGCCGCGGTCGGAGCAGCAGCACTCATGGGTGGGGGCGCCGCCTCGGCAGCCTCCCGCCCGCACCGGATCAGCGCCCAGGAGCCCCTGGTCGCCTACGTCGAGGACCACCGCTCGGACCGGGTGACGCTGATGATCGGCGACGACGAGGTGGTCGTGCGTGACCGCGACCTCGTGACCCGGCTGCTCGCGGCCATGGGAGGCAAGTGAGATGTCCTCCCACCGCGAAGCACCCGAGATCTCCAAGGACCCCGTCGCCGACGGCACGGACGTCTACGCGTTCCGCAGCCCCGCCAACCCGGGCAACGTCGTCCTGATCGCCAACTTCATCCCGCTGCAGAAGCCCGACTCGGGGCCGAACTTCTTCGAGTTCGGCGACGACGTCCTCTACGAGATCCACGTCTCCAACAAGGGCACCGCGCAGGCCGACATCAGCTACCAGTTCAAGTTCAAGACCAAGGTGCGCAACGACCGCACCTTCCTCTACAACACCGGTCCGATCTCCGACATCGACGACGAGACCTGGAACCGGCCGCAGAGCTACACCGTCAAGCGCGTCAAGGGCAACGACACCACCACGCTGGGCAGCAACCTGCCCTGCCCGCCCGTCAACGTGGGCAAGCGCTCCACGCCCGACTACGCGAAGCTCGCGGGCCAGGCGGTGCACCAGCTGCCGCGCGGGCGCAAGGTCTTCGCCGGCCAGCGCGCCGACGCCTTCTGGGTCGACCTGGGCAGCATCTTCGACCTCGGTGCGCTGCGGCCGTTCAACGAGGCGCACCTGATCCCGATGGGCGCGATGGACGGCATCAACTCGGTGCAGTCGTTCAACGTGCACACGATCGCGATCGAGGTGCCCATCGACGAGCTGACCCGCGACGGCTCCACGCCCTCGGACCCGCTGGCGTCGAACTCCACCATCGGTGTCTGGGCCACCGCCAGCCGTCGCACCTCGCGGGTCTTCAACAAGAAGACCGGCACCTACCGCGACTTCGGCAAGTGGCGCCAGGTCTCGCGCCTGGGCAACCCGCTCTTCAACGAGGTCGTGGTGCCGATGGCCGAGAAGGACCTGTGGAACAGCCGCGAGCCCTCCGGCGACCGCAAGTACCAGAAGCACGTCTACGAGCCCGAGCTCGCCGGGCTGCTGCCGGTGCTCTACCCCGGGGTCTTCCCGAACCTGGCGGCCTACGACAAGCCGCGCGCCGACCTGCACGCGATCCTGCTCACCGGCATCCCCGAGGGGGTCGTGCCCGGCTTCCAGAACTACACCGGCCCGGTGCCCTCGGACATGCTGCGGCTCAACGTCGCGATCCCGCCCAGCGAGAAGCCCAACCCCCTGGGTCTCGTGGGCGGCGACCCGGCGGGCTTCCCGAACGGTCGCCGGCTCGAGGACAACGTCACCACCATCGAGATCCGGGCCGTCGCCGGCCTGACCATCCCGCTGGTCGACCCCTCCTTCACGCCCGACGACGCCGCCGCCGCGGTGGAGGACGGCTCGGAGTACACGAACTCGCCGCTGCTCGGCGAGTTCCCCTACCTCGGTCTGCCTGGTGGCGGGTACCAGACCGAGCCCGGCACGACGCAGGCGTCGTGACCGGGGTCGCGACCGTCCCGGGGAGCGGCCCCGCGGGTCCCGACGAGGCCGGCCTGCCCAGGCACCTGCAGGCCAACCTCGACGAGAACCCCTGGGCCGGCCAGGGCTCGGTGCTGCTCGACATCGGGGGCGACGTGGGGGCCCTCGTCGTCGACATGCCCGCCGCCCTGGTCGGCCACGAGGTCGAGATAGACCCCGCGGACGGTCGCGACCACCACCAGCACCACGGGCACGACCACGGGCACGACCACGCGCACGGGCACGGGCACGACCACGGGCACGGGCACCACACGCACCGCCGCCACGTCGCGGTCGTGCCGCGCAGCACCCCGGTCGGGCCGTTGCCGTCGGTGGTCTTCCCCGACCTCGCCGAGGGCGGCTACCGGCTCTACCACCCCGGCACCGACGACGTCGCTCTCGACGTCGTGGTGCGCGGTGGCGAGGTCACCTGGGCCACCTGGCCGGCCTGAGCCCCTCCCGCGCAGCGCCGTACCTCGGTACGGTGCTGCGCGGGTGGTCGTTTCGGCCTCGGTGAGGGGGACCCATGGAGCAGGCACCGTCAGGGTCGGTGGCGCACAGGCTCGCGGGCCGCCACGTCCTGCTGACCGGGGTCACCGGCTTCGTCGGGGAGGCGCTGCTGCACCTGGTGCTCCACGAGGTCCCCGACCTGCGGGTCAGCCTGCTGGTGCGGCCCAAGGGAGCCACGACCGGCGCCGCCCGCGTCGCCCGCCTGCTCGAGAAGCCGGTCTTCGCCGAGGCGGTCACGGCGGCGGGTGGCACCGACGCCCTGCTCGGCTCGCGCCTGCACGTCGTCGAGGGCGACCTGGCGCAGGTCCCCGAGCTGCCGACCGACCTCGACGCGGTCGTGCACTGCGCCGGCGACGTCAGCTTCGACCCGCCGGTCGACGAGGCCTTCGGCACCAACGTCGTCGGCACCCGCGACCTGCTCGACCGGGTCGTCGAGGCCGGCCGGGCCGGCGGCCGCGACATCCACTACCTGCACGTCTCGACGGCGTACGTCGCCGGGCGGCGCCGCGGCCACGTGCCGGAGGCGCCCGTCGAGCACGACGTCGACCTCGAGGCCGAGCTGGCCTGGGGGCTGGCCCAGCGCCGCGAGGTCGAGCACCGCAGCCGCAGCGCCGACGTGCTGGAGGCGGCCCGGCGCAAGGCCGAGAAGGCGCACTCGCGCGCCGGCCCGCTGACCGCGGCGAGCGCCAGCGAGCAGGCGCGGCGCGACTGGGTCGGCGCCGAGCTGGTGCGGCTCGGCACCGAGCGGGCACGCAGCCTCGGCTGGACCGACTGCTACACCTTCACCAAGGCGCTGGGCGAGCGGGTCGTGGAGGCGCACGCCCGCGCCGGCCACCGGGTGACGGTGCTGCGACCGAGCATCATCGAGTCGGCCCTCGAGCGCCCGCACCCGGGGTGGATCGAGGGGTTCAAGATGGCCGAGCCGTTGATCCTCGCCTACGGGCGCGGCGAGCTGCCGGAGTTCCCCGCCTCGGCCGACACCATCGTCGACATCGTGCCGGTCGACCACGTCGTGGCGGCGACCGTCGCGGCCCTGGCGCACCCGCCGGAGCCGGGCGAGCCGGCGTACCTGCACGTCTGCTCGGGCGACCGCAACCCGCTGAGCTTCGGCGAGCTCTACGCCCACGTGCGCGCCTACTTCGACGCCCACCCCTTCGAGGTCGGCGACCGCGGCGCGGCCCGGCTGCCCGACTGGCGCTTCCCCGGCGCGGCCTCGGTCGACCGGCTGCTCACGACCAGCGAGCGCGCCTTCAAGGTCGCCGACTACCTCGTCGGGCACGCGCCCCGCAGCGACCGCACCCGCGAGGTGGCCCGCGAGCTCGACCGGCGCGGACGCCGCCTGGAGTTCCTGCGCCGCTACCTGACGCTCTACCAGGAGTACGCCCAGGCGGAGCTGCGCTTCAGCGACGACCGCACCTCCGCGCTGCGTGGCCTGCTCTCGCCCGAGGACCAGCGCAGGTTCGCCTTCGACACCGCCGTCATCGACTGGCGGGTCTACCTGCGTGAGGTGCACTGCCCGGCCGTGACCGCGCCGGTGCGCCGCCTCGACGAGCTGCGCGCGCGGCGGCAGGCGGCGGGCGGGGGCCGCCGCGCCGGCGGCGCACGGCTCCCGGGGATGGGCCGTGCCGACGGGGCCGACGGGGTCGACGCCGGGGAGACCGGCGACACCGGACAGGTGGCGGCGTTCTTCGACATGGACGGCACCCTGCTGTCCTCGAACGTCATCGAGACCTACCTGTGGATGCGACTGCAGGAGCTCGACGGGGCCGGGCGCTTCGCCGAGCTGGTGCGGGTGGCCGCCCGGGTGCCCTCGCTGGTGCGGGCCGAGCGCCGCGAGCGCAGCGCGTTCCTGCGCGCGGTCTACCGCGAGTACGCCGGCGCCCGGCTCAGCGACCTCGAGGCGGTGGCCGACGAGCTGCTCGCCGACCACGTGCTCTCGCGGCTGGCGCCGGCCGCGGTGCGCCGCGTGCGCGAGCACCGGCGCGCGGGCCACCGCACGGTGCTGATCACCGGTGCCGTACGGCCGCTGACGCGGCCGCTCGCGCCGCTCTTCGACCACGTCGAGGCCGCCGAGCTGGCCACCGACGCCGACGGGATCTGCACCGGCCACCTGGCCGGATCGCCGCTGGTGGGGGAGTCGCGCGCCGCGTTCATGCGCGACTGGGCGGCCCGCAACGGCGTCGACCTGGCCCGCTCCTACGCCTACGCCGACTCCCACTCCGACCTGCCGCTGCTGGCGGCCGCCGGGCACCCGGTCGCGGTGCGCCCCGACGTGTCGCTCTACCGCCACGCCCGTCGCCACCACTGGACCATCGTCGACTGGGCCAGCCCGGCCGCGGCCGGTCGCGGGCTGAACCCCGCGGGGGCCCGCCGATGATGCTCGCCCTCGAGATGTTCCGCTCCGTGCCGCGCACCCTGGTGGGGCGGGCGGTCGGCTCCCGGATGCCGGGCCTGCTCTCCGGGGTCGCGGCGCCGCTGCGGCTGGCCACCGTCGAGGCGCCGGTGGTGCGCCGGCCTGGGTGGGCGCGGCTGCGCACCCGGCTCTCCGGGATCTGCGGCTCCGACCTGTCGATGCTGTCGGGCAGCACCAGCCTGTACTTCTCCGCGCTGGTCTCGCTGCCGTTCGTGCCCGGCCACGAGGTGGTCGCCGAGCTGGTCGAGGACTGCGAGGACCTGCCCGCCGGCACCCGGGTGGTCCTCGACCCCGTGCTGGCCTGCGCCGCCCGCGGGGTGGAGCCCTGCGAGGGCTGCGCCGAGGGTGCGACCAACCGCTGCTCGCGGATCACGGTGGGCGACCTCTCGCCCGGGCTGCAGACCGGCTTCTGCCACGACACCGGCGGCGGCTGGGGCCAGCAGCTGGTGGCGCACCGCAGCCAGCTGCACCCGGTGCCGGAGACGCTCACCGACGCCCGGGCGCTGCTCGTGGAGCCGTTGGCCTGCGCGGTGCACACGGCGCTGCGCGCCGGTGTGGCCGCGGGCGACCGGGTGCTGGTCAGCGGCGCCGGCGCGGTCGGGCTCTTCGCCACCCTGGCCCTGCGCGAGCTCACCCCGGCCGCGGAGGTCGTGGTGGTGGCCAAGCACGCCCACCAGCGCGAGCTGGC
>JBFGFQ010000087.1:0-11313 GCA_041579495.1 Nocardioides sp.
CGAGGTGGTGGGCGTGCCGGCACTGCACGTTGAGGACCCGGTGGTCGGTGGTGCGGGTGAGGACGTTGGTCAGGTCGGCCATCGCCTGCTCGGCCACCGCACGGCTGTCGAAGTGCTGGCTCATCCGTCCACGGTGCGCCGCGTGGGGCCACCCCGACAGGGACCATCGGTCCGTCGCGGGGGACCTAGTCCCCGGCGGGCCGGTCCCTGGCGGACCCGTTGCCTGGAAAGCAGAAAAGGCCCCGTGGAGCCGGGGCCTTTCCAGTGTCCGAGGGGGGACTTGAACCCCCACGCCCTAATACGGGCACTAGCACCTCAAGCTAGCGCGTCTGCCTATTCCGCCACCCGGACGAGTGCGGTGGAACAGTAACAAAGCGGGGACCGAAACCTCGCATCGGGCCCTGACTCCCAGCGTACGTCGCGCCCTCGGCGGCATGCACCCTTGCGCCCCACCCGTCACGGGGTGGACAGCCATCGTGGCGGTGCCATGCTGGAGCCATGTCGACCCCCGCCGAGGACCCCCGTCCGGAGACCGACGCACCGCGCGGCTACGACCCCGCCGCCGAGGTGGTGGAGATCTGTCGCGACCTGATCCGCATCGACACCTCCAACTACGGCGACCAGGACGGCCCGGGGGAGCGCAAGGCCGCCGAGCACGTCGCGGCGCTCCTCGACGAGGTGGGCATCTCCTCGCAGCTCTTCGAGTCCGAGCCCGGTCGCACCAGCGTCGTGGCGCGGTGGGGCGGCACCGAGGGCGACGCGCTGCTGCTGCACGGCCACCTCGACGTCGTGCCGGCGGCCGCCGAGGACTGGCAGGTGCACCCCTTCTCCGGGGAGATCCAGGACGGCTACGTGTGGGGCCGCGGGGCGGTCGACATGAAGGACTTCGACGCGATGCTGCTCAGCGTCGTGCGCGCCCGCCAGCGGGCCGGGCAGGTCCCGTCGCGGCCGATCGTGCTGTGCTTCACCGCCGACGAGGAGGCCGGCGGCCACAAGGGCGCCGAGATCCTCGTGCGCGACCACCCCGAGCTCTTCGAGGGCGTCACGGAGGCCGTCGGCGAGGTCGGCGGCTTCTCGGTCACCGTGCGCGGGCGCCGGATGTACCTCGTCGAGGCCGCGGAGAAGGGGATGGCCTGGATGCGCCTGACCGCCCGCGGGCGCGCCGGGCACGGCTCGATGCTCAACACCGACAACGCGGTCTCGAGGCTCTCGGCCGCGGTGGCGCGCATCGGCGCCCACGACTGGCCGGTGCGGCTGACCCCGACCATGGAGGTGCTGCTGGCCAGCGTCGGCGACCTCGCGGGCGTGCAGGCCACCCCCGAGAACGCCCCGGCGCTGATCGAGGAGTTCGGCGGCGCCGCGCGGATGCTGGGCGCGGTCATCTCCAACACCACCAACCCCACGATGCTTCAGGCCGGCTACAAGGTGAACGTGATCCCCACCGAGGCCACCGCCCACGTCGACGGCCGCTTCCTGCCCGGCTTCGAGGACGAGTTCTTCGCCACCCTGGCCGAGCTCGTCGGCGAGGGCGTCGAGATCGAGCACCTCTCCCACCAGCAGCCCTGGGAGACGCCGTACGACGGCGACCTGGTGCGGGCCATGAACCGCTCGATCCTCAGCGAGGACCCCGACGGCATCGTCGCGCCCTACCTGATGAGCGGCGGCACCGACGCCAAGCACTTCCGCAAGCTCGGCATGCGCTCCTACGGCTTCGCCCCGCTGCGCCTGCCCGCCGACCTCGACTTCACCGCCCTCTTCCACGGGGTCGACGAGCGGGTCCCGGTCGACGCGCTCGAGTTCGGCGCCCGGGTCTTCGACAAGTTCCTCGACGACGTCTGAGCCGCTCCGGCGCCACCCTCCCCGCCCGGCGCACGGGCGTCCGGGTGGTGCCGTTTGGTCACCAACGGCATCCCGGGGCGCTGATCCGGCGCCGTTCGGTCACCAACGACAGCCCCTGACCGCCACCGGCTGCGCCGGCGGGCCAGGCCGTGCTCAGGCGGTGAGGACGCCGGCGCCCAGCAGCACCAGCACCGCGCTGCCGAGCAGCACCCGGTAGACCACGAACGGGGTGTAGGAGTTGGTGCTGACGTAGCGCAGCAGCCACGCGATGGCGGCGTACCCGACGATGAAGGACACGACGGTGCCCACGATCGTGGGCCCCCAGCCGTAGGCGTTGTCGCCGCCGGGGATCTCGGAGAGCTGGAACAGCCCGGCGCCGACGACCGCGGGGATCGCCAGCAGGAACGCGAACCGGGTGGCGGCGGCGCGCTCGAAGCCCAGGAAGCGGCCCATCGAGATGGTCGCGCCCGAGCGGGAGACGCCGGGGACCAGGGCCGCGGCCTGGGCCAGGCCCATCAGCAGCGCGTCGCGCAGCCCCATCTTCTTGATGGCGCGGTCGTTGCGACCGAACCGGTCGGCGATCCCGAGCACGAGGCCCAGCACGATCAGGGTGGTGCCGATGATCCACAGGCTGCGGAAGTCCTGCTCGATGACGTCCTTGAGCGCGATGCCCAGCACCACGATCGGCAACGAGCCGATGATGATGTACCAGCCCATCCGCGCGTCGATGTGGCCGCGCCACTCCGGCTGGACCAGCGAGCGCATCCACGTCGAGGCGATGCGCCAGATGTCGTGGCGGAAGTAGATGAGCACCGCCAGCTCGGTGCCGATCTGCACCACCGCGGTGAACGCCGCTCCCGGATCCCCCCACCCGAACAGCTCGGGGAAGATCCGCAGGTGGGCGCTGCTGGAGATCGGGAGGAACTCGGTGAGCCCTTGGATGAGGCCCAGCACGACGGCCTTGAGGAGGTCCAGCACGCGGGTCAGCCTAGGAGACGGCTCCGGGCGAGCCGACGCCGACTCACGCAGGGCGCGCCGCTAGGTTGTCGCCATGCAGCAACGCTCACTGGGCGCGACCGGGCTCCGCGTCTCCCGCCTCGGCCTGGGGACGATGACATGGGGCCGTGACACCGACGAGCACGAGGCGCGCGACCAGCTGGTCGCCTTCGCCGAGGCCGGCGGCACCCTCGTCGACACCGCCGCGGCGTACGCCGACGGGCACTCGGAGGAGCTGCTCGGCTCGCTGATCGGCGACGTGGTCGCCCGCGACGACCTCGTGCTGGCCACCAAGGCCGGGCTGGGCCTGCGCAAGGGCCGGCTCAGCGTCGACACCTCGCGCGGGCGGCTGCTGAGCACCCTCGACGCCTCGCTGCGCCGCCTCGGCGTCGACCACGTCGACCTGTGGCAGGTGCACACCTGGCACGACGGCGTGCCGCTCGAGGAGACGCTCTCGGCGCTCGACCTGGCCGTCAGCAGCGGGCGGGCGTCGTACGTCGGCATCTCCAACTACGCCGGCTGGCAGACCGCCCAGGCCGCGACCTGGCAACGGGCGGTGCCCGGGCGCACCACGCTGGCCTCCACGCAGGTGGAGTACTCGCTGCTCAACCGCGGCATCGAGCACGAGGTGCTGCCGGCCGCCGAGGCCACCGGGCTGGGCGTGCTGGCCTGGTCGCCGCTGGGCCGGGGCGTGCTGACCGGCAAGTACCGCACCGGCACCCCGGCCGACTCCCGGGCCGCGACCTCGCAGTTCTCCTCGTTCGTGGGCGCCTACCTCGACGAGCGCTCGGGCAGCGTGGTGGAGGCCGTGGCGCGCGCCGCGGACGGGCTGGACCTCAGCCCGCTGCAGGTCGCCCTGGCCTGGGTCCGCGACCGGCCCGGCGTCACCGCGCCGATCGTCGGGGCCCGTACCGCCGCCCAGCTCGCCAGCGCGCTGGCGACCGAGGAGGTCGTGCTGCCCGCCGAGATCACCGAGGCCCTCGACGACGTCTCGGCGGAGTGAGGACACGGGGGCCGGTGACCGGGCAGGCTCGAGCCGGTCGGGGAGACTGACCGCCGAACCACTGCCACATCACCGTCGCGTCCCGAGGAGGCACCATGAGGCGAGCCGCGCTGCGACCCGTGCGCCGCGGAGTGGAGTGGGAGTTCGACCGGGTGTCGTTCTCCCGCGAGTTCAGCCGCAACGTGGTCACCAAGCTGCTCGTCGAGCGCGCCGAGCACGGTGGCTGGGAGCTGGACCGGGTGCAGATCACCGCCGACGGCACCCGCCGCGTGGTGCTGCGCCGCAAGATCATCCGCGCGGTCCGCACCGCCTGAGGCCCGTCGGCCGTCGAGGGACGCTCACCACCAGCCCGAGCGGCGGAACTGCCACCACAGCAGCCCCGAGACCGTGACCATCAGCAGCAGCGCGAACGGGTAGCCCAGGGCCCAGCCCAGCTCGGGCATGTGCTCGAAGTTCATGCCGTACACGCCGGCGATCAGGGTCGGCACCACGACCAGCGCCGCGCCCGCGGAGATCTTGCGCATGTCGTCGTTCTGCTGCAGCTGGATCCGGGCCACGTGCACGTCGAAGGCGGTCGAGAGGAGCGCGTCGAGGTTGTCGACGAGCTCGGCGGCGCGCTGGAGGTGGTCGAGCACGTCGCGGAAGAACGGTCCGGCCTCGCTGTCGACGCCGCGCACCCGGCCCTCGGTGAAGCGCTGCAGCGGGTCGCGCAGCGGCTGCACCGCGCGGCGCACCTCGGCGATCTCGCGCTTGAGCGTGTAGATGCGCACCGAGTCGTTGGTGCGCGCGGGGGAGAGCACCGACTCCTCGACCTCGTCGACGTCGACCTGCAGCTCGTCGACCACCGCGAGGTAGCCGTCGACCACCCGGTCGCAGATCGCGTAGACCACCGACGACGGTCCGTGGGTGAGCACCTGCTCGCTGGACTCGAGGAACGAGCGCGCCGGGCCCAGCTCCAGGCCGTGTCCGTGGCGCACGCTGACCACGAAGTCGGCGCCGACGAAGAGGCTGACCTCGCCGGTCTCGACCGCGTCCTCCTCGTCGACGTACCAGAGGGTCTTGAGCACCAGGAAGAGCCCGTGCTCGTAGCGCTCGAGCTTGGGCCGCTGGTGGGCCTTGACGGCGTCCTCGAGCGCCAGCGGGTGCAGGTCGAAAGCCTCCGCGACCGAGGCCAGCTCGTCGGGGCTCGGCTCGTGCAGGCCCACCCACACGAAGCCGCCGCGCTCGCCGGCGCGGGCGCGCAGCGCCGCGTAGTCGGCCTCCTCGCAGTCCACGGGGGTCCGGGTGCCGTCGTGGTACACGGCTGCGTCGACGATCACGGGGGCCACGCTAGTGCCCCGACCGGGTGGGGGCGCCCCGCTACAGTCCCGGGCATGGCCACGATGGTGCTGATCCGGCACGGACGCACGACCGCCAACGCCACCGGCGTGCTCGCCGGTCGCACCCCCGGCGTCGAGCTCGACGAGACCGGGCGCGAGCAGGCGCAGCGCGCCGGCCAGCGGCTGGCCGGGGTGCCGCTGGCCGCGGTGGTGACCAGCCCGATGCTGCGCTGCTGCCAGACCGCCGAGGCGGTGCTGGCCCACCAGCAGGCGCCCCCGGCCCTGGAGACCGAGGACGGCGTCACCGAGTGCGACTACGGCGACTGGCAGGGCGGCGCGCTGAAGGAGCTGGCCGGCGAGGCGCTGTGGCGCACCGTGCAGACCCAGCCCTCCGCGGTCACCTTCCCCGGCGGCGAGTCGATGGCCGGCATGCAGGCCCGCGCCGTGGGCGCCGTACGCCGCCTCGACGCGCGGATCGAGGCCCAGCACGGCCCGGGCGCGGTGTGGGCGGTGGTCAGCCACGGCGACGTGATCAAGTCGGTGCTGGCCGACGCGCTGGGTCTGCACCTGGACCTGTTCCAGCGGATCGGGGTCGACCCGGCCTCGATCTCCATCGTGCGCTACACCGAGCAGCGCCCCTACGTGCTGGCCAGCAACACCCACGCCGGCGACCTGGCGTGGCTGGTGCCGCCGCCGGCGCCCGAGGGGGCGGACGGCACGCCCGCCGAGCCCTCCGCCGACGCCCCGGTGGGCGGCGGGGCCGGCCCGGACGCCCCCGCACGACCGGGTGGACCGGTCGGTTCCGCGGCGCCCCTAGGCTGAGTGGCATGCCAGTCGTCCACGCATTCGACCCGCCGGAGCGCTTCGTCACCGGCACCGTCGGTGAGCCCGGTTCGCGCACCTTCTTCCTCCAGGCCCGCAGCGGCGCCCGCGTGGTCAGCGTCGCGCTGGAGAAGCAGCAGGTCGCCGCGCTGGCCGAGCGGGTCGACGAGCTGCTCGACGAGGTGATGAGCTCGGAGACCTCGACCGCGGTCATCCCCGCCGTCGCGCCGCTGGGGCTGCAGGACACCGACCCGCTCGAGCAGCCCATCGACGAGGAGTTCCGCGCCGGCACCATGACCCTGTCGTGGGACCCCGACGACGAGCGGATCGTCATCGAGGTCTTCCCCTACACCGAGGCCGCGGTCGTCTCGCCCGAGCAGGTCGACCAGGACTTCGAGGAGCCCGACCCCGAGGAGGTCCTCCTGGTGCGTCTGGAGGCCGGGGCCGCGCGTGCGTTCGTGCAGCGCACCGAGCAGGTCCTCGAGGCCGGCCGGCCCAGCTGCCCGTTCTGCGGCAACCCGATCGACCCCGACGGCCACCTGTGCGTGCGCGCCAACGGGTTCCGCAGGCGGGAGCCCTGAGCCGCGCCATGACACGCACCCGGGACCTCGCCGGCGCGGTGACGCCGTGAGCGCCGCGGGCGTCGACCTCGTCGAGGACGAGCTGGAGCTGCGGGGCCGGATCATGCCGGCCTCGAACGCCACGTTCCTCGGCAGCATCGGCGGGCTGCAGGTCGTCTACAAGCCGGTGGCCGGCGAGCGGCCGCTGTGGGACTTCCCCGGCGCGGTGCTGGCGCACCGCGAGGTCGCGGCGTACCTGGTCGCCGCGGCGTTCGCCGGGCCCGACGAGCCGGTGCTGGTGCCGCGCACCTGGCTGCGCGAGGGGCCGCACGGCCCCGGCATGGTCCAGGAGTGGCAGGAGCCCGACCCCGAGGTGGACGCCGTCACCCTGGTGCCCGCGGGCGCCGCACCGCCGGGCTACCTGCACGTCTTCGACGGCTACGACGCCGACGACCGGCTGGTCTCGCTCGTCCACGAGGACACCGCGGCGCTGCGCTCGATGGCGGTCCTCGACGTGCTGATCAACAACGCCGACCGCAAGGGCGGGCACGTGCTGGCGATGCCCGACGGGCGCCGCTACGGCGTCGACCACGGCATCGCCTTCCACACCGAGCCCAAGCTGCGCACCGTGCTGTGGGGCTGGCTCGGGCAGCCGCTGAGCCAGGGCGACCGCGCCGCGGTCGAGCGGGTGCGGGCGGCGCTGGGCCCCGGGTCCGCCGCCGGGCTGGGCGACCTGCTGGCCCCGCTGCTGCGCGACGACGAGATCGACCACCTGCGCCGACGCTGCGAGCGGCTGCTGGCCCGCGGCACCATGCCGGCGCCGGACGCCGGCGGCCCCGCGATCCCGTGGCCACCCTTCTGACCCGGCGTCCAGGGGCTGCGGGACCGGTCGATCCGCGTCCGCGCGCCGGCACCCCTTAGGCTCGCCCCCATGCGTGCCTGGTCTGCCCCGGAGATGCCCACCCTCCCCGTGAGCGGCCCGGCTGTCTCGCTGCACGACACCCCCAGCGGCGCGCGTCGCACCGTGTCGCCCGAGGGCACCGCGCGCCTCTACGCCTGCGGCATCACGCCCTACGACGCCACCCACATGGGGCACGCGGCGACGTACGTCGGCGTCGACCTGCTGCACCGGGCCTGGCGCAACGCCGGGCACGAGGTGGCCTTCGTGCAGAACGTCACCGACGTCGACGACCCGCTGCTGGAGCGGGCCACCAAGGTCGGCGTCGACTGGGTGGCGCTCGCCGAGCGCGAGACCGAGCTGTTCCGCCAGGACATGCAGGCGCTGCGGGTGCTGCCGCCGCGGGCCTACATCGGCGCGGTGGAGTCGATCCCGCTGGTCATCGACCTCATCGAGCGGCTGCAGGCCGCCGGGGCGGTCTACCGGGTCGAGGACGACTGGTACTTCTCGGTGCACGCCGACCCCGCCTTCGGCGAGGAGTCGGGCATGGACCGCGAGACGATGCTGCGGATCTTCCCCGAGCGCGGCGGAGATCCCGAGCGTCCGGGCAAGAAGGACCCGCTCGACTGCCTGGTGTGGCGCGGTGAGCGGCCGGGCGAGCCCGCGTGGCCCAGCCCGTTCGGCCCCGGCCGGCCCGGGTGGCACGTGGAGTGCACCGCGATCGCGATGGAGCACCTCGGCAACGACTTCGACGTGCAGGCCGGCGGCAGCGACCTGGTCTTCCCGCACCACGAGATGTGCGCCGGCCACGCCCAGGTCGCCGAGCCCGACGCCCGCTTCGCGCAGGTCTACATCCA
This sequence comes from Nocardioides sp., assembly GCA_041579495.1. GTDB lineage: Bacteria > Actinomycetota > Actinomycetes > Propionibacteriales > Nocardioidaceae > Nocardioides. The sequence continues at coordinate 8,295 of JBFGFQ010000087.1, forward strand.
CGCCGGGATGGTCGCCTACGACGGCGAGAAGATGTCGAAGTCGAAGGGCAACCTGGTCTTCGTCTCCGCCCTGCGGCACGCCGACGTCGACCCGATGGCGATCCGGCTGACGCTGCTGCGCCACCACTACCGCTCCGACTGGGAGTGGACCGACGCCGACCTGCTCGACAGCGTCGACATGCTCAACACCTGGCGCCGGGCGCTGTCCCTGGGCGCCGGGGCTCCCGCGGCCCCGGTGGTCGAGGCCGTGCTCGCCGCCTGCGCCGACGACCTCGACGCCGCCACCGCGGTGCGCGCCGTCGACGACTGGGCCCGCGCCACGCTGGGCACCGACGGGCTCGCCGACACCGCCGACCCCGCTGCCGCGCTCGGGGTGCACCAGGTGCTCGACGCCGCGCTCGGCCTGTCGCTCTGAGCTGACCCTGCGCCGGGCGCCCGCGTCGCCGGGACCCGCCGTTTGGTCACCAACGGCAGCGATTCGAGCCTCGGGGACGCCGTCTGGTCACCAACGACAGCCCCGCGGACCCGCCGGGGTCCGGCGGCCGGCCCTCAGTCGTCGCTCTGGCGCCGCTTGAGGTAGCGCTCGAACTCCCGCGCGATCGCCTCGCCGGAGGCCTCGGGCAGGTCGGTGGTGTCGCGGGTCTCCTCCAGGGCGCGCACGTAGTCGGCGACGTCCTCGTCGTCCTCGGCGAGCTCGTCGACGCCCCGCTCCCAGGCGCGGGCCTCCTCGGGCAGCTCGCCGAGCGGGATGGAGATCTCGAGCAGGTCCTCGATCTGGCCGATCAGGGCCAGGGTGGCCTTGGGGCACGGCGGCTGCGCGACGTAGTGCGGCACCGCCGCCCAGTACGAGACCGCGGGCATGTCGACGCGCACGCAGGCGTCCTGGAAGACCCCGACGATCCCGGTGGGTCCCTCGTACGTCGATTGCTCCAGCTTGAGCCGGTCGACCAGCTCGGGCTCGGTCGCGGTGCCGGTGACCGGGATCGGGCGGGTGTGCGGGGTGTCGGCCAGCAGCGCCCCCAGGGTGACCACCAGCTCGCCGCCCAGCTCGTCGACCGCGGCGAGCAGCTCGGCGCAGAACTGGCGCCAGCGGATGTTGGGCTCGATGCCGCGGATCAGGATGATGTCGCGGCCCAGGTCCGGGGGAGAGGCCACCGCGATCTGGGTGGTGGGCCAGGTGATGCGCCGGTGCCCCAGCTCGTCGGCGCCGACCACCGGGCGGTTGACCTGGAAGTCGTAGAAGTCCTCGGGGTCCACCGAGCCCACCACCCGCGCGCCCCAGGCCAGCATCAGGTGGTCCACGACCGAGGAGGCCGCGTCGGCGGCGTCGTTCCAACCCTCGAAGGCCGCGATGACGATGGGGTCGACCAGGTCCGGGGCGTCCTCGATCTCGATCACCGACCCAGCGTAGTCATGCCCGAGATCACCTCCCCGGGGATTTCGCCCGCCGCGCGCGGCGGTGTCACCATTCGAACACCCTGTCCAGCCTTCGGACACCCTCCTAGGCTGGCGGGACCCGCTCGGGGCGCCGCCGGTGCCCCACGAGAGGAGATCCGCGTGAGCCAGCCCAGCACCGAGACCCCGATGGAGCCCGTGGGCGCGGGGGAGTGGCGCCCGGACGCCACCGACGAGCTGCGCGAGGCGCTGGGGCGGCGGATCCTGGTCATCGACGGCGCCATGGGCACCGCCATCCAGCGCGACCGGCCCGACGAGGCCGGCTACCGCGGCGAGCGGTTCGCCGAGTGGCCCAGCGACCTGGTCGGCAACAACGACCTGCTGACGCTGACCCAGCCGCACATCATCGAGTCGATCCACCGCGAGTACCTCGAGTCCGGCGCCGACCTGATCGAGACCAACACCTTCAACGCCAACGCCGTCTCCCTGGTCGACTACGGCCTCGAGGCGCTGGCCTACGAGCTCAACCTCGAGTCCGCGCGCCTGGCCCGACGCGCCGCCGACGTCGTGGCGACCGCGGAGCGTCCTCGCTACGTGGCCGGCGCCCTGGGCCCGACCACCCGCACCGCCTCGATCTCCCCCGACGTCAACGACCCGGGCGCCCGCAACATCAGCTACGACGCCCTCGTGGCGGCGTACCGCACCGCCGCGCGCGGCCTGCTCGACGGCGGCAGCGACCTGCTCATCATCGAGACGATCTTCGACACCCTCAACGCCAAGGCCGCGATCTTCGCGGTGGAGTCGCTGTACGAGGAGCTCGGCCGGCGCTGGCCGCTGGTCATCTCCGGCACCATCACCGACGCCTCCGGGCGCACCCTGTCGGGGCAGACCACCGAGGCGTTCTGGAACTCGGTGCGCCACGCCCGACCGCTCGCCGTCGGCCTCAACTGCGCCCTCGGCGCCCGCGAGATGCGGCCCTACGTCGCGGAGATCTCCCGGGTCGCCGACACGTTCGTCTCGGTCTACCCCAACGCCGGGCTGCCCAACGCCTTCGGCGAGTACGACGAGGCCGCGGCCGAGACCGCCGCGGTCGTCGGCGAGTTCGCCGAGGCCGGCTTCGTCAACATCGTCGGCGGCTGCTGCGGCACCACCCCGGCCCACATCGCCGCGATCGCCGCGGCGGTGGCCGACCGGACGCCGCGCGAGCCGGCCCGGGTGCCCCCGGCGATGCGCCTCTCGGGCCTCGAGCCGTTCACGATCGACGCCGACAGCCTCTTCGTCAACGTCGGCGAGCGCACCAACATCACCGGCTCGGCGCGCTTCCGCAAGCTCATCAAGGACGGCGACTACGACACCGCGCTGAGCGTGGCCGCCCAGCAGGTCGAGAACGGCGCGCAGGTCATCGACGTCAACATGGACGAGGGGATGATCGACGGCGTCGCGGCCATGGACCGCTTCACCAAGCTGATCGCCAGCGAGCCCGACATCAGCCGGGTGCCGGTGATGATCGACTCCTCGAAGTTCGAGGTGATCGAGGCCGGCCTGAAGAACGTCCAGGGCAAGCCGATCGTCAACTCGATCTCGCTGAAGGAGGGCCAGGAGGCCTTCGTCGCCCAGGCCCGCC
>JBFGFQ010000088.1:0-11195 GCA_041579495.1 Nocardioides sp.
CGAGCACAAGGCCTACCTGCACCGCTCGGGCCGTACCGCCCGCGCCGGCGCCGCCGGCACGGTCATCACGCTGATGACCCCGGAGCAGGAGCGCGACGTGCGCGACCTGACCCGCGCGGCCGGCATCAAGCCGACCATCACCCGCGTCGACGCCCTCGGCCACCCGGTCCTCGCCCAGCTCGCCCCCGGCGAGCGGGTGCTGGTGCCCGGCGGCATCGTCGTCGAGGCCCCGCGCCCCGCGTCCGGCGCCACCGGCGGCGGCTCGGGCTCGGGCTCGGGCTCGGGCGGCGGTGGCGGCCGCAACCGCAACCGTCGTCGTTCCGGCTCCGGCGCGGCGGCGGGCTCCGGCTCGGCGTCGGGCGGCGGCCAGCGCGGCGGCCCGCGCCAGGGCGGCAAGCCCGGGTCGAGGCCGGCCGCCAAGCAGGGCGCCAAGCCCGCGTCGCGTCGTGGCGGCCAGGGCCGTCCCGCCGGAGGCGGCGGGTCGCACGACGCAGCCAGGTTCAGCGCAGGGATGCGCTGACCCACCTGAGGAGAGGATGAGCCCGGTGCGCGAGTTCGTACGCCGCAGCCTGTGGGAGATGGTCCCCCGTGACCAGCGCCAGACCCCCACGGCGCTGCGCCGCCGCCAGCTCGTGACCATCGGGTTCGTCCTCGTCGGGGCGGTCGTGCTCGGCTTCACGTTGCGCACCGACCCCGGCAGCCAGCAGTTCTACCTGCTGACGCTGGTGCTGGCCGCGGTGTGGACCGTGGGCGCCTTCGCCTCGGGCCCGCTGCACCTCGGCCGGATCGCCCGCGGCGACGGCCTGCGCCGTCCGGTGCTCTCACCGATCCTGCTGGGCGCGATGCTCGTCGGCGTCTTCGTGGCCGGCGCCCTGGTGATCCGTGAGATCTCCTTCGCCGACCCCCTGGTCAGCCAGATCCGCTCGGTGCTGCGCTACACCCAGGAGACGCCGACGGCGCTCCTGGTGGTGGTGACCGCGCTCAACGGCGTCGCCGAGGAGCTGTTCTTCCGCGGGGCGGCGTACGCCGCCGTCACGAGGCACCCGGTCTCGGTGACGTCGATCGCCTACACGGTCGCGACGCTGGCCACCGGCAACGTGATGCTCGGCTTCGCCGCCGTGCTGCTCGGGCTCGTGGTCGGTCTGCAGCGCCGGGCCTCGGGCGGCATCCTGGCGCCGATCCTGACGCACCTGACCTGGTCGCTGTCGATGCTCTTCCTGCTGCCGCTGATCTTCCTGTCCTGACCCCTCGCCGACCCTGCCGAGCAGTCACTTTCGAACCACCCAGCGGTCAGTCGTGAACCTTCGACCGGTCAGCACTGACCTCTCGAGGGTTCATAAGTGACCGCTCGGCCGTCAGCGCCCGCCCTCCTCGAGGGCGCGGCGCACCGCCTCGGCGTACGTGAGCGGCTCGCCGGGCACCAGGTCGCGGATGGCGTAGTCGGTCTGGACGACCTCGGTGCCCATCGAGTCGATGAGGTTGCCGGCGGTGGTGGCGTTGACGCCGGTGATGAGCTTGATCCACCACGACGACAGCAGCGGGGTGCCGACCGGGACCTTGAGCACCGGCACCCGGCGCCCCAGCATCACCTCCCCGGCCTCCTGCATCATCCCGATGTAGGTCAGCTGGTCGGCGCCGCCGATCTCGAGCACGCGGCCGTAGGCCTCCTCGTGCCCGGTCACGCCGACGATGTAGCGGATGACGTCGTCGACCGCGATCGGCTGGGTGAGGGTGGAGGCCCACTTCGGCACCACCATCGCCGGCAGGTTCTTGACCAGCTTGCGCGTCATCTCCCACGAGATGCCGCCGGCGCCCACGACGATGGCGGCCCGCAGCACCGTGACCGGCACGTCGGAGCCGGCCAGCAGCTCCTCGACCTCGCGGCGCGAACGCAGGTGCGGCGAGAGCTGCGCGCCGTCCTTGCCGAGGCCGCCGAGGTAGACGATCTGGCGAACCCCGTTGGCGGCGGCGGCCAGGGCGAACGCCTTGGCGGCCTCCGCGTCCTTGCGCTCGAAGTCGTTGTCGTCGAGGGAGTGCACGAGGTAGATCGCCACGTCGACGCCCTCGAGCGGCGTGGCCAGGGTGCCCGGGTCGTCGACGTCGCCGAAGACCGGTTCGCCCTCACCGGTGTAGGTGTCGGGGTGCCGGGTCATCGCCCTGACCTGGTGGCCCGCCTCGACGAGGGCGGGGACGAGTCGGCGACCGACGAATCCGGTGGCGCCGGTGACCAGCACGGTGAGGCTCATGGGCCCACAGTAGGGACCGGGTGCCCCGCGCGGGGTCACCCAGCCGTGCGTCAGCGCCCGGCGCGGTCGGCCCGGGCCCTGATGCGCTCGCGCCGGGTCTGGTCCATCGCCGCCTCGTACGCCGCGACCAGGCTCGAGATCGACAGCGGCTTGATCCGCTCGACCACCTCGCGGATGGTCTCGGCGGAGGCGCCGGCCTCCTTGTAGGCGGGCCACACCACGGTGCGGAACAGCTCGTTGAGCTCCTCGGCGACCTGGCGGCCGTGCCGGGCGTACACCTCGGCGGCGGCGGTCGCGGCCGCGGTGGGGAAGCCCAGGTCGAGCAGGCCCAGACCGACCGTGAGCTGGGTGGGGGTCACGTCGAGCAGGTCGTCGTCGCGGCGGCGCCGCACGATGCCGAGCGCCGCCAGCAGGTCGACGTCGTCCGCGGCGAGGCCGCGCCCGGCGCGGGTCTCGAGGTCGGCGTGCGTCATCGTCTCGGCCGCCTCGGCCTGCCAGGGCGCCAGCATGGTGCGGTGCAGCGCGATCTGCTCGGGGGTGGCGTCGTCGGGCACGGCGGCCAGGTAGCGCTCGATGGCGGAGAGCGTGAAGCCGTGACCCTGCAGCTCACGCACCAGCTCGAGGCGGGCGACGTGGTCGTCGCTGTAGTAGCCCGACCGGCCGTGGCGGATCGGCGGCGGCACGAGCCCCTTGGTGGTGTAGAACCGCACGTTGCGCACGCTCATCCCGACTCGCGCGGTCAGCTCGTCGAGCGTGAGCAGGTCCGTGGTGCCCGACTCCGACGTGGCGCCCATCACACTCCTCCGGCCTGGTTCGATCACTGCAGTCCTTGACGACACTGACAGTAATAGTGTCACAATCGAAGCAGCACGCGCGCGCCCACGCCTCCCTGGCGGTCGCGGCGCTCCCCGAGAACCGAGGACGGTCATGGCAGAAGCATTCGTGTACGACCACATCCGCACGCCGCGAGGCAAGGGCAAGGCGGCGGGCTCGCTGCACGAGGTCAAGGCGGTCGACCTCGCGGTCGGGCTGCTCGACGAGCTGCGCACCCGCAACCCGGGCATGGACCCGCACCGCGTCGACGACGTCGTGCTCGGCGTCGTGACCCCCGTCGGCGAGCAGGGCGGCGACATCGCCAAGACCGCCGCGCTGGCCGCCGGCTACCCCGAGACGGTCGCGGGCGTGCAGCTCAACCGCTTCTGCGCCTCGGGCCTGGAGGCCGTCAACCAGGCCGCCGCCCGCATCCGCGGCGGCATGGAGGACCTGATCGTCGCCGGTGGCGTCGAGTCGATGTCCAACGTGCCGATGGGCTCCGACGGCGGCGCCTGGGCCGCCGACCCGGCCACCGCGCTGACCACCGGCTTCGTGCCGCAGGGCATCGGCGCCGACCTGATCGCCACCATCGAGGGCTGGAACCGCGACGACGTCGACGCGTACGCCGCCGAGTCGCACCACCGCGCCGCCAAGGCCTGGGCCAACGGCTACTTCGCCGAGTCCGTCATCCCGGTGCGCGACATCAACGGGCTGACGATCCTCGACCACGACGAGACGATCCGCCCCGACACCAGCCCCGAGGGCCTGGCCGGGCTCAAGCCGTCCTTCGCCCAGACCGGGCGCGACGCCGGCTTCGACGACGTGGCGCTGGAGAAGTACCACTGGATCGAGAAGATCGACCACGTCCACCACGCCGGCAACTCCTCGGGCATCGTCGACGGCGCCGCGCTGGTGGCGATCGGCAGCGAGCAGGTCGGCGCCGACCTGGGCCTGACCCCGCGGGCGCGGATCGTGTCGATGGCCGTCTCGGGGGCCGACCCGACGATCATGCTCACCGGCCCCGCCCCCGCCGCCCGCAAGGCGCTGGCCAAGGCCGGCCTCGAGGTCGGCGACATCGACCTGTTCGAGATCAACGAGGCCTTCGCCGCGGTGGCGATGCGCTTCATGCGCGACATGGGCATCAGCCACGACATCACCAACGTCAACGGCGGCGCCATCGCGATGGGCCACCCGCTCGGCGCCACCGGCGCGATGATCCTCGGCACCCTCATCGACGAGCTGGCCCGCCGCGACCAGAAGCGCGGCCTGGCCACGCTCTGCGTCGGCGGCGGGATGGGTATCGCCACCATCGTCGAGCTCGTGTGACGCACGGCCGCCGCGGCGCCGTACAGACAAGACTTCCCTGAGACCGAACAGGACACGAACGAACACATGAGCACCACCGAGACCCAGACCGCCGTCCGCTACGACAAGGACGCCGACGGCATCGTCACGCTGACCCTCGACGACCCGAACCAGTCCGCGAACACCATGAACGACCTCTACCGGTCGTCCATGGACGCCGCGATCGACCGCCTGTACGACGAGCTGGCCGCCGACGAGTCGTCGGTCACCGGCGTCGTGGTGGCCAGCGCCAAGAAGACCTTCTTCGCCGGCGGCGACCTCAAGGGCATGGTCAAGACCCGCCCCGACGACGCCGCGGCCGTCTTCGAGATGGCCGAGGGCATGAAGGCCGCGCTGCGCCGCCTCGAGAAGCTTCCCCGCCCGGTGGTGGCCGCCATCAACGGCGCCGCGCTCGGCGGCGGCCTCGAGATCACCCTGGCCTGCAACCACCGCATCGTGGTCGACGACCCCAAGGTTGCGCTCGGCCTGCCCGAGGTCACCCTCGGCCTGCTCCCCGGCGGCGGCGGCGTGACCCGTACCGTGCGGATGCTCGGCCTGCAGGACGCGCTGATGGGCGTGCTGCTCGAGGGCAAGCAGTTCAAGCCGGCCCAGGCCAAGGAGGTCGGCCTGGTCGACGAGCTGGTCGCCACCCGCGAGGAGCTGGTGCCGGCGGCGAAGGCCTGGATCAAGGCCAACCCCGACGCGTACGCCAACCCCTGGGACGCCCCCGGCTACAAGATGCCCGGCGGCACCCCCCGCTCGCCCGGCCTCGCGGCGTTCCTGCCCGCCTTCCCGGCGCTGCTGCGCAAGCAGACCAAGGGCGCGGTCTACCCCGCGACCCGCGCGATCCTCTCGGCCGCGGTCGAGGGCGCCAGCCGCGACTTCGACACCGCCTCGCGCATCGAGTCGCGCTACCTGACGAACCTGATCGTCAACCAGGGCTCGAAGAACATGATCCAGGCGTTCTTCTTCGACCTGCAGGCGATCGGGGCCGGCAAGCTGCGCCCCGAGGGCGTGGAGCGCTTCCAGGCCACCAAGGTGGGCGTGCTCGGCGCCGGCATGATGGGCGCCGGCATCGCCTACTCCTGCGCCCGCGCCGGCATGCAGGTCGTGCTCAAGGACGTCTCGGCCGAGAACGCCGCCAAGGGCAAGGCCTACTCCGAGAAGCTCAACGCCAAGGCCGTCGAGCGCGGCAAGCTCACCCAGGAGAAGTCGGACGAGCTCCTCGGCCGGATCACCGCGACCGCGGACCCGGCCGACCTGGCCGGTTGCGACCTGGTGATCGAGGCCGTCTTCGAGGACCCGGCGCTCAAGGCCAAGGTGTTCGCCGAGGTGGCCCCGCACGTCAACCCCGACGCGCTGCTGTGCTCCAACACCTCGACGCTGCCGATCTCCGAGCTCGCCGAGGGCGTCGACCGCCCCGCCGACTTCATCGGACTGCACTTCTTCAGCCCCGTCGACAAGATGCCGCTGGTCGAGATCATCAAGGGCGAGAAGACCTCCGACGAGGCGCTGGCCAAGGCCTACGACGTGGTCCAGCAGATCCGCAAGACCCCGATCGTGGTCAACGACTCGCGCGGCTTCTACACCTCGCGCGTCATCGGCTTCATGGTCAACGAGGGCATGGCGATGCTGGCCGAGGGCGTGGCGCCCTGGACCATCGAGCGCGCCACCAGCCAGGCCGGCTACCCCGCCCCGGTGCTGCAGCTCTCCGACGAGCTCAACCTCGAGCTGATGGGCAAGATCGCCAAGGCCACCCGTGAGGCCAACGAGCGCGACGGCAAGCAGGTCGAGGAGCACCCCGGCACCGCCGTGGTCACCCGGATGCTCGAGGCCGGCCGCGCCGGCCGCCTGCGCGGCGCCGGCTTCTACGACTACGACGAGCAGGGCAGGCGCCAGTCGATCTGGGCCGGTCTCTCCGACCTGTTCCCGGTCGCCGAGCAGCAGCCGCCGATCGCCGACTGCCGCGACCGGATGCTCTTCGCCGAGGCGCTCGAGACCGCCAAGTGCTTCGAGGAGGGCGTCATCACCTCCGCCGCGGCCGCCAACATCGGCTCGATCATGGGCATCGGCTTCCCGCCGATGACCGGTGGCGCCGCACAGTTCATGCAGGGCTACACCCACGCCGACGGCGAGGTGGGCCTGGCCGCGTTCGTGCGCCGTGCCGACGAGCTCGCCGAGGCGTACGGCGACCGGTTCCGCCCCACGGACCGCCTGCGCGAGATGGCCGAGAAGGGCGAGTCCTTCCCCGCCTGACCCCGCTCGACGCCGGCACGACCCGGCGTGACCCTGCACCCGACCCGGTCCGGCCGCCCCTCGTCGAGGGGCTCTGGGCCGGGTCGGTGTGACATTTGCGCCGGCTCGACGCGAGATATGGGCCGGGTCGGCGGTGTGGGGGTGGGGGATCAGTAAGGTCGTGCCCCGTGAGCACTCCTGAGACCAAGAACGGGCACCCCACCTACGCCGAGCTCGTCGACCTGCCCGCCTGGGCCGAGCAGCCGGTGCCGGTCGCCTTCGAGGACGCCAACGGCCACCTCAACGTCCGTCACTACACCGGCATCGCCAGCGAGGGCCTCGACTACTCGCTGGTCGAGCTGGGCATCCCGCAGATGTGGCCCGCCGAGGGGCACGCCTGCTTCTCCGCCGAGCACCACCTGACCTACCTGGCCGAGCTGCGCACCGGCGACCGGATGTCGGCGCGGGTGCGCCTGCTGGGCCGCTCCGAGCGCGCCGCCCACGTGCTGGTCTACCTGCTCGACGACACCCACCAGCGGCTGAGCTACGTGATGGAGGAGATCTTCCTCCACATCGACATGGAGACCCGCAAGACCGCGCCGTGGCCCGACGACGTCGCCGCCAACCTCGACCGCCACATCGCCGAGCACGCCGAGCTGCCCTTCGCTGCCGACGTCTCCGGCTCCATGGCCCTGCGCTGAGCGATCGATGAGCCAGGACCAGCAGGAGAACCCCGCCGGCCGGGTCCGCGACGAGGACGCCTTCGACACCGACGCGCTCGCCGCGTGGCTCGCGCCGCGCACCGGGATCGCCGAGGTCGCCGAGGTCCGCCAGTTCCGCGGCGGCGCCTCCAACCTGACCTACCTGGTGCGCCAGCCGCGCCCCGACGGGTCGACGTACGACCTGGTGCTGCGGCGTCCGCCGAGCGGGCGCAAGGCCGCCGGGGCCCACGACATGGGCCGCGAGCACGACATCCAGGCGGCGCTGGCGCCGGTCTTCGACCACGTGGCGCGGATGGTCGGGCACGAGCGCGACGAGTCGGTGCTCGGCTCGGAGTTCTATGTGATGGAGCAGGTGCCGGGCACGATCCTGCGCCAGGACCTGCCCGCCTCGTGGGGCGAGGTCGACCCGGCCGCCGTCGGGCTGCTGTGCGAGCGCGCCCTCGACGTGCTGGTCGAGCTGCACTCGGTCGACGTGGCGCAGGTGCCGGCGCTGGCCGCCCTCGGGCGCGGCGAGGGGTACGTCGAGCGGCAGGTGCGCGGCTGGACCTCGCGCCTCGACGGCTCGCGCACCGACGACACCGGCGACTGGTCCGACGTGCTGGCCTGGATCACCGAGCACCAGCCCGCCGACGTCGCGCAGGTGCTGATCCACAACGACTACCGCTTCGACAACCTGGTGCTGGAGGGCGGTCCCGAGGACCCGCGGGTGCGCGCGGTGCTCGACTGGGAGCTGGCCACCGTCGGCGACCCGCTGATGGACCTCGGCTCGACGCTGGCCTACTGGGTGCAGGCCGACGACGACGAGATGTTCCAGCTCTTCCGCCGCCAGCCGACCAACGCGAAGGGGATGTGGACCCGCGACGAGCTCGTGCAGCGCTACTGCGAGCGCACCGGCCGCACGCCCTCGGCCGACGACCTGGCCTTCTACGAGGTCTTCGGGCTGTTCCGGCTCGCGGTGATCGCCCAGCAGATCTGGTACCGCTACGTGCACGGGCAGACCACCAACGAGGCCTACGCCCCGCTGGGGCAGGTCGTGGCCTACCTCGAGCAGCGCTGCCGGCGCCTGCTCGCGGACCGCTGAGGAGCAGGCGATGGGTGTGGTGCTGCTGGTCCGGCACGGCCAGGCCTCCTTCGGCGCCGACGACTACGACGTGCTCTCGCCCACCGGCTGGGACCAGGGCCGCACCCTCGGCCGCTGGCTGCGCGAGCGCGGCGTGGCCCCGACCGGAGTGGTGCGCGGCTCGATGCGCCGGCACCGCGAGACCCTCGAGGCGCTCGCCGAGGGCGCCGGGTGGACCGACGCCGGCGCGCACGAGCAGGACGCGCGCTGGGACGAGTTCGACCACCTCTCGGTGGTCGGCGCCTACCCCGACCTGCCCGAGGGCGAGCTCGACCGACCGGCCTTCCAGCGGGTCTTCGAGCTGGCCACGCACCGCTGGAGCACCGGCGAGCACGACGACGACTACGCCGAGAGCTACGCCGGGTTCCGCGAGCGCACCCGCGCCGCGCTGGGCGCGGTGGTCGAGCAGGCCGGCAGCGGGCGCAGCGTAATCGTGGTGACCTCCGGTGGCGTGGTGGCCGCGCTGGGCGCGGCGCTGCTGCTCGGCGACGACGCCGACCGGGCGACGTACGCCGCCACCTGGCAGCGGCTCAACACCGTCTGCGCCAACACCTCGGTCACCCGGGTCGTCGTCGGGCGCGGCGGCCCCCGGCTGCTCACCTTCAACGAGCACGAGCACCTCGCGCCCGACCAGCTGACCTACCGCTGAGCCGGGGCGGGCGATGTCGACCCAGGCGATGAACGCGCTCCTCGCCGTCGGGCTCGGCTCGCTCGTCGCGGTGCTGCTGCTGGTGCCGACCGCGGCGGTGCGCTACCGCCGCGCGGGCCGGCTGCCGCCCGGCGAGCTGCTCCTGCTGCTGGCCGCGGCCGTCTACGGCATCGCCCTGTGGACCTACACGCTGCTGCCGCTGCCCGACCCGGGCGCCTTCTCGTGCCGGCCCACCCAGCTCGACCCGCTCACCTCGGTGGGCCGGGTCTCGCTGCCCGACGCCGGCGGCGTGCGCGCGCTGCTGCGACAGCCGGCCTTCCTGCAGGTCGCGCTCAACGTGCTGCTCTTCGTGCCGTTCGGGTTCTTCGTACGTCGCGTGCTGCGGCGCGGCGTGGTGGCGGCCGGGCTGCTCGGGCTGGCGGCCTCCGCGCTGATCGAGACCACCCAGGGCACCGGCATCTGGGGGCTCTACGACTGCGCCTACCGGCTGCTCGACGTCGACGACCTGCTGCTCAACGCGACCGGCGCGGTGCTGGGCTCGCTGGCCTCGTGGGCGGTGGTGCGGCGCAGCGGACCGCAGGCCCGGTCGCTGCCCGAGCACGTGACCGTCGGGCGCCGGCTGGTGGGGATGGCCTGCGACGCGGTCTTCGTGGTCGCCGTCGGCGCCGCGGTGGCGATCGGGGTCCGCTTCGTCAACGTCTACGTGCTCGACGTCGGCCCGTGGCGCGACCTGCAGGTGCTGCTGCAGTGGAGCGTGCCGTTCGCGCTCGAGGCGGTGCTGGTGCTCGGCGCGGGACGCACCGTGGGGGAGTGGGTGGTCTCGCTGCGCACCTCCTCGCGGCGCCGCTGGTCGGTGGGGCCGCAGCGGGTGGTCAAGCTCGCGACCGGGCTGGGCCCGGTCTTCGTGCTGGGCCTCGCCGACCTGCCGTGGGGCGGGGCGGCGCTGGCGGCGTACCTCGCGCTGACGCTGGTGGCGGCGCTGCCGACCCGCGAGCACCGCGGCCTGAGCCACGTGCTCGCGGGCCTCGAGCTCGGTCCGGAGGTCAGAGCAGACGCTTGAGCACGCCCAGCGGGGCGTGCTTCATGACGACCGACAGCGGGGCCCACGGCAGCGCGGGCACGCACGCGGAGTCGGCGCGCTTCTCGATCGCCGCGACCATCGAGCGCACGCCCTTCTCGGTGGGGACCATCAGCGGGGTGCTCTGCGCGACCTGCTCGTTCATCTCCGAGGCGATGTAGCCGGGGTAGAGCACCGTCACGTCGACGGTGCGGCCCAGCTCGGTGCCGTGCAGCTCGGTGCGCAGCCCCTCGGCCAGGAACGCGGCGCCGATCTTGGTGGCGGCGTAGGTCGTCATCGACTTCGGCATGCCGCGCATCGCCGACATCGACGAGACCATCACCAGGTGGCCCGAGCGCTGGGCCCGGAAGACCTCCATCGCCGCCTCGGTCTGCGCCAACGCGCCCAGGAAGTTGGTGGTGGCGGTCTCGCGGTTCGCCGCGGCCTGGCCGGTGCCGAGCGGGGCGCCCTTGCCCAGCCCCGCGTTGACCACGACCCGGTCGAGACCGTCGAGCTCGGCGCGCAGCTCCTCGAAGACGACCGGCACCTGCTCGGGGTCGGTGACGTCGAGGGTGCGCAGGGCGACCCGGCGCTCGGGGTGGGCGGCGAGGATCTCGGCGCGCAGCTCCTCGAGGCGGTCGGTGCGGCGCGCGCACAGCGCGAGGTCCTCGCCGCGGGCGGCGAGCTGGCGAGCCATCTCGGCGCCTAGCCCGGAGGAGGCGCCGGTGATCAGGGTGGTGGTCATGGGGACAGTCTCCCGGCATCCGGCGCCCGGCCACGAGGCGGCCTCGGACGCGGCACGGACGTGAGGGAGCTCGAGGGTTGACAACATACAACCAGACGGTTGTATGTTGGATTCATGGACGGCGAGGACAGGGCGGATGCCTGGTTCCACGCGCTGTCCGACCGCACGCGGCGCGACATCCTGCGCCGGGTGCTGGCGGGCGAGCACTCCGTCTCGGCGCTCGCGGCGTCGTACGACATGAGCTTCGCCGCGGTGCAGAAGCAC
>JBFGFQ010000089.1:0-11145 GCA_041579495.1 Nocardioides sp.
GACGGCAAGCCCGGCATCATCGAGGGACTGCTCTCGCGCGGCGACCGCCGCGTCGGGCGGGTCATCGAGCAGGTCTGGCGCGACGGCGGCCGCTTCGACGGCTGGAGCGAGCACTTCTCCTACGACCGCTGGGTCGAGGCCGCGACCACCGCCCTGGCCGGCACCGGGGTCGACCTCGACTGGTACACCACCCGCGAGCGCACCATCGACGAGGTCCTGCCCTGGGACCACCTCGACTCGGGCCTCGACAAGGACTGGCTGTGGGCCGACTGGGAGGACGCCCTCGACCCCGACTCCGTCGACGTCGAGGACTGCCGCTGGACGCCCTGCTACGACTGCGGCGTGTGCCCCGAGATGGGCACCGAGATCCAGGTCGGACCGACCGGCCAGAAGCTGCTGCCGCTGCAGGTGGTCTGAGCCGGTCGGCGCCTCAGTCGGCCAGCAGCGGCTCGTCGAGCGGCGAGCCGTCGGCGTGGTGGAGGATGCAGGCCACCTGGTCGCCGGCCTCGGGCTCGGCCGCGTCGGTGATGGTCAGCAGCTCGATGTCCGCACCGACCAGGGCGGACAGGTCGGGGTCGTCGAGCACCAGGCTCTGGCAGATCTCGCCGACCGGCGAGTCGGCGTACGCCGCCGCCTGCTCGGCGTCGAGGGTCATGGTGCCGACCACCTCGGCGTCGTGCTCGTCGGTGCAGTCCCCGATGGTGATGAAGCCGAAGCCTTCGTCGTCGGCGTCCGGCCCGACCAGGCCCTCGGCGCTGATGCAGTCGCCGACCGCGAGGTCGTTGACGGACTTGAAGGTGTTGAGGCCCAGCACCACCGCGACCACCAGGACCGCGATCGTCGCCAGCATGACCAGGGTGCTGATCACGATGCCGGCGATGGCCATCCCGCGACCGTGGTCGCGCCCGTCCTTGCTGCGCGCCAGCACGACGACGCCCAGCACGATCGAGGCGATCGCGGCCACGAACGGCACGCAGAAGAGGAACGAGAGCGCCAGCGAGGTGATCGCCATCGCCTTCGACGGCGGAGCCTCCTGGCGCGGGTCGCCGCCCCCGGGGAACGGCTGTCCGTAGGGCGGGGTGCTGCTCATACCGGTGCGCTCCTTCGTGCGGCCTGCTCCTCGAGCTCGTCCTCGAGCAGCAGCGGGCGGGCCAGCCACGTGGCCAGGCCCAGCATGGGTACCACGAGGACCAGCAGCAGCGTCAGCGGGATCGTCCACTCACCCGTCGCGTCGTAGAGCAGGCCGACCACGAACGGCCCGACCGCGGCCAGCAGGTAGCCGGCGGACTGGGTGAAGGCCGAGAGGGCCGCGGTGCCCTCGGCGGTGCGCGCGCGCAGCCCGATCAGGGTCAGGATCAGCGGGAAGGTGCAGGCGCCGATGCCGGCCAGCAGCGCCCAGAGCACCGCTCCGGCGGCCGGTGCGACCAGCAGCCCGGCGTACGCGAGGGGGTAGCAGGCGATGACCGGCAGCAGCACCCGGCGCTGGTGCTGCGAGCGTGCCAGCAGCGGCGGCAGCAGCCACGACAACGGGATGCTCACCCCGGCGAGCAGGCCCACGAGCGCGCCCGCGGCGGTGGGGGAGTAGCCCGCGTCGCGCCACAGCTGCGCGAACCAGCCGAACATCACGTAGGCGTGCAGCGACTGCACCCCGAAGAACGCCGCCATCGCCAGGCCCACCCGGGTGCGGGCCACCTGCGCGACGGTGATCGGCCCGCCGGGCGTCGGGGCGACCCGGTCGTGGCGGGCCAGCACGAGCCAGGGCAGGACCGCGAGCCCGGCGAGGACCGCCCAGGCGCCCAGCCCACCGCGCCACCCGCCGAGCGCGGCGGACATCGGCACGGTCAGCAGCAGCGCCGAGGTCAGCCCGATGGCCAGCGCTGTGGAGTAGACGGCCGTCACCGCGCCGATCCGCTCGGGGGCGTGCCGCTTGACCAGCGAGGGCATCAGCACGTTGGCCATCGCCATGCCCGCGACCGCGAGCAGCGAGAGCGCCAGGAAGACCGTGCCCGAGCCGGTGACCGCGCGCCCGGCGAGACCGACCACGACCGCGACCAGGGCCACCAGCGTGACCCGGTGCAGCCCGCCCCGCGCCGCGGCGCCGGGCGCCAGGGCCCCGAAGACCGCGAAGGCCAGCACCGGCAGCGTCGTCAGCAACGACGCCTCGGCCGCCGTCAGCGACAACCCCTCCCGCACCTCGGCGAGCACCGGCCCGACGCTCACCGCCGCCGGGCGCAGGTTGAACGAGAGCAGCACCAGTCCGACCAGGAACAGCCATCCACCGCGACGAGACACCCGTGGATCGTCGCACCCGGCACCCCACCCCTGGAGGATCGAGTGTGGACGCGCTCTCACAAATTACTTCTCGGCCATTGACGGTGACGGCGATCACCTGTCACTCTCGTGCCGCAACGTGGTGAGAGCGCTCCCATTCCGGGGCGGCCCACCGACCCCACTCGAGCATTGGAGCGACCGTGCGCCACCTCCCCACCAAGTCCACCGCGACCCTCGCGGCCCTCGCCGTCCTCGGAGGTGGTGCCCTGAGCGCCTGCGGCTCCGACTCGGCCGCCGACACCGACGGCACCGTCACCCTGTCGGTGGCCACCTTCAACGAGTTCGGCTACGAGGAGCTCTTCGAGGAGTACGAGGAGCTCAACCCGGGCATCGAGATCGAGCACCGCAAGGCCGGGACCGCACCCGAGCACCAGGACAACCTCTACACCAAGCTCGCGGCGGGCTCGGGCCTCTCCGACATCGAGGCCATCGAGGTCGACTGGCTCGCGGCGCTGGTCGAGCAGTCCGGTGCCTTCGTCGACCTCTCCGACCCCGAGGTGGAGGGCCGGTGGCT
This sequence comes from Nocardioides sp., assembly GCA_041579495.1. Taxonomy (GTDB): domain Bacteria; phylum Actinomycetota; class Actinomycetes; order Propionibacteriales; family Nocardioidaceae; genus Nocardioides. The sequence continues at coordinate 2,846 of JBFGFQ010000089.1, forward strand.
GGACTGGAAGAGCGACGCGGCGACCACGCCCGACGGCAAGCTGATCGGCTACGGCACCGACATCGGGCCCGAGGCCGTCTGCTACCGCGCCGACCTGTTCGAGGAGGCCGGCCTGCCCAGCGACCGCGAGAAGGTCGCCGAGCTCTTCACCACCTGGGACGACTACTTCGAGGCCGGCCGCGAGTTCGTGGCCGAGCAGCCGGGCACGGCCTGGTACGACGCCTCCGGCGGCATCGCGCAGGCGATGGTCCAGCAGATCGAGTACTCCTTCGAGGACGCCGACAACAACGTGATCGCCGCCGAGAACCCCGAGGTCAAGGAGGTGTTCGACACCGTCACGGCTCTCTCGGAGGACGGCCTGTCGACGGGCCTGACCCAGTGGAGCGAGGACTGGACCGCGGCGTTCCAGAACGACGGCTTCGCCACGATGGCCTGCCCCGGCTGGATGCTGGGCGTCATCGAGGGCAACGCCTCCGGCGTCGAGGGCTGGGACATCGCCAACGTCTTCCCCGGCGGCGGCGGCAACTGGGGCGGCTCGTACCTGACCGTGCCGACCCAGTCCGAGCACCCGGAGGAGGCCAAGGCGCTCGCGGCCTGGCTGACCGCCCCTGAGCAGCAGATCAAGGCGTTCGAGTCCAAGGGCACGTTCCCGAGCCAGGTCGAGGCGCTCACCGACCCCGCCCTGACCGGTTCGGTCAACACGTTCTTCAACGACGCCCCGACCGGCGAGATCCTGGCCGAGCGGGCCGAGGCCGTGGAGTTCATCCAGCACAAGGGTCCGCGCTACGCCGACGTGAACACGGCCTTCCAGCAGGCCATCCAGCGCGTCGACGAGGGCAAGGAGTCCCCCGACGAGGCCTGGGACTCGTTCCTGGCCGACCTCGAGCGGATCCGCTGACCCGATGACGACGCTCCAACGCGACAACCGGTCCGGGGGCTCCGTCCAGGAGCCCCCGGGCCGGGGGCGGGTCGGCCCGCGGTTCCTGTCGGCGGAGAGACGGTCCCGGTGGGACGTGAAGTTCTCGCCCTACCTCTACATCTCGCCGTTCTTCGTCCTCTTCGCGGTGGTGGGCGTCTTCCCCCTGCTCTACACGGCCTACGTCTCGGTGCACGACTGGGACCTGCTGGGCGGCCAGGGCGCGTTCGTCGGCCTCGACAACTTCGCGCGGGTCCTCGAGGACCGCTACTTCTGGAACGCGCTGCGCAACACCCTGAGCATCTTCCTGCTCTCGTCGGTCCCGCAGATCCTGATCGCGATCTGGCTCGCGTTCCTGCTCGACACCCACCTGCGGGCCCGCACCTTCTGGCGGATGAGCGTCCTGGTGCCCTTCGTGGTCGCGCCGGTGGCCGTCTCGCTCATCTTCGGCAACCTGTTCGGCGACCGCTACGGCCTGGTCAACGAGATCCTCCAGGTCGTGGGGCTGGACGCGGTGCGCTGGCACGTCGACACGCTGCCGAGCCACCTGGCCATCGCCACCATGGTCAACTGGCGCTGGACCGGCTACAACGCGCTGATCTTCCTCGCCGCCATGCAGGCGATCCCGCGCGACGTCTACGAGGCGGCCGACATCGACGGTGCCTCGAAGTTCCGCCAGTTCCTGCACATCACGGTGCCGATGCTGCGACCGACGATCATCTTCGTCGTCATCACCTCCACCATCGGCGGTCTGCAGATCTTCGCCGAGCCACGGCTCTTCGACAACGCCGGGCTCGGCGGGTCCGACCGGCAGTACCAGACCGTGACCATGTACCTGTGGGAGCTCGGCTGGCGCGTGCGCGACCTCGGCACGGCGGCCTCGGTGGCGTGGTTGCTGTTCCTGATCATCATCGTCTTCGCGCTGGTGAACCTCGTGCTCACCCGGCGCATCGCCACCAGCGGAGGTCCTCGATGACCCGTCGTCCCGGCATGCTCACCTACGGCCTGCTGATCGCCTTCGTGCTCGGCTCGTCGTTCCCGCTCTACTGGTCCTTCCTGGTCGGCTCGCACGACGCCGACGTGATGAACCAGCGGCTGCCCCCGCTCCTGCCGGGTGGCAACTTCCTCGAGAACGCCTCGCGGGTCTTCGAGACCGTGGAGTTCTGGAAGGCGCTGCTCAACAGCGTCATCGTCTCCTCGGTGGTCACGGCCTCGGTGGTCTCCTTCTCGACGCTGGCCGGCTTCGCCTTCGCCAAGCTGCGCTTCCGCGGCCGCGACGGGCTGATGGTCTTCGTGGTCGCCACCCTGGCGATCCCCACGCAGCTGGGCGTGATCCCGCTGTTCATCATGATGAGCAAGCTCGGGTGGACCGGGTCGGTGTGGGCGGTCATCGTGCCGGCGCTGGTCTCCGCCTTCGGCGTCTTCTTCATGCGCCAGTACCTCGTGGACGCCCTGCCGGAGGAGCTCATCGAGTCCGCCCGTGTCGACGGCTGCTCGATGATCCGCACCTTCTGGCACGTGGCCGTGCCCGCGGCCCGACCGGGAGCGGCCGTGCTGGGGCTGTTCACGTTCATGTTCACCTGGACCGACTTCTTCTGGCCGCTGATCGTGCTGCCCGCCAGCAACCCGACCGTCCAGATCGCCCTGCAGCAGCTGCAGAGCGGCTACTACGTGGACTTCAGCCTGGTCCTCGCCGGCGCGGTGCTCTCCACGATCCCGCTGCTCGTCCTGTTCGCCCTCGCCGGACGACACCTCGTCTCCGGCATCATGCAAGGAGCCGTCAAGGGATGACGATCCCCGACCCCCGCCCGAGCTCGTCCGCCGACGGCGGCGGCACGTCCCCGCTCACCTTCCCCGCCGGCTTCGTGTGGGGCGCCGCGACCGCGGCGTTCCAGATCGAGGGAGCCACCGACGAGGACGGGCGCACCGACAGCACCTGGGACGCCTTCTGCCGGGTGCCCGGCGCCGTCATCGGCGGCGACACCGGCGAGCGGGCCTGCGACCACTACCACCGGGTGGAGGACGACGTGGCGCTGATGGCCTCGCTCAACCTCGACGCCTACCGCTTCTCCGTGGCGTGGCCGCGGGTGCGGCCGGACGGCGGCCCGCTCAACCCGGCCGGGCTGGCCTTCTACGACCGCCTGGTCGACCGCCTGCTCGAGCGCGGGATCATGCCGTGGGTCACGCTCTACCACTGGGACCTGCCCCAGGCCCTCGAGCTGCGCGGCGGGTGGACCGAGCGCGACACCGTGCACCGCTTCACCGAGTACGCCGTGTCGGTGCACGAGGCCCTCAGCGACCGGGTGGACCTGTGGACCACGCTCAACGAGCCCTGGTGCTCGGCGTTCCTGGGCTACACCGGTGGCCAGCACGCCCCCGGCCACCAGGACGAGGCGTCGGGACTGAGGGCAGCCCACCACCTGCTGCTGGCGCACGGCACCGCCACCGAGGAGATCCGGCGTCGTCAGCCCGACGCGCGCCTGGGGATCACGCTCAACCTGTCCCCGGTCACCCCGGCGGACCCGCAGGAGCCGGCCGACCTCGACGCCGCGCGGCGCATCGACGGCTTCCAGAACCGCATCTTCCTCGACCCGCTGCTGCGCGGCTCCTACCCCGAGGACCTGCTGGCCGACACCGCCCACCTGGGCTGGCAGGACGCGGTGCACGACGGGGACCTGGCGACCATCGCCGCGCCCATCGACGTGCTGGGCATCAACTACTACACGAGCGCCCACGTGTCGGGCCGGCCGGACGCGGGTGCTCCGGCACCGGCCGCGGCCGTACCGGCCCGCCCGACCCGGTCGCCGTACCCCGTCTCCGACGACATCGCGTTCCTGGGACGGGACCTGCCCACCACCGCCATGGGGTGGGAGGTCCAGCCCTCCGGGCTGCGCGACCTGCTGGTGCGGCTGCGCGACGACCACCCCGCGCTGCCGCAGCTCTACATCACCGAGAACGGCGCCGCCTACGACGACCGGCGCGACCACGACGGACAGGTGCGCGACGACGACCGGATCGCCTACGTCGACGCGCACCTGCGGGCGCTGCACGAGGCCATGGAGGACGGGGTCGACGTCGGGGGCTACTTCGTCTGGTCGCTGCTCGACAACTTCGAGTGGGCCTACGGCTACGACAAGCGCTTCGGCATCGTCCACGTCGACTACGACACCTTCGAGCGCACGCCCAAGGCGAGCGCACGCTGGTACGCCGACATCGCGGCCACCGGCGCCCTGCCCCAGGGGTAGCGTGGCACCGTGACGACGACCGAGCGCCGGCCCGGCGGGGCTGCGCCCACGCTCGAGGAGGTGGCGCGCGCCGCCGGGGTCTCCCGGGCGACCGCCTCCCGGGCGGTCAACGGCGGGAGCCGGGTGAGCCCCCGGGCGCAGGCGGCGGTGGCGGCCGCGGTCCGGTCCCTGGGCTACATCCCCAACCCGGCCGCACGCTCGTTGATGACGCGGCGCACCGACTCGGTCGCCGTGGTCGTGCCCGAGCCCGACGAACGGGTGTTCTCCGACCCGTTCTTCTCCCTCACCCTGCGCAGCGTGCACCGGGTGCTGGACGAGCACGGGCTGCAGCTCGTCCTGCTGCTCGCCCGTCGGGGCACCGCCTCCGAGCAGACGCTGCGCTACCTCAGCGGTCGTCCCGTCGACGGTGCCCTGATCACCTCCCACCACCGTGACGACGGACTCGCCGGTCGGCTCGCCGACCTGGGGCTGCCCTGCGTCTTCGGCGGGCGGCCCTGGGACGACACCGACCGGGTCTCGTGGGTCGACGTCGACCAGGTGGCCGGCGGCCGGATGGCGGCCGAGGCGCTGGTCGAGCGCGGCCGGCGGGTGCTGGCCACCGTGACCGGCCCGGAGGACATGACGGCCGCGGCCGACCGGCTCACCGGCTGGCGGGCCGCGCTGCAGGAGGCCGGGGTCGCCTCCGACCGGGTCGCGGTGGGCGACTTCACCGAGGCCGGGGGAGAGGCGGCGGCCCGTGAGCTGCTGGCTCGCCACCCCGACGTCGACGGCGTCTTCGCCGCCTCCGACCTGATGGCTGCGGGCGTGCTGAAGGTCCTGGCAGAGCTCGGGCGACGGGTCCCCGAGGACGTGGCGGTGGTGGGCTTCGACGACCTCGGCGGCGCCGAGACGACCACGCCGACGCTGACGACGGTGCACAACCCCGTGGCCGCCATGGCCGAGGAGGCGACGCGGATGCTGCTGCGCCAGATCGGCGGCGAGGGCCCCGCGTCCCCGGTGCGGGTCGTCATGCCGACCCGCCTGGTGCGTCGCGAGAGCTGCTGAGCCCGGTCCCTGCGCGCCCGTGGGTGCCGCGCGGCAGGATGGCGGTGTGCGACACGTCAGTGACGAGGAGCGACGGGCCCGGTGGAGGGCCTCGACGCCGCTGAGGTCGACCGGGCCCTGCACGACGAGCGCAGCCTCGTGCGCCAGCTGGCGATGCGGCGCACGCTCTTCGTCCTCCCCCACGACCTGCTGGGCGCCGCCTGGGGCAGCGCCGCGGCCCGGGTCGCGGCCAGCGAGGGCGCCCGCCTGGTCAGGGACGTCGAGTCCGCCGGGGTGGCCGCCGACGGGGCGCGGTGGCTCGACCGCGTGCGCCGCGGCGTGCTCGAGGTGCTGGACACCGAGCCCGAGGGCCTGACGGCCCTCGACCTGCGGGGGCGGGTGCCCGGGCTCGAGGCGCGCCTCGGCGGCGGGGCGACGTACGCCGGCAGCCGGGTGCTGACCTGGTTGGGGGCCCGGGCCGAGGTGGTGCGGGGGCGCAGCACCACCCACTGGCGCCAGTCGCGCCCGCGCTGGACGCTGACCGGGCACTGGCTGGGCGACCCGCCTCCGACGTGCAGCGCGACCGAGGGGTACGTCGAGCTGGTGCGGCGCTGGCTGCTGCGCTTCGGCCCGGGCACCGAGGCCGACCTGGTGTGGTGGCTGGGCGCCACCAAGGGCGCGGTGCGGGCGTCGCTGGCCGCGCTCGGGGCCGTCGAGGTCGGTGTCGGCGCGGGGGAGCGGGCTTACCTGCTGCCCGACGACGTCGACGAGGAGGAGCCGCTCGCGCCGTGGGCGGCGCTGCTGCCGGTGCTCGACCCCACCGTGATGGGCTGGCGGCAGCGCGACTTCCACCTCGGCCCCCACCAGCCGTCGCTCTTCGACCGCAACGGCAACGCCGGCACCACCGCCTGGTGGGCGGGGCGGGTCGTGGGGTGCTGGGTGCAGGACGGCGACGGCGCCGTCGAGGTGCGGCTGGTCGAGGACGTCGGGAGCGAGGCCCGCGCGGGGCTCGCCCGCGAGGCGGCGCGGCTGACCGCCTGGCTCGACGGGCAGCGGGTCGGCACGGTCTACCCCTCGCCGCTGATGCGGGCCGACCCGGCGTCGCTGGCGCACCCGGTCGTGCGCGTCTGAGGTGCTCGGTCGTCGCTGCGACGGAAGAGGTAAAGGTGCAGGTTCTTGCAGCGCACGAATGTGAGGTGACGCACCGGCCCCACCGGTGATCGTCCGGCCCTACTGTCACCGCACCGCGCCGACCGGCACGGGAGCCGCGGGACGACCCGCGGGCCTCTTCTCTCGGGAGTCCATCCATGACAACCACGTCCTCGCGCCTGCGCCGCCTCGGCGCCGGCACCGCCGCCGCAGCCGTCGCCCTCGCGGGCCTCGCAGCGCTCGCCCCCACCTCCGCGCAGGCCGCCCCCGACCGGGGTGCCCGGTCCGACGACCGGCCCGCCCCCGTGGTCGGCCAGGGACGCGCCGCGGCCGTCCCGGGCCAGTACATCGTCGTGATGGAGGACCGGGCCGGCCAGTCGGCCGCCGCCGACGCGCGCCGCGTGGCGCGCGAGAACGGCGGCCGCGTCGAGCAGACGTACGCGGCGGCGATCACCGGCTTCTCGGCCCGGCTCCCGCAGCGGGCGGTCGACGCCCTGCGCGAGCGCCCCGGCGTCGCCTACATCGAGGCCGACCAGACGTTCTCGGTCGGCGCCACCCAGACGGGCGCCACCTGGGGCCTGGACCGCCTCGACCAGCGGGACCTGCCGCTGGACGGCAGCTACACCTACACGCCGACCGGCAGCGGGGTCACCGCCTACGTCATCGACACCGGCATCCTGGCCGGGCACACCGACCTCGGCGGCCGGGTGCAGTCCGGCTACACCGCGATCAACGACGGCAGGGGCACCAGCGACTGCAACGGCCACGGCACGCACGTGGCGGGCACGGTCGGCGGGACGACGTACGGCGTCGCCAAGCAGGTCAGCCTGCGGCCCGTGCGGGTGCTGGACTGCGCCGGCAGCGGGTCCACCTCCGGCGTGATCGCCGGTGTCGACTGGGTCACCTCCCACCACGTCGCCGGTGCCCCCGCGGTGGCCAACATGAGCCTCGGCGGCGGGGTGTCCTCGGCGCTCGACCAGGCCGTCAACACCTCCATCGCCGACGGCGTCACCTACGCCGTCGCGGCCGGCAACGAGAACACCAACGCCTGCAACGGCTCGCCCTCGCGCGTCGCCGCCGCGATCACGGTCGGCTCCACGACCAGCACCGACGCCCGCTCGTCGTTCTCCAACTTCGGCAGCTGCCTCGACCTCTTCGCACCGGGCTCGAGCATCACCTCGGCCTGGCACACCTCGACCACGGCCACCAACACGATCTCGGGCACCTCGATGGCCACCCCGCACGTCGCCGGCGTCGCCGCCCTCTACCTCCAGGGGTCGCCGAGCGCCTCCCCGAGCACCGTCACCAACGCCGTCCTGGGCGACTCGACCAGCGGGAAGGTCACCGGTGCCGGCGCCGGGTCGCCCAACCGGCTGCTGTCCTCGCTGCTCGGCGGCGGCGCCACCGAGCCGCCGGCCCCCTCCGGCAACCTGCTGCTCAACCCCGGCTTCGAGTCCGGTGCCACGGCCTGGTCGGCGTCCTCGGGCGTCATCACCAACGACCCCGGCGCCCCCGCGGCCAGCGGCTCGTGGAAGGCGTGGCTCGTCGGCTACGGCACCCCCCGGACCGACACGCTGACCCAGCAGGTGAGCGTCCCGTCGGCCGGCAGCGCCTCGCTGTCGTTCAAGCTCTACGTCAGCAGCGCCGAGACCACCACGACCAGGGCCTACGACACGCTGCAGGTCCAGGTCGTCTCGGGCAGCACCACCACGACGCTGGCCACCTACTCCAACCTCGACGAGAGCACCGGCTACGTCACCCGCACCCTCGACGCCTCCGCCTTCGCCGGCAAGAGCGTCACGGTGCGCTTCGTCGGCACCGAGGACTCCTCCCTGGCGACCAGCTTCGTGGTCGACGACACCTCGCTCACCACCGGCTGACCCGGCCGTCACACCGCACGGGGGTGCGGGCGCACCCGGGCAGGGGCCTACCCTGTCCGGGTGCGTGAGCAGCCCGAGCAGCAGGCC
>JBFGFQ010000090.1:0-11120 GCA_041579495.1 Nocardioides sp.
CCCACCGGAGCCCCCAAAGGCCCCACGCCAAGACCCCCGAAATGAACAACACCCGGACCTGCATTCGCAGGTCCGGGTGTCGCCGATGTCCTGAGACATCACATTTGTAGCGGGGGCAGGATTTGAACCTGCGACCTCTGGGTTATGAGCCCAGCGAGCTACCGAGCTGCTCCACCCCGCGTCGGTGAACAGAACACTACACACCGCACCGGACCCATCCAAATCAGATGGGCCCGGTGCCGGTGTGACGTGCGACGCGTGCGGATCAGCCGCCGCCGGAGTCCTCGGGCGCCTCCTCCGAAGCGCCGCCCGAGCCCTCCTCGCCGGAGGCGCCGGCGAGCTCGAGCGCCTGCGCGATCAGGTCCTTGGCCTCGTCGACGCTGTCCTGGTAGGCGCCGAGGTCGCCGTCGGCGAAGGCCTGGTCGGCGTCGTTGAAGGCCTTCTCTGCGTCGTTCAGCAGCTGCTCGATCTGCTCCGAGAGCGTGCCCGACAGCGGCTCGTCGCCCCCGTCGCCACCCTGGTCGCCGCCGCCGTTGCCGCCGCCGTTGCCGCCCCCGCCGGTGTTGCTGGGGGTGACGCCGGAGGAGCGGATCAGGTCCTCCAGCGAGTCGCGCAGCGTCGTGCCGAGCCCGATGTTGTCGCCGTACTTGGTCAGCACGTAGCGCAGGATCGGGAAGCTGGCGTCGGAGAGCTCACGCAGCGCGTAGACCGGCTGCACGTACATCAGCCCGTCGTTGACCGGCAGCGTGAGCAGGTTGCCGCGCAGCACCCTCGCGCCGGAGCGGTTGAACTGCGCCAGCGCGTCGGCGACGTCCTGGTCGGAGGAGAACTGGTTGGCCACCAGCGCCGGGCCGGGGGTCTGCTCGTTGGGCAGCTCCAGCACGCTCATCTCGCCGTACTGCTCGCTCTGCGCGTCGGAGTTCACCGACACGAACGAGGCCAGGTTGTTCTTGCGGTAGGGCACGTAGACCGAGGTCAGCGCGAAGCTCTCGTCGTCACCCTCGGCGGCCGGGTTGTCGACGAAGAGCCGGTACGGCGGCTGGAAGGTGCCGTTGACGTCGGGGTCCTCGGGGACCTCCCAGCGGTTGTTGCCCTGGTACCAGTCACCGGGGTCGGTGACGTGGTAGCGCGCGAACTGGTAGCGCTGCACCTTGAACAGGTCCTCGGGGTAGCGCAGGTGCTCCATCAGCTCGTCGCTGATCTCCTCGCGCGGCTCGACGGTGCCGGGGAAGGCGCCCTTCCAGGCCTTGAGGATCGGGTCCTCGGTGTCCCACTCGTAGAGGGTCACCTCACCGGTGTAGGCGTCGACGGTCGCCTTGACCGCGTTGCGCATGTAGTTGATCTCATCGGTCGGCAGCGTCTGCAGGCCGGTGGTCTCCGGGGCCAGGGCGTCGTCGGTCATGTCGTCGAACGACTCCCGCTCCGCACCTGGGTAGCGGTCGGTGACGGTGTAGCCGTCGAGGATCCACACGATCCGGTTGTCGACCACCGCCGGGTAGGGGTCGGAGTCGACGGTCAGCCAGGGCGCGACCTTCTCGACGCGCTGGCTGGGGTTGCGGTCGTAGAGCACCTTCGAGCCGGAGTTCACCCGGTCGGAGAGCAGGAAGTTCGGCTCGCCGAACTTGATCGCGAACATCAGCTTGTTGAACAGCGAGCCGACCGGGGCGTCGCCCTCGCCGTCGTACGTGGTGGTCGTCGAGTCGTCGTCGCTGCCCACGGTCGGCAGGTTGAGCTCGACGTCGGGGTCGCCCTCCTCGGCCTTGCCCACCACCGAGTACGTCGGGCTCTGCTCGCCGTAGTAGACGCGCTGCTCGAAGCCACCGGTGGCGTCCTGGAGGTCCTGCTCGTTGCTCTGGGTGCCCTGGGCCCACTCGATGCCGACCTCGTTGGCGCCGGAGGCCTCGGTGTCGACCTGCTCGTCGTCGGAGCGGTCGCGCTGGTTGGCGTAGGCGGCGATGATGCCGTTGCCGTGGGTGTAGACGGTGGCCAGGTTCGACCAGTTCTGGTCGGGCACGCCCTCGGGGTTCAGCTCGCGCACACCGAGCACGAGCGCGCGCTCGACGCCGTCGATGTCGTAGCGGTCGACGTCGAGCACGTCGGCGACCGAGTAGTAGGCACGCACCTGCTGGGTCTGCTCGAAGGCCGGGCGGACCACCTGCGGGTCGACCAGGGGGATCGACTTGGTCTCGCCGTCGAGCTGGGCCAGCGAGGAGCCCAGGGTGTTCTGCGGCGTGAACCGTTCGACCTCCACGTCCTCGAGGTCGTACGCCGCCCTGGTCGACTCGATGTTGCGCGCGATGTAGTCGCGCTCGCGGTCGGCCTCGGAGGGCTTGACCTGGAACTGCTGGACGATGCCGGGCCAGATGACGCCCAGCAGGATCGCCGAGAGCGCCAGCAGCGCGATGCCCACCGACGGCAGCATCCAGGTGCGGCGCCACACGTTGAGGAAGAACAGCACCGCGCAGATGACCGAGATGCCGAGCAGGATGTTCTTGGCCGGCAGCACCGCGTTGTCGTCGGTGTAGGTGATGCCGGTGATCAGCGACCCCGCCTGGCTGACCAGGTCGAACCGGTCGAGCCAGTAGTCGGCGCCCTTGGCCAGCACGAACAGGCCGAGCAGCAGCGAGAGCTGCGCCTGCGCCGCGCCGGTGAGCCGGTCGCCGGGGCCCTGCAGCGAGATGCCGCCGTACAGGTAGTGGGTCAGCGCCGCGGCCAGCAGCGAGACGACGAAGACGGCCATCGCGAAGTCGACCAGGAAGTGCAGCCAGGGCAGGTCGAAGACGAAGAAGCCGATGTCGCGGCCGAACTGCGCGTCGTCGGTGCCGAACTCGCTGCCGTTGCGCCACAGCAGGTAGGTGCGCCAGGCGCCGGCGCCGGAGGTGCCGGAGAAGAGCGCGAGCACGACGGCGACGCCGAGCACCACCCAGCGGCGGATCGGGGTGATCGCCTCGCGGTAGCGGCCCATGCCGTTGGTGTCGCCCATGCCCACGAAGACCGGGCGCAGCCGGTAGGCCAGCACCACGTTGAGCGCCACCACGGCCGCCATCACCAGGCCGAAGACCGCGAACAGCGCCACGCGCGTCCACAGCATCGTGGAGAAGACGCTGCCGTAACCGCCCGAGGTGTACCAGAGGCGGTCGGTGTAGAAGCCCGAGAACGTCGTCAGCGCGAAGAACAGCGCGATGAGGACGCCCGCGGTGATGACCAGGGCGCGGGAGCGCCCGTTGGTCGCGGGGGCCTGGGGGGCGGATGCCGGCGGCTCGGGGCCGAAGGTCTCGCTCACGGGTGGTGCCTCTCGTCGTGCATCTGGTCGTGCGGTTGGTGGTGCATCTCGTCGGGAACGCGGTGGCGGGTCACTGGTCGTCGTCGGTCAGGGTGGCGGCCAGCAGCTCGAGGAGCGCCGGCACGAGGTCGGCGCCGCCGACCACCTTGGTGTCGTCGTCGTGGGCGCGGAAGCGCATCGCGCAGTAGCGCGAGCCGGCCCGGGTCACCCCGGCCACCATCCGCAGCTCCTGGCGCCCCGGGTGCTCGCGGGCGTACGCCGCCGCCTCGTCGGGGTCCTCGGGCAGCTCGGCGTCGGCCTCGGGCGGCAGCACCAGCCGCTCCACGACCGCGGCGCAACCGCTGACGTCGGGCGGCCAGGCGATCGTCTCGAGCACCCGCTCCAGCTGCTGGGAGGGGTCGAGCTGGTCCTGCTCGACCGCGGTCAGCGAGCCGCGCTCGGAGGAGGCGTCGAGGCCCATCGCGGCGGCCAGCTGCGGCTCGTGGGCCACCAGCTGGGCGGTGTCGACGAGCGCGAAGAGCCGGGCCTGCTGGTCCCAGCCGGCCTCGCTGGCGTGCTGCTCGATCTCCAGCACCGCCGCGGCCAGGGCCGGGTCGACGTCGAGGTCGGCCAGCTGGTCGGCGGGCAGCGGCGTCTCGTCGGGATGGGGGGTCTGGTCCATGGGCTCGGTCATCGGTCCTCGCAGCTCGGAAGGTCGGCGTCGGGGTCCTCGGCCCAGGCCTGGACCGCCTCCAACGCGCTCTCGAAGGTCTCGGCGCGCACCAGGCGCGGGCTGCCGTCGTCGACGCCCAGCGCCTCGTCGCAGTCGTCGGGCGGCACCAGGAACAGCTCGGCTCCGTCGCGCTCGGCGCCGGCGATCTTCTGCTGGACGCCTCCGATCGGGCCCACGGCGCCGTCGAGGTCGAGGGTGCCGGTGCCGGCCACGACACCGCCGCCGGTCAGGGAGCCCTCGGTGAGGGTGTCGTAGATGCCCAGCGCGAACATCAGCCCGGCGCTCGGGCCGCCGATGTTGGGGTCGATGTTGACCGTCACGTCGAAGGGGTAGCGGAAGCCCTGGCCCGGGGTGAACCCGACACGCTTGACCCCGTCCTCGGGGTCCTTCTGCGGGGTGAGCTCGACGTCGCGCTTCTCGCCCCGGCGCTCGACCTGGAGGGTCACCGACTCCCCGTCCGGGGTGTCCCGGATCGAGTCGACCAGCATCTGCGGCGAGTCGACGGCCTCGCCGTCGACGCGCAGCACCACGTCACGCACCTCCAGCGCGCCGTCGGAGGGGCTGTCGGGCACCACGTAGGCCACCTGCAGCGCGGACTCGACGTCGTAGTCGAGCTCGCGCAGCGCGTTGGCGATCGCGACGTCCTGCGAGGTCACCATCGACACCGCGCCCTGGCGCTCGTCCTCCTCGGCGGTGACGTCGTCGGGGTGCACGTAGTCGTAGGGCAGCACCGCCTCCTCGTCGTCGAACCAGGCCCACATCAGCTCCGGCAGCGAGAGCTTCTTGCCGACCGGGCTGACGCTGACCGTCGTCAGGCGCAGCTCGCCGGTGTCGCGGTAGGTCTTGACCCCGCGCACCTGGATCGTCTCCGAGCCGTCGGGCTGGTCGAGCACGTCGACGGTCGGGCCCGGCTCGTAGGTCGCGTAGGGCAGCGAGGTGAACCAGGCGGCCACGAACAGCGCGAGCACCAACGGGGCCGCGAGGAGGGCGGCGATCAGGCGCTGGCTCATGGCTTCAGCCTCCCATGAGCCCCCAACCGCGCGCCCTCGGCCTGTGGCGGACGACGCTCAGGAGGCCCTGCGGGCCCGCGAGGGCCGCACGGCGATCCCGGTGCTGCGGTCGCGCTCGGGACGCGGCGCGGCGTAGCGCAGCGGCGTCTCCTTGGCCATCCCCCGCGCCAGCCGGCTCACCAGCACCTCACGGTCGACCTCGCGCGGCTCGCGCCCCGCCCAGCCGACCCAGCACATCGCCGCGATCGTGACCAGCACGGTCGGCACCAGCCACAGCAGGATCTCCACACCCCCAGGCTAGGCACCCCGCCCCGCTCCCCCCTGCCGCCACGCCGCTCACTGCTCGACCGACGCCGGCGCGGTCAGGGGGTGCCGACCCACTCGTCCTGGCCGTCGGTGAAGCGCTGGTGCTTCCAGATCGGGACCTCGGACTTGAGGGTGTCGATGAGGTCGCGGGTGGCGGCGAAGGCCTGGCCGCGGTGGCTGGCGACCGTGGCGACGACGACGGCGACGTCACCGATGGCCAGCGAGCCGGTGCGGTGCAGAGCCGCGACGCCCTGCACGTCGTGGTCGGCGGCCACCTGGTCGCAGACCTCGCGCAGCCGGGCCAGGGCGGTGGGGTGCGCGGAGTAGTCGAGCCCGACGACGCCCTTGCCGCTGTCGTGGTCGCGGACCCGGCCCACGAAGAGGTTGAGCCCACCGGCCGCGTCGTCGTCGAGGGCGGCCAGGACCTCCTCGACCTCGAGCGGGGTCTCCCGCAGGTCGACGAGACGGACGACGGGCTGCGTGCTGCTGCTCACCCGGCCGAGACTAGCCGCGCCGCAGGCCCCGCGGGCACCCCCGGGTGACCCCCCACCGACCTTGCCGGGCGGCGTAGCCTGACCCCATGACTGACAAGCCCTCGGACGGCCCCGGCGACGGTGACGACGAGCAGCAGAACCCCTTCAAGGGCACGCCGTTCGAGCACCTCTTCGGAGCAGGCGGAGCGATGGGCGGCATGGGTGGCATGGGCGGCGCCGGCGGGCAGATGCCCGACCTGAGCGCGCTGTTCGGCGGCAAGGTGCCGGACCTCAACCAGATCATGAGCCAGATCCAGTCGCTGATGCAGCCCTACGACGGCCCGGTCAACTGGGACCTGGCGGTCGACACGGCCCGCAAGACCGTCGCCCAGCAGCCCGACCCGAGCCCCACGCAGCGCCAGAAGGACGCCGTGGCCGACGCCCTCGGCCTGGCCGACCACTGGCTCGACACCGCCACCGACCTGCCCTCGGCGATCACCAGCACCAGCGCCTGGAGCCGTGCCGAGTGGGTCGTGGGCACCCAGGAGGTCTGGCGCGGGCTCGTCGAGCCGGTCGCCGCCCAGTCGGCGCAGTCCCTCTCGGGCGCGCTGCCCGAGGAGGCACGGGCGATGGGCGGTCCGCTGCTGGGCATGCTCGGCAGCTTCATGGGCTCGATGCTGGCCACCCAGGCCGGCTCGGGCATCGGCACCCTGGCCTCGGAGGTGCTCTCGGTCTCCGACGTCGGCCTCCCCCTGGCCCCCGCCGGGCGCGCGGCCCTGCTGCCTGCCAACATCGAGTCCTTCGCCGAGGGCCTCGACGTCGGCTACGACGACGTGCTGCTCTACCTCGCCCTGCGCGAGGCGGCCCACCAGCGCCTGTACGGCAGCGTCCCGTGGCTGCGCGAGCACGTGCTCGGGGCGGTCAAGGACTACGGGCGCGGCATCGACATCAACACCGAGGCCATCCAGGCCCGCATCGAGGAGCAGATGCGCGGCGTCGACCCCAGCAACCCCGAGTCGATCCAGCAGCTGCTCGAGGGCGGGCTCTTCGACCTGCCCAAGTCGCCGCTCCAGGAGGCCGCGCTGCAGCGCCTCGAGATCGTGCTGGCCCTCGTCGAGGGCTGGGTCGACGAGGTCGTCAGCCAGGCCACCGAGGGCAAGATGCCCTCGGCCGCCAAGCTCCAGGAGGCCGTACGCCGCCGCCGCGCGGCCGGCGGCCCCGCCGAGGAGACCTTCGCGGCGCTGGTCGGCCTCGAGCTGCGCCCGCGCCGGCTGCGCGACGCCTCCACGCTGTGGGGCTCGCTGCGCACCCGCCAGGGCGCGGAGGCCCGCGACGGCGTCTGGACCCACCCCGACCTGCTGCCGACCTCGGCCGACCTCGACGACCCGCTGGGCTTCCGCGACGAGGCCAGCGCCCCCGAGGCGCTCAGCGACGAGGACTTCGACGCCGAGCTGGCCAAGCTGCTCGGCGGCGGGCAGCCCGGCGCCGACAAGGACACCGAGGACCCCGAGGACACCGACGAGAGGTGAGCCTGCACGCCGACGCCGTCGCGGTGCTCTCGGGCTGGACCGCGCCCGACGCCGCCCAGGAGGAGCTGCGCGGGCGCTACCTGGCCCAGCTGCACGCCGACCCCGACGCGGTGCGGCGCGAGGGGCGCCCCGACCACCTCACCGCCAGCACCCTGGTGCTCAGCCACGACGGTGAGCAGGTGCTGCTGACCCTGCACGCGAAGGCCCGGCGCTGGTTCCAGCTCGGTGGGCACTGCGAACCGGGTGACGCGACGCTGGCCGCGGCCGCGCTGCGCGAGGCGGCGGAGGAGTCGGGGCTGGCGTCGCTGCGCCTCGACCCGGTCCCGGTCCAGCTCAGCGCCCACCCGGTGCCGTTCTGCGGCGGCACCCCCGAGCGCCCGGTGCACCACCTCGACGTGCGCTTCGTCGCGGTCGCCGCCGCAGACGAGCAGCACGCGGTCAGCGAGGAGTCCCTCGACGTGCGGTGGTGGCCGGCCGACGCGCTGCCCGAGCCCGAGCCCGACCTCGTCGACCTGGTGCGCCGGGCGCGCGAGCGCGTCGAGGCTCAGTCGACCTCGTCGGTCTCGTCGCGCGCCGCCGACCAGCCGGCCAGGTAGCCCTTGGCCCGCTCGGCCTGCGGGTAGTTGTCGACCCACGCCCAGAACCGCTCGTTGTGGTGCGCCTCCACCAGGTGCGCCAGCTCGTGCACGATCACGTAGTCGACGACCCACTGCGGCATCTGCTGCAGCCTCGTCGAGATCCGGATGGTGCGCTCCCCCGGCGTGCACGACCCCCAGCGCGACGACTGGTTCTCCACCCAGCGCACCGACTCGGGCACCGCCAGCCCGCCCAGGTAGCGGTCGGACAGGCTGGTCGCACGGCCCATCAGGTCCTCGTCGCTGGGTCGGCGCCGCTGCTCGGAGCGCTCGATGCGCGCGACCATCGTCGCGACCCACTCGGCCTCCTCGGCGCGGGTCAGCGACGCCGGCACCAGCACCACGATCCGCCCGCCGTCGCGGTACGCCGACACGGTGCGGCGGCGCCGGGCCGAGCGGCGTACCTCGACCTCGGGCGGGCAGGGTGACGCCGACCGCGGACGCGGGTCGTCGTCGGGCCGGGAGTCCGGCAGGACCGCCATGACCCGAAGGTTAACTCCTCGCCCACTCCAGCAGGCGCTGCTTCGGCCAGGTGTTGACGATCCGCTCGGGCTCGATGCCCGCCGCCGCGGCGCGCTCGGCGCCGTAGGCGAGGAAGTCGAGCTGCCCCGGCGCGTGGGCGTCGGAGTCGATCGAGAACAGGCAGCCGAGGTCGCGGGCCATCTCGAGCAGGCGCGTCGGCGGGTCGCGCCGCTCGGGCCGCGAGTTGATCTCGACCGCGGTGCCGCTCTCGGCGCAGGCCTCGAAGACCGCCTCGGCGTCGAAGCTCGACTCGGCGCGCTTGCCGCGTCCGCCGGTGACCAGCCGGCCGGTGCAGTGCCCCAGCACGTCGACGCGGGGGTTGCGCACGGCGGCCACCATCCGCCGGGTCATCGCGTCGCGCTCCATCTTCAGCTTGGAGTGCACGCTGGCCACCCGCACGTCGAGCCGGTCGAGCATCTCGTCGCTCTGGTCGAGGCCGCCGTCGTCGAGGATGTCGACCTCGATGCCCTTGAGCAGGGTGAACCCGGACCCGGCGAGGTGGTCGTTGACCGCGTCGACCACGTCGAGCTGGCGGGCCAGCCGCTCGGCCGAGAGCCCGCGTGCCACCTTCAGTCGGGGCGAGTGGTCGGTGAGCACCTGGTACTCGCGGCCCAGCTCGATGGCGCTGAAGGCCATCTCCTCGATCGGCGACCCGCCGTCGGACCAGTCGGAGTGGGAGTGCAGGTCGCCGCGCAGCATCGCGTGCAGCTCCTCGCCGCCGCTGACCAGCGGACCGCCGTGCTCGGCCTCGGCACGCACCAGCCGGTCGGGGCGCTGCCCGCGCACCGCCTGCTCGATGACCTTGGCCGTGCTCGCCCCGACGCCCTCGACGCGGCGGATCGTGCCGTCGGCGACGGCGGCGGCCACCGCCTCCTCGCCCATCGGCAGGATCGCCGCGGCCGCGCCCCGGAACGCCTTGACCTTGTAGGTGTCCTCGCGCCCGCGCTCGAGCAGGAAGGCGATCCGGCGCAGCGCCGCGACCGGTCCGTCGTCGTACGGCTCCTCGCGCGTCGTCTGCTCGGCCACGCGGCTCCTCCGGGGGTCGTCCTCCACAGTCGGTGGAGGGGGTTCGGGCTGGTCAGAGCAGCGTACGGGGCCCGCTCCCACCCGGTTGTCCACAGGCTGTCCCCCGCCGGGGAGCCGCTCCTCCACCGTGAACAGCCGTCCCTCCACAGGTCTGTCCACAGGCTGTGCTGCCCGGGGATCGGGGATTTCCTCCGCCACGACGCCCCGCGGGTGCCGTAGGGTCGTGGCGGCCCGGTGGCACCCGCCGTGGCGACCCGAGTGAGACAGCAAGGAGGCCGTCATGGCGGAGACCTGGAGCGGCGAGTTCTACTGCGTGAAGTGCAAGGAGAAGCGCGAGGCCGAGGGCGAGGTCAAGGTGAACGACAAGGGCACCCGCATGGCCAAGGCCGTGTGCCCCGTCTGCAGCACGAACCTCAACCGCATCCTCGGCAAGGCCTGAGCCTGCGACGACGCACCCACCGCAGCGCGACGGCCCCGGACCCCCCGGTCCGGGGCCGTCGTCGTGCCCGGGCCTGTGGACGACGCGAGCGGGCCGCGTCCCTCCGCGGGTAGGAAGAGGTCGTGACCGACCACTCCCCGCTGCCCGAGCGTCTGCGGCTGCTGCCCGGCGCCGGGATCTACCGTCGCGACGACCAGCACCTCCAGGTCGGCCTCGGCGCGCCGCGCCGGGTCGTGCTCCCCGACCAGCCCGAGGTGCGCGCGGTGCTGCGCCGCCTCGAGGCCGCCGAGCCGTACGCCGCCGCCGGCGCGGCGTCCCCGCGTGCGGCGGCAGCGCTGGCGGCGCTCGGCGCGGCCGGGCTCCTGGTCGGGGCCGACGACCTCGACGACTGCCTGCGCCGTGCGCGCACCGGTGACGGGGCGGACCCCGCCGGCGTGGCCGCGGTCTTCTGCGAGGCCCCCGCCGACGCTCCGCGCCGGCTGGGCGCCCGGGCGCGGGCCCGGGTACGGGTGCTGGCCGAGCCGGGCACGCGCGACGAGGTGCTCGCCCTGCTGGCCGCGTCGGGGGTGGGGCCCCGGGAGCCCGCCCGCGGCGCCGCTGACGACGACCCCGACGACGCGGCCACGGTGGTGCTGGTCGTCGGGCACGAGCCCGACCGAGAGGTGGTCGACGAGCTCGTGCGCGAGCAGGTGCCGCACCTCCTGGTCGGCGCGCGGCTCGACTCCTACGTGGTGGGTCCGTTCGTGGTGCCGGGCCGCACCGCGTGCCTGCGCTGCCTCGACGCGCACGCCGGCGACCGCGACCCGCGGCACGCTCTGGTGCTGGCCCAGCACGCTCGGCAGACCCGCTCGCGCGGGACCCTCGTGCCGGCGCCGAACGACCCGGCGCTGCGCCGGCTGGCGGTGGCGTGGGCCGTGCGTGACGTCGTGCGCCACGTCGACGGCCAGCCGCCGTCGACCTGGTCGGCGACGGTCACGGTGGGCCCGGACCTGGCCCCCGCGCACGTGCCGCTGCTGCGCCACCCGCACTGCGGGTGCGCGTGGGACGTGCTGGCCACCGGCTGAGCCGGCTCACCACCACTCGGAGTCGAGCTTGCCCTCCATCGCGCGCAGGTGCTCGCGCGAGCAGGTGTCGCAGAAGGTGCGGGTGCGGCCCCGCTCGACAGCGGTCGACCAGGACAGGGTC
>JBFGFQ010000091.1:0-10935 GCA_041579495.1 Nocardioides sp.
ACTCCGCCCTGCTCGAGCGGGTGCGCACCCGGCTGGAGACCGCCACCGCCCCCGGGGCCGCGACCCTGGTCGGCGTCGCCGAGGCGACCAGGCTGGTGCTGGACCACTACCTGGCCGAGGGCGACCTCGCCCGGGCCCGCTACCGGCTGACCCGCACCGTCACCACGCTGCGCGACCGCGAGCTGGCCAGCACGCTGCAGTACCACCGCGCCTATCGCGACGCGCTGCGCGCGTGGACCGGCGAGGAGGCCGGGCGCGACCTGCGGGCCGAGCTGATGGCCGCCGCCGTGGTCACCGCGCACAACCACGTGCTGCGCCGCTGGCTGCGCGGAGCCGTCGACGACGCCAGCGCCGTCGAGGAGCTGGGTGCGGCCCTCGACCAGGCGCTGGAGCCCGGTCCGAGCAGGCCCGTGTCGCAGCCGGCCGAGCCGGGCACGTCGGTGGTGGTGCTGCGCACGCCGTACGACGTCGACGCGGTGCTGCCGGCCCTGCGCCGCGCCCTGGCCGGCGACCCGCCGCGCTGAACCGCCCTCGAATCGCCTCCGGACGGCCGCTCCGAGTGGGACCATCGGAGCACCATGACCACCGAGGAGCAGGGCGCGCAGCCGGTCGACGACCTCGTCGACCGGTGGCTCGCGCACCGCGAGCGCACCGCTGAGGACCCAGCGACCCGTCCGCGCACCTACGGCATCACCCGCACCCACCCGAGCGGTCGCCCCGTCCGGCCCGCAGGACCCGCGCTGCCCGTCGAGGATGCGCTGCCCGGCGAGGATGCGCAGCACGTCGAGACCGTCGAGCCGGGCGGACCCACCGAGCCGACCCCGGTCGCCGCGGAGGTCGCCTCCGAGGTGGGCATCGACCTCGGGGGGTTCGAGCCCGTGCTGACCGCCTCGGCACGCCGAGCCCTGGAGCAGCCCCAGCAGCGACGCGCCTGGCGCGGCCGCCGGGGCCGGGACGACGCCACCGCCACCGACGACGCCCCGGCCGAGGACGACGGCGCCGACCGGGGCGAGGACCCCCCGGGCCCGGAGACGCCCGAGACGGAGACCGCAGTCGCCGCTCCTGCACCACCGGACCACGTCGGAGCCGGGCGCGACATCCTCGCGACCCTCGGGACCGCCGCCCCCGCGCCGGAACGGCTCCCGGAGCCCGGGCCCGAGCCGGAACCGGAGCCGGAGCCGCAGCCGGCGCCCGAGCTCCGAGCGGAGCCCGAGTCGAGGCGCGATCCGGAGCCCGAGCCCGGACCGGCCCCGCCGCCGCGCCTGCCCTCACCCCGGCCGACCCCGACCCCGAGGACGCCGCGGCGGACCACCCGCGTCGGCCCGCTCGCGTCGTCGCTGCGCGCCGGCGTCGCGCGCGCCATCTCGGGAGCGCCCGAGCCGGAGGCGCCCGCAGCACCACTGGCAGCACCACCGGCCGCACCACCTCTGCGGACCACCCCCACGCGGCCGGCCGACGCGCTGCCGACCGAGCTGCACTCCCCCGGCGGGACGCGCGCGGCGGCCGGGCTCGTGCTGCTGCTCGGCCTGGTCGCGACGGGCGTGGCCGGGTACGTCGCCTACCGCGACCCCACCGAGACCGCGTGGGGTGTCACCGGCGTCCTGGGCCTGCTCAGCGCGATCGTCTGGGCGGTGCGCGCGAGCGCCAGCCGCACCCGGATGACGCTGCACGCGGGCCGGCTGGAGATCCAGAGCGCCGCGGGGCGACACGTCTTCGACCTCGCCAACCCGCACACCCCCATCGAGGTCCGCGGCCGGCCCGGCTCGAGGGGCTGGAAGGTGCTCTTCCACCGCCGGGCGATGGCCCCGTTCGTGGTGGACTCCTCGATGGTCGACGCGGCGGCCTTCACCGACGTGCTGCTGCACCACCGCCCCGACCTGGGGGCGACCGCGAGCAGCGACCACGCGCGCTGACATCGACCCCTGCGACTGGAACGTGTTCTAGTCTGACCGCGTGGTCGGATACGTGCAGGACGACGTCCCAGCCGACGAGGTCGCGCGACAGCGCGCCCTGTACGGCCCCTTCACCGACGCGCTGCGGTCACTGGTCGACGCCGGCCTGCGCACCGAGGTCGACGACGACGAGGTGCGGGCGGTGCAGGCCGAGGTCGAGGCCCTGACCGCGCGGCTGCGCGCCCGCCAGCTCGACGGCGCGTACGGCGTCCGGCTCGGCGCGGGCGGGCAGGGCCGGGCCTGGGGCAACGCGGTGGTCGGCCTGCGCAACGCCGTGGCGCCCCCGCTGGTGGTGGAGCAGGAGGACGCCAGCGGCCGGGTCTGGTCGGACTTCCACCTCGGCGCCGCCTACGAGGGCCCGCCCACCCTGGTGCACGGCGGGGTCTCGGCGATGATCCTCGACCAGGTGCTCGGCCAGGCCGCCGGCGCCGGCAGGCGACCGGGCATGACCGGCACGCTCACGGTGGTCTACCGCCAGGGCACCCCGCTGGGCCCGCTGCGCGCGGAGGGCTGGATCGAGCGGACCGAGGGCATCAAGACCTGGGCGCGCGGCCACATCATCGGCCCCGAGGGGGTCACCGTCGAGGCCGAGGGCGTCTTCATCCTGCCGCGCTGGGCCCGCAGGGCCGTCGCCGAGCAGGAGAGCTCGGACCGGACGCCCCGCTTCTTCGAGTGACCCGCCCGGGCGCCGAGCCGGCCCTGCGCAGCCGCTGGTCGAGCAGCAAGGGCCGAAGGCTCGAGCAACGAACCGGAAGCTGGACCCGCGGCAGCGGGGTCAGGCGCGGTCGCCCACCTTGGTGCCGCGCTCGCCGGCGTCGGTGAGGCGGGCCTCCTCGGCGGCCTGGGCCTCGAGCTGCTCGCGCCGCTCGGCGTCGGCCCGGTGACGCAGGTCGTCGTACTCGCCCGGCTCGGAGACCAGGTCGCTGGCGCCGCGTTGCAGCCGGGCGAGCGCGCTGCGCCCGAAGATCTGCTGCTCGGTGGCGGTGCGCTCGGAGCGGCCGCGGCCCAGGAACGAGACGAACCAGTGCAGCACCGCGGTGACGCGGTTCTTGAAGCCGGTGATGTAGAAGAGGTGCACCGCCAGCCACATCAACCAGGCGATGAAGCCGGTCAGGCGCAGCTTGCCGACCATGGCGACGGCCCGGAAGCGGCTGATGGTGGCCATCGAGCCCTTGTCGAAGTACTTGAAGGGCTTCTGGGCGGGCTTGCCCTTGAGCCGGCCGTCGATCTCCTTGGCGGCGTACTTGGCACCCTGGATCGCGACCTGCGCCACGCCCGGCAGGTTGTCGAGGGCGATCATGTCGCCGACGACGAAGACCTCGGGGTGCCCGGGCAGGGTCAGGTCGGGGTTGACGCTGATCCGACCGGCGCGGTCGAGCGGGGCGCCGGTCTGCTCCGACAGGGTGCGCCCGAGGGGGCTGCCCTGCACGCCGGCCGCCCAGATCTTGGTGACGGCCTCGACGCGCTCGGTGCGCCCGTCCTTGTAGGACATCTGCAGGCCGCGCTCGTCGACGTCGGTGACCATGGCGCCGAGCAGCACCTCGACACCGAGGTCCTCCAGCTCCTTCTTGGTCTTCTCGCCGAGCTTGGCCCCGAAGGGCGGCAGCACCTGCGGCGCCGCGTCGACGAGCAGCACCCGCGCCGAGCGGGTGTTGATGTGGCGGAAGTCGCGGCGCAGCGTGCGGTGCGCCAGCTCGGCGATCTGACCGGCCATCTCGACGCCGGTCGGACCGGCCCCGACGACCACGAAGGTCAGCAGGTGCTCGACCTCCTCGCCGCGCCGGGCGGCGAGCTCGGCCATCTCGAAGGCGCCGAAGATGCGGCCGCGCAGCTCGAGGGCGTCGTCGATGCTCTTCATGCCGGGGGCGAACTCGGCGAAGTGGTCGTTGCCGAAGTAGGACTGACCCGCGCCCGCGGCGACGATGAGCGAGTCGTACTCCGACACGGTCTCGCGGCCCAGCACGTGGGAGGTGACGCGGCGCTGCTCCAGGTCGATGTCGGTGACCTCGCCCAGCAGCACGGTGGCGTTGTCCTGGCCACTGAGCACCTCGCGGGTCGGGGGCGCGATCTCGCCCTCGGAGAGGATGCCGGTGGCCACCTGGTAGAGCAGCGGCTGGAAGAGGTGGTGGGTGGTCTTGGCGACCATCGTCACGTCGACGTCGGAGCGGCGCAGCTGCTTGGTGCCGAAGAGACCGCCGAAGCCGGAGCCGATCACCACCACCCGGTGGCGTCGTCCCGCCTCGGGCGATGCGTCCTGGGTCGCGGTCATGGGTGCTCACCTCTCGTGTCCGGGAAGGTCGTCCCCGGTGGTCGTACGTCGCGGTTCGTCGGGCGGTGCCGGCATGGGTGGGTCTGCGGCCCATTCTCCCCGATGCCCAGGTCACCACTGTCTCAACCTCGGACCCCCGGCCCACCATCCGTATGGTCGGTCACACCGCCGCGACCGGTGAAAATTGCACGACCCTCGGTTTGCCTCCCGGACACGCGGGGTATGCGGAGACCAGCGCCGTCCAGGCCGCCCGTCATGACGTCCACCGTGGGAGCTCGCCCGTGCCGCTGAACCGGCCCGCCCTCTTGCTGGGCGCAGGACCCCGCAGCGTCCAGGACGCGAGGCGCTGGGTCGTGGACACGTGCCGCGACATCGACCGGCCCGAGCTGGCCGAGTGCGCCGAGCTGGGCGTCTCCGAGCTGGTCACCAACGCGCTGCTGCACGGCGAGGGCCCGATCCGGGTCCGCGTGCGCGGCACCCGTGAGCACCCGCGCGTCGAGGTCCGCGACGGCTCCCGGGAGCGACCGGTGCTGCCCACGCCGACCGAGCCGGGCGACGAGGACGACCTGCTGCTGACCTTCGGTCGCGGACTGAGCATCGTGGCCCGCTCCTCCGACGCCTGGGGCGCCGAGATCGAGGCCGACGGCAAGGTGGTCTGGTTCGCGCCCGCGCGCACCTTCGCCACCGACGAGGGCGTCCAGGGCGTCGTCACCGGTCTCGACGAGTCCCCCGCGACCTACCCCGCCGACCCGGTCACGGTGCGGGTCAGCGACGTGCCGGTCGGGCTCTACCAGGCCTTCGAGCGCCACTTCAGCGAGCTGCGGCGCGAGGTGCGCCTGCTCGCGCTCGCGCACGAGTCGGACTACCCGGTCGCCAAGGACCTCTCCGACCTGTTCGGCGACATCGACCGCGATCTGCGCCACGCGGTGGGCACCGAGGCGATCGCGCTGGCCGACGAGCGCGGTGACGCCACGGCCGACGTCGAGGTCGTCGTCCCCCGCTCGAGCGCCGCCACCACCGAGCGCTTCGTCGAGCTGCTCGACGTGGCCGACCAGTTCTGCCACGAGCAGCGGCTGCTGTCGCTGGCCCGCTCCGAGGAGCAGCGCCGCTTCCAGCAGTGGTACCTCGGCGAGTTCGTGCGCCAGCCCCGCGGCGAGAAGCCGCGCAGCTGGGCGGGCGAGGACCGCCGCACCAGCGTCTGCTGAGCCGACCCCGCTCGACGCCGCTCCACGTCGCGCCGCACTAGGGTCGGCGCGTGAGCCCGCCCCCCTCCACCGGCGCCCCCGCCGGCGCGCCGGCGCTCGCGGCCGTCGCCGCCGGAGGCGCGCTCGGAGCGCTGCTGCGGTGGTCGGTCGGCGAGGCCGTCCCCACCGGCGACCCGCTGGTCGTGGCGACGCTGCTCGTCAACGTGGTCGGCTCCTTCGCGCTCGCCGCCCTGCCCGCCCTGCCCGTCGTACGCCGGCAGCCGCTGCTGCTGGTCGGCCTCGGGCCCGGCCTCCTGGGCGGGTTCACCACCTTGTCGGCGGCCTCGGAGCAGACCCGGTCGCTCCTCGACGCGGGGCGGGTGTGGCCGGCTGCCGCGTTGGTGGCGGTGACGCTGCTCGCCTCGCTGGCCGCCGTCGAGCTGGCCCGGCGCCGCTGGCCCCCGGGGCGCGTCGAGCGGGAGCCGGTCCGGTGACGCCGCTGCTGGTGGGCCTGGGCGGCGCGGGGGGAGCCGCGCTGCGCTGGTGGCTCGGCACCCGGTTCGACTCAGCGGCGTTCCCGCGCGGCACCCTGCTGGCCAACCTCGCCGGCTCGCTGCTGCTCGGCCTGCTGGTGGGGCTGTCCCTGCGCGGCGACGCCCTCGCGCTGCTGGGCACCGGGTTCTGCGGCGCGCTGACGACCTACTCCTCCTTCGCGGTGCAGGCGCACGACCGGGGACGCCGCGGGGCGGCGTACGTGCTGGCGACGCTGGCGGGGTCGCTGCTGCTGTGCACGCTGGGCTTCGTCGCCGGCGCCCACTCGTGAGGGCTCAGGCGTAGCCGAGGTCGTGCAGCCGGGCGTCGTCGATGCCGAAGTGGTGGGCGACCTCGTGGACCACGGTGACCCGCACCTCGTGGGCCAGCTGCTCGGGGGTGTCGCAGAAGTCGAGCAGCGGACCGCGGAAGAGGAAGATGCGGTCGGGCAGCCCGGCGGGCCCCCAGGAGTCGCGCTGGGTCAGCGCGACCCCGTCGTAGAGGCCGAGCAGGTCGTCGGGCTCCTCGGGCGGCGGCTCCTCCTCGACGAGCACCACGACGTTGCTCACCAGGGTGGCGAGCTCTTCGGGGATCTCGTCGAGCGCGGCCTCGACCAGGGCGTCGAAGCGCGCCGGGTCGGTGACCAGGGGGTCGAGCGGGTCGAGGGGCACCGCTCCATCGTGCCCGAGAAGCACGAGAGCTCCGAACCGGGACGGTCCGGAGCTCTCGTGCTTCTTCCTTGCGACCCCGACGGGACTCGAACCCGCGGCCTCCGCCGTGACAGGGCGGCGCGCTAACCAACTGCGCTACGGGGCCATCGCTCGTGCCGGTCAACCTCACCGGCGAAGCGTCGGAACTCTAACCCACGACGGCGACCACACCCAATTCGAGGGCGGAGACGCCTGGTGACGCGGCTCGAGCAGCACCCCCAACGGGATTCGAACCCGTGCTACCGCCGTGAAAGGGCGGGGTCCTGGGCCGCTAGACGATGGGGGCAGGACGCGCCAGATCATAACGCGAGGCCCAGGCGCCCGCGTGCGTCGGCTCGCGACCGGGCGGGCGTGGCTGGCAGGCTGGTCGTCGACCAGCACGACGCCCGTGCACCCGGAGCAGAGGAGCGGCCCGCGATGCCCAAGGCGACCCTCCAGACGATCGCCGACGCCGTCGGGGTCAGCCGGATGACGGTCTCCAACGCCTTCTCGCGGCCCGAGAAGCTCAGCGCCGACCTGCGCACCCGGATCCTCGCCGTGGCCGAGGAGCAGGGGTACGCCGGACCCGACCCCGCCGCCCGGGCCCTGGCCCGCGGCCGCACCGGCACGGTCGGCCTGCTGGTCACCGGACGCCTGGGCGACAACGTGCGCGACGCGGTCGGCACCGAGTTCCTGGTCGCGGTCGCCGACGCGCTCTCCGACCACGGGCTCGCCCTGACCCTGATCGTCGCCGGCGTCGGCAGCGACGTGGTGCCGGCGCGCGACGTGCCGATGGACGGCGCGCTCGTGCACGTCAGCGAGCCGGGCTCCCCCGACGTGGAGTGGCTGCGCAGGCGCGAGCTGCCGCTGCTGACCGTCGACCAGGACCCGCTGCCGGGGGTGCCGAGCATCAACGTCGACGACCTGGCCGGCGCCCGGGCGGCGGCGCGGCACCTGCTCGACCTGGGCCACCGGCGCATCGGCACCCTCGACCTCGAGCCGGCCAGCCCGCCCTCAGTGCAGCGCGCCCGCGGCTGGGCGGAGGCGTTCGGCGATGCGGACGTCGAGGTCGTGCAGGAGGCGGCGCCCTTCCGGCCCCCGGAGGCGGCGTACGCCGCAGCCACCCGGCTGCTCATCGGCCCCGACCGGCCCACGGCGGTGCTGTGCTTCTCCGACGCGTTCGCCGCCCAGACCCTGCGCGCGGCCGAGGCGCTGGGCCTGCGGGTGCCCGACGACGTGTCGGTGGTCGGCTACGACGACGGGCCGCTGGCGACCTCGCTCACCCCCACCCTCACCACCGTCGCCCAGGACGTCACCGAGAAGGGCCGGCTGGCGGTGACCGGCCTGCTCGCGGTGACGGCGGCCGCGCGCGCCGGCGACGCCTCGCTCGACCCCCCGGCGCGCACCGTGATGCCGACCTCGCTGGTGGTCCGCGACAGCACCGCGCCCCCGCCGGAGCGGGTGCGCCCGGGGCGTTCCCAGGCCGATTCGTGACGTCCAGCGGCGCTGCGGTAAGGTGACCGCGCTCGGGCAGGTAGCTCAGTTGGTACGAGCGTCCGCCTGAAAAGTGGAAGGTCGGCGGTTCGACCCCGCCCCTGCCCACGAGCAACGCAGGGCTCTGACCTGCAGCGAGAGCCCCCGCCGGTCGCCGGCGGGGGCTCTTCGCGTCTCTCCGGACGCGACTGCTCTGGACCACCTCCCTTTGGTGGCAGACAGCCGCTCGCACCCGGCGTGATGATGCCCCCGGGGGGACGACGCCGAGGAGGCACCAGCATGAACCCGGGTGGCACTGTCGATCCGCCCACGCACGACACGGCGTACGCGGCGTACTTCGCCCGCATCAGCGAGGGCCTGCTCGAGGACCCCGCGATCCCCCCGACCCTGCAACGGGTGGTCGACCGGGCGCTCGAGGTCGTGCCGGGCTGCGAGGCCGTCGGGATGACCGTGCGCCACGGCAGCCGCGCCGACATCCACACCGCGGCGACGTCGGACCTGGCGCTGCAGGCCGACGACCTGCAGTACGAGCTGGACGAGGGCCCCTGCCTGGACGCCGCGCGCGGGGCCGGCACCCTGGTCTCCGACGACCTGCGCCACGAGCCGCGCTGGCCGCGCTGGGCGGAGGAGGCGTCCCGTCTGGGGCTGCGCTCGGTGCTGAGCATCCGCCTGCACACCGACGTCGAGAACGCCGGAGCGCTGAACTGCTACTCCCGGACCACCCGCGCGTTCGCACCGGACGGCGTCGAGCTGGCCGAGATCTTCGCCGTCCACGCCGCCAGCGTGCTCAGTCAGGCCAAGCTGGTGACCGGGCTGCGCACCGCGCTGGAGTCGCGCCACGAGATCGGCATGGCCCAGGGGGTGCTGGCCGTCACCTACGGCATCAGCTACGAGCACGCCTTCGAGCTGCTGCGCCGCTGCTCGATGGACACCAACACCAAGCTGCGTGACCTGGCGAGACGGGTGGTCCGGGAGCGGGGGCTGCCCGCCGACCTGCTCCCGTGACGTCTCCTCGCGACGTCAGCGCCGCTGCGCGTCGGAGATGACGTCGATGGCCACGCGGGTCAGGGTCGCGCCGTCGCGCCGGGCCCGCTCGAGCAACCGCTCGAAGGCCGTCGCGGGGTCGACGCGTTCCCGGTAGGACAGGACACCCTTCGCCTGCTCGACCACCTCGCGGGCCCGCAACGCGTCCCGCACCAGACCGTCGAGGTGGTGAGGGGGGACAGGGCGCGCGTGGACCACCAGAAGCGTGGCCATGTCGGCCACCGCCTGCACCAGCTCCTCGTCCTCCTCGGCCAGGCGCCGCCCCTCGCCGTGGAAGACGTTCAACCCCCCGATGGTCGCGGTGCGGTACTGCATGGGGAAGGCCGCAACCGAGCCGAAGCCGGCCGCAGCGACCGCGTCGCCCACGGCGCCCCACCGTCGGTGCATCTCGTCGCCCGCCGCCCGCACCACCCGCTGCGTGCGCATGCACTCCACGCAAGGACCGTCGTCGTGCTGGATCTGCAGCGCCTCGATCTCGGCGGCCCGGTGCGAGGTGGCGCTGAGCATGGCGACCCTCGTGCCGCCGCCATCTCGAGCCATCACGGCCACCGCGGCGGCGCCGACCTCGGCGGCACAGTCGGCGACGAGCACCGCCAGCGCGTCCGTCATGTCCTCCGGTCCTCGCACCAGGGCGGCCGCCGCGCCGCTGAGGGCTCGTTGCACCGTCACGTCGCTCATGGTGTTCCTCCATCGGGGTCGAGGCTGAAGTCGAGCTCACGTGTCACGACCCGGCGGGCCACCTCGTGCACGCTGACCTCCGAGGCGAAGGCGTGGGCACGCAGGATGGCCGCCGCGTCGGCGGGGGTCACGCGCAGCTGCGCCACGACCGCCCCGGTCGCCTGCGCGACCCGGTCGCGCTCGGACCACAGGCCGCGGCTGTCATCGTCGTACGCCGCGCGGCCCACGCAGGCGGCGCCGACGGCGTCACCCAAGAAGTGCAGGCTCGTCTCCTCGGCGTCGAGCATGCCGCCCTGGCCGAAGTGCACCGTGATGACGCCGACCACGACCCCGTCCGGGCGCATCGGCAGCGCGTGCACGTGGGTGGGGTGGTCGGGTGCGAGGTCGGAAAGCCTCGGCCAGGTCCGGACGTGCGCCTCCCGTGAGTCCGCCGAGGCCACCCTCCCCTGCGCCAGCGCCAGCAGGGTCGGCCCCTCCCGGGCCAGGTCCTGGGCGTCCTCGTAGCGAGCGGCCACCTCGTCGGACGCGGACAGCAGCGACCGCTCCTCGCCCACGCTCCCCAACGAGATCGCGCCACGCTCGGCACGGGTGAGACGGACGTAGGCCGTGCAGAGCCGGATCGACAGCGGGGCGCCCACGAGCTCGGGCCGGGCCAGCATCCGGGTCAGCTGCACCAGCAGGTGCGCGCGCTGCTGCGACACCCCTCACCACCTCGTTCTCGTACGGGACCGATCCTGAGCCTACGGCCGCGAAGGCCCTGCGAGCGGTCACCCCTGGGCGTGACCTGCCTGCGGGCACGCAGGCCCGGGCACCGCGCGGTGGAAGTAGAGCGCCTACCGCCGGCGGGCGCGCAGCTCCCAGCCCCGCAGTGGGTGCTGGGTGAGGTGCCATCGGGGGTCGTGGGCGCGGTGGTGGTGCCAGGAGCAGAGCGGGAGGGCGTCGTCGAGGTCGGTGTCGCCGTCATGGCCCCAGGGCATGAGGTGGTGGATCTCGGTCCAGGCGAAGGGTCGCTCGCAGGTGCCGATGGCGCAGGTGTCGTGGATGAGGAACAGGGCTTTTCGTTGATGGTGGGTGTGGAGCCGTCTGGTGCGGCC
>JBFGFQ010000092.1:0-10798 GCA_041579495.1 Nocardioides sp.
CCCGACTTCCCCTGGGACAAGCTGACGTCGTACGCCGCCACCGCGCGGGCGCACCCCGACGGCCTCGTCGACCTGTCGGTCGGCACCCCCGTCGACCCGACCCCCGAGGTCGCCCAGGCCGCGCGGCGCGCGGCCACCGACTCGCCGGGCTACCCGGTCACGATCGGTCTCGAGCGCACCCGCCGGGCGTGCCTCGACTGGCTCGAGCGGCGCCACGGCGTGAGCGGCGTGCCGGGGCTCGACCTCGGCGCGGTGATCCCCTCGATCGGCTCCAAGGAGCTGGTCGCGACCCTGCCGCTGCACCTGGGCGTGAGTGCCGGCGACGTCGTGGCCTACCCCGAGCTGGCCTACCCGACGTACGAGGTCGGGGCGGCGCTGTGCGGCGCGACCGGCGTGGCCACCGACTCGCTGACCTCCTTCGGCCCCGAGGCGCCGGCGCTGCTGTGGCTGAACTCGCCGTCGAACCCGACCGGTCGGGTGCTGCCGCCCGCCCACCTGCGCAAGGTCGTCGAGTGGTGCCGCGAGCGCGGCACCGTGCTGGTCTCCGACGAGTGCTACATCGAGTGCTCCTGGGAGGGCGAGCGGCCGGTCTCGGTGCTGCAGCCCGACATCAACGGCGGCTCGCTCGAGGGCATCCTCGCGGTGCACTCGCTCTCGAAGCGCTCCAACCTCGCGGGCTACCGCTGCTCCTTCGTCGCCGGCGACCCGGCCCTGGTCGGCGAGCTGCTCGCGGTGCGCAAGAACCTCGGGCTGATCATGCCCGGGCCGATGCAGCACGCGATGGTCGCCGCCCTCGACGACGACGCGCACGCCGACGAGCAGCACGCCAGGTACGCCGCGCGGCGTACGGCGCTGCGCGCGGCGCTGGAGGGCGCGGGCTTCCGCGTCGACCACTCCGAGTCGTCGCTCTACCTGTGGTCGACCCGCGTGGTCGACGGCGTCGAGCAGGACTGCTGGGAGACCGTCGCCTGGCTCGCCGAGCGCGGCATCCTCGCCGCCCCCGGCGTCTTCTACGGCCGCGCCGGCGCCCGTCACGTGCGGGTCGCCTTCACCGCCACCGACGAGCGGGTCGAGGCGGCCGTGGCGAGGCTCGCGGCCGGCTGAGAGCTTTGTCGGCCGGCCGACGAAGCTCCTGGGTGGACGATGAAACTTCATCGGCCACCCGTCAGGTTCATCGGCCGGCCGATGAAACTCCCGCCGGGCGGCCTACTCCGTCGCGATCGCGTCGAGCACGTTCATCCGGGAGGCGCGCACGGCCGGCACGATCGCGGCCAGCACCCCGAAGACGACGGCGACGAGCAGGAAGACGCCCAGGCTGGGCAGCGGCAGCGCCAGCTCGCTGAGGTCCTCGCGCAGCGAGCGCTGCAGCAGCACCCCGATGAGCAGCCCGAGCACCAGGCCCAGCACCGCGCCCATCACCGCGATCGTCACCGACTCCAGCGTCACCATCAGCCGCAGCCGGCGCCGCGACAGACCGACGGCGCGCAGCAGCCCGATCTCGCGGGTCCGCTCCAGGACGCTGAGGCTCAGCGTGTTGACGATGCCGATCACCGCGATCACCACCGAGAGCGCCAGCAGCCCGTAGACGATGTAGAGCAGCTGGTTGACCTGGGCGGTGATGGAGTCGGCGAACTCCTCCTTGTCCTGCACCGCCACGATCGGCAGGTCGGCGATCAGCGCGTCGAGCTCGGCCTTGACCGCGTCGGCGTCGGCGTCGGGGGCGGTGTTGATGCTCAGGGTGGTGTCGACCCGCTTCACCCCGGCCTCCACGAGCACGTCGAAGCCGACGTTGAGCGGGCCGGCGACCTGGCTGTCCTCGAAGATGCCGGCGACCGTGACCGGCACCCGGCGGTCGCCGGGGAAGCCGAGGTCGACGCTCTGGCCCAGCTCGAGGTCGCGGTCGGCGGCGGTGCCGGCGGAGATGACGACCTCGCCGGGCCCGGGCTGCTCGTCGCCCTCGAGCATGGTGAGGTCGTAGACGTCGCCGAACGACTCGTCGGCCGCCACCACGTACGTCGGGTCGTCGTCGTCGCCGACCCGGGCCAGCAGCCCCTGCTGGCGCGAGAGCACCTCGACGCCCTCCACCTGGGCCATCCGGTCGCCGATCGCGACCGGGAAGCTGCCGAAGACCGGTGACTGCACCAGGAAGTCGGACTCGAACTGCTCGTCGACCAGCCGGTCGGTCGAGGCGCTGACCGAGGCGGCCAGCACCCCCACCGCCGAGACCAGCGCGAGCCCGATCATCAGGGCCGAGGCCGTGGCGCCGGTGCGCCGCGGGTTGCGCAGCGCGTTGTCGCCGGCCAGCCGCCCGGTCGTGCCGAAGAGGCCGCCGAAGAGCCGACGGGAGGCCAGCAGCACCGGCCGGCCCAGCACCGGGCTGATCGCGGCGACGGTCAGCACCCACACCACCGCGCCGGCGCCGAGGTAGAGCGCGTCGTTGCCGGGGGCGCCGGCCAGGCCGACCGCCGCCAGCACCGCGCCGACGACGAGCAGCACCGTGCCGACGATCGTGCGTCGGCGCAGCCCGGCCCCGCTGGGCCCGGCGTCGTCACGCATGCCGACGACCGGCGCCACCTGCGAGGCGCGGCGGGCCGGCAGGTACGCCGACACCAGCGTCACGCCCAGCCCGACGGCGTACGCCGTCAGCACCGTGGCGGGGGTCAGCGTCAGCACCGAGCCGTCGATCGGCAGACCGATGGAGGTGAAGAGCGCGGCCAGGGCGCGGGCCAGGCCCAGGCCGAGCAGCAGGCCGAGGCTGGCCCCGACGACGGCGGTGACGGCGGCCTCCACCAGCACCGAGCGGCGTACCTGCGAGCGCGCGGCGCCCAGGCCGCGCAGCAGCGCGAGCTCGCGGGTGCGCTGGGCGACCAGGATCGAGAAGGTGTTGGCGATGATGAACCCGCCGACGATGACCGCGATCACCGCGAACGCGCCGAGGAAGATGTCGATGAAGCCGAGGAACTCGCCGACCGCCGACTTCGACTCCTCGGCGACCACCTCGCCCTCGACCGCCTCGTAGCCGGCGGGCACGACCCGCTCGGCGGCTGCGGCCAGCTGCTGCTGGGAGACCCCCTCTGCGGCGGTCAGCGCGGCCGATGTGAAGGCGTCGGCCCCGCCGAGGAACATCTCCTGCGCCCCGGCGGTGGAGAAGACGACCAGGGTGGCGCCGGCGGTGCCCGCGCCGGCGTTGAAGCCGGCCACGCCCACCAGCTCGAGCTCGGTGGTGACGGGTCCGCCGCCGTCGACGCCGGGCGGGATGACGGTGACCCGGTCGCCCACCTCGTAGCCGGCGTTGGCGGCCGCCGCGCTGTCGAGGGCGATCTCGTCGGTGGCCTCGGGCCAGCGGCCGTCCTCGAGCGCCAGGATCGGCTCGCCGTCCATGTTGGGGGTGTCGGTGTAGTTGAAGGAGAGCGTGGGGGCGCCGCCGGTGCCGACCAGCTTGAGGTCGGGGTCGAGCACGTAGAGGCCGAGCCCGTCGACGCTGCCGTCGGCGCGGGCCACCTCGGGCAGGGCGGCCAGCTCGGCGACGTCGTCGGGCTCGAGGACCTGGGTGTTGCCGGCGCCGACCGCCTCGAAGGACGCGGTGCCGGCGGGGCGGACCACGGCGTCGCTGGTGGAGCCGTCGATGATCCCGTCGAACGTGGTCGACAGGCCGCTGCTGAAGGTCAGCACCCCGGTGAGGAAGCCGATGCCGAGCACGATCGCCAGCGTGCTCATCGCCAGGCGGGCCTTGCGCGCCAGCAGGGTGCGCCAGGTCAGGCGGAGCACGGCTCAGCCCGCCTGCGGCGGCACCGGCGCCGGCTGCAGGCGCCGCATCCGCTCGAGCACCGCGTCGCGGTCGGGGTCGCGCAGCTCGTCGACGATCCGGCCGTCGGCCAGGAACAGGATGCGGTCGGTGTACGCCGCCGCCACCGGGTCGTGGGTGACCATCACGATGGTCTGGCCGAACTCGTCGACGCTGCGCCGCAGGAAGGCCATCACCTCCGCGGAGCTGGTCGAGTCGAGGTTGCCGGTCGGCTCGTCGGCGAAGACGATCGCGGGCCTGCTGACCAGCGCTCGCGCGCAGGCCACCCGCTGCTGCTGGCCGCCCGACAGCTCGGCCGGCCGGTGGCCCAGGCGCGGGCGCAGCCCGACCGCGTCGACGACCGTGTCGAACCAGGCCCGGTCGGGCTTGCGGCCGGCCAGGTCGAGGGGGAGCAGGATGTTCTCCTGCGCGGTCAGGGTCGGGACCAGGTTGAAGGCCTGGAAGACGAAGCCGATCTTCTCGCGCCGCAGCGCCGTCAGCCTCGTGTCGTTGAGCCCGTGCAGGGGCGTCCCGTCGACGACGACCTCGCCGCTGCTGGGGGTGTCGAGCGCGGCCAGGCAGTGCATCAGCGTGGACTTGCCCGAGCCCGAGGGGCCCATGATGGCGGTGAACTCGCCGCGGTGCAGGTCGACGCTGACGCCGTCGAGGGCGCGCACCTGCGCCTCGTCGGCGCCGTACACCTTGGTCAGGTCGTGGGCGCTGGCGGCCGGGGTGGCCGGGGCGGCGGGCGGTCGCACGGCGCTGGACTCGGGCATGGCTGGAAGTCTGGCAGCGGGTGCTGACACCCGCCATCGGGAATACCCCTGATGGTGTCCCTCAGGCGAAGACGTCGACGTGCACGTGGTCGCGGTGCTCGAGGATCTCCGCGGTGGAGTCGGCGACGCCGGAGGTGTCGACCTCGTAGTCGCGCCAGCCCTGGGCGGAGCGGCGCGCGGTCCAGATCCGGCCGTCGAAGATGACGGTGGCCACCGACAGCCGCTCGGCCTGGCTGACCAGGTAGTGGGCGATCGCCCAGCCGCGCACCTTGTTGGGCTCCGAGACCGGGCGCACGAAGATGTCGACGGCGCGGCCGTCGTAGTGGGCCGAGCCCTCCTGGTGCCCGGTGCTGACGCCGCCGGGGGCGTAGCCGCCGAGCGACTGCTCGCCGAACACCGCGGTGACCTCCTTGCGCACCCGGTTGGCGCGGAAGGTCAGCCCGACCTCGCGCAGGTCGGCGTCGGAGGGCTCCGCGCTGCCCGGCACCTCGCAGCTCAGCGCGGCCTTGGAGTTGCCGGTCAGCGCCGAGGCGAGCACCCGAGCGTCGGCCTCGTGGTCGGCGTACGCGTCGGGGAAGCCCGAGCGCTGCACGGCCTGGGCCGCCTCGGTCACCTCCATCTCGCGGTAGCCGTCGACGTCGACCAGCGCGTCGTAGAAGGCGTTGGTGGCGTAGACCGGGTCCTGCAGCTGCGCCTCGGTGCCCCAGCCCTGCGAGGGCCGCTGCTGGAAGATGCCCAGCGAGTCGCGGTCGCCGGAGTCGAGGTTGAGGATCTTCGACTCCTGGTAGGCCGTGGCCAGCGCGATCGTCACCGCGCGCGCCGGCACGCCGCGGCGTACGCCGATCGCCGCGATCAGGCCGGCGTTCTCGGCCTGCTCGTGGGTGAGCCGCACCTCGCGCCCGTCGACGCTGGCGGTGCAGGTGCGGCTGGTGAACACCCCGCCGACCCGCTCGGCCACCAGCCACACGCCGAGCGCGATCACCCCGGCCAGGGCCAGGGTGGTCGCGACGGCGGGGACGAGCTTCCTCATGGGGACATCGTCCGCGACGACCCCAAGAGCAGGCTGAGGCGGGTCGGTCCTGGGATCGGTGGTGGGTCAGTTGGCGTGCAGGTCGGCGTTGAGGGCGATGCCCTCGCCCTTCCGGGCGACCGCCTCGACCGCGCCCGAGACGGAGTTGCGGCGGAAGAGCACGTTGTCGGCGCCGGAGAGCTCGGCGGCCTTGACCACGCGGCCGTCCTCCGAGGGCATGGTGACCTTGGTGCCGGCGGTGACGTAGCAGCCGGCCTCGACCACGCAGTCGTCGCCCAGCGAGATGCCGATGCCGGCGTTGGCGCCGAGCAGGCAGCGCTCGCCGATCGAGATGACCGCGGTGCCGCCGCCCGACAGGGTGCCCATGATGGAGGCGCCGCCGCCGATGTCGCTGCCCTCGCCGACCACGACGCCGGCCGAGATCCGGCCCTCGACCATCGAGGAGCCGAGCGTGCCGGCGTTGAAGTTGACGAAGCCCTCGTGCATGACGGTGGTGCCCTCGGCCAGGTGGGCACCCAGGCGCACCCGGTCGGCGTCGGCGATGCGGACCCCGGTGGGGGCGACGTAGTCGGTCATCCGCGGGAACTTGTCGATGCCGTAGACCGCCACGTGCGTGCCGCCGGCCCGCAGGCGTGCCCGGGTCATCTCGAAGTCGGCGACGGCGCACGGGCCGGCCGAGGTCCACACGACGTTGGTCAGCTTGCCGAAGACGCCGTCCATCGAGATCGCGTGGGGGCGCACCAGGCGGTGCGAGAGCAGGTGCAGGCGCAGCCACACGTCGGCGGTGTCGACCGGCGGCTCCTGCAGGTCGGCGATCTCGACCAGGCGCACCTCACGGCGTACGCCGCGGGCGTGGTCGCTGCCCTCGATGTCGAGCAGCGCCTTGGCGGCGGTCTCCTCGTCGTCGGGGCGCGCCCCGAGCCGCGGCTCGGGGAACCACACGTCGAGCACGGTGCCGTCGCTGGTGACGGTGGCCAGGCCGTGGCCCCAGGCGGGACCCGTGGTGCGCGCGGGGTCGGCGGCGGGGGTGGTGGTCGTGGTCTCGGGGGCGGCGTCGTCGGTGGTCACGGGGCCCAGCCTAGGAAAGTCCGCGGGCGCGCGGGGCACCCCTCCCGTGGCTGGGACGCCCCGCGGGGCATTGGCAGTGGACATCCTGAGCCTTAGGCTGGGGCCACCTGCTCGGGGGGAGTGGGTCGGTGCCTGTCGCCGCACGCCGACCGGGAGGAGCGCTGATGTCCTCCACCGGTCGTGCCGCCAGCGGGGCACCCCTCGTCGTCCGGGGCCGCAACCGCGAGCTGGCGATCCTCGAGGTCGTGGTGCGCGAGGTGCGTCCCGCGGTCGTGCGGGGACGCTCCGGCGTCGGCGTGACGACGATGCTCGACGAGGCCGCGCGCCGCGCGGCCACCGACGGGGTGCGGGTGAGCCGTCTGCGCCCGCGGCCCTGGGCCGCCTCGCCGCTCGACCTCATCGACGAGCTCGAGCCGATGCTCGCCGGGCGCGACAAGCTGCTGGTCGTCCTCGACGACGCCGACCAGTGCGACCCCGCGCAGCGCGCCGAGGTCGTGCGCCGCTGCCACCGCTCGCGGGCACCGCTGCTGGTGGGCGCCCACGGCGACGTGCCGGAGATCTCCGACGACCGCGACTGCACCCTCATCGACCTCGCGTGCCTCGAGCGCGCCGCGGTCGCCGACGTGGTCGGCGCCGCGATGGGGGAGCGGCTGGAGGGCTCCTCGGGGCTGGTGTCGGCCTACCACCGCGCCAGCGCCGGCAACCCCGGCGTGCTGGCCGCCCTGCTCGACGACCCGACGCTGCGCGAGGAGTTCGCCGCCGCCGGCGCGGCCGCCGACCCCACCGACCTGGCCCCGCGCCTGGCGCAGGCCCTGTCCGGCTCCGTGCACCGCCGCCTCGGCGAGCTCGACCCGCTGGCGCTGCTCGCCATCGGGGTCAGCGCCGTCGCCGGTCCGCTCATCCCGGCCGGGGTCGTCGAGGACGCCGTCGGCCCCGCCGCCCTCGCCCGCGCCGTCGAGTCGGGCCTGCTGGTGCACACCCCCGACGGCACCCCCGCGTTCCGGCACGGGGCGGTGCGCCGCATCGTGCTGGAGGAGCTGCCCGCCGCCGTCCACGCCGACGTACGCCGCCGCCTGCTCGACGCCGCCCGCGCCCACGGCCTCACCGTCGTCCCCGACGACGTCCTCACCCCCAGCTGACCCGCGACCCGGCCCATATCTCCCGCCCACCCGGCCCAGATCTCACGCCGACCCGGCCTGGATCTCGCACCGACCCGGCCTGAATGCGCTCGCCCGCGCCGCGACGGCGGCGTACGGTCCGGGCATGACGGGGGAGCTGCTGCTGATCACGGGGCCGCCGGCGGTGGGGAAGATGACCGTGGGGCGGGCGATCTGCGCGCGCAGCGACTTCCGGCTCTTCCACAACCACCACACGGTCGAGCCGCTGCTGGAGGTTTTCGGGCACGGCACGACCGCCTTCGAGCGACTCACCCTGGAGTTCCGGCGCCGGGTGCTCGAGGAGGCCGCCGAGCGCGGGCTGCGGCTGGTCTTCACCTTCGTCTGGAACGTCGACGACCCCATCGACGCCGACCTGGTGCGCCAGACGATCGCGCCCTACCGCGAGGTCGGGCTGCCCGTGCGCTGGGTCGAGCTGTACGCCGACCTCGAGACCCGGCTCGTCCGCAACGCCGGGGTCGACCGGATCGCAGCCAAGCCCTCGAAGGCCGACCTGGCCTGGTCGGACGCGCACGTGCGCGACGTGGAGCGGCACCGGATGAACACCGATCCCGCCGACCCGACGC
This sequence comes from Nocardioides sp., assembly GCA_041579495.1. Classification (GTDB taxonomy): domain Bacteria; phylum Actinomycetota; class Actinomycetes; order Propionibacteriales; family Nocardioidaceae; genus Nocardioides. The sequence continues at coordinate 8,400 of JBFGFQ010000092.1, forward strand.
TCGCCGACGAGCTGCTCGCCGACGTCGAGCACCTGCGCCTCGACAACGGCGCGCTCACCCCCGACGAGGCGGCGCAGCGGGTGCTGGCCTGGCTGGAGCCGCACTGAGTGCTGGTTCGGGCCGGCTCGGCGGGAGATGCCGGCCGGGTGGGCGGGAGATGTGGGCCGGGTCGGCGGGAGATATGGGACTGGTCGGCGGATTGCGGGGCGGCCGGGGCGGCGGCGTACGATCGGGGCACAGGCGTCTGAGCCGTCATCAACGGCGAGCCTCCGGAAGAACGGCCCCCGCCGTGGCCCACGGGCAGGGCAGGGGCTCAGTAGAACCGGACGGGTAGGCCCGTCACAGCCCGCAACGAGCGGCCCCCGCAGCAGCATCGCGGGGGCAAGCGAGGTGGTACCGCGGACCCCGGCAGGGGAGTCGTCCTCGTGGCAGTCAGCCCCGACGACCGACGTACCCCAGGAGCAGCCGTGACCTACCCGAAGGTCTCCACCGACCCGAGCGGCAACGCCGTCCCCTCGTCGCCCCGGTTCCCCGAGATCGAGGAGCGGGTGCTGGCCTACTGGGCCGCCGACGGCACCTTCCAGGCGAGCATCGACCAGCGCGACGCGGGCGAGCACGGCGAGAACGAGTTCGTCTTCTACGACGGCCCGCCGTTCGCCAACGGGCTGCCGCACTACGGCCACCTGCTCACGGGCTACGTCAAGGACCTGATCCCGCGCTACCAGACGATGCGCGGGCGCCGCGTCGAGCGCCGCTTCGGCTGGGACACCCACGGCCTTCCGGCCGAGCTCGAGGCGATGCGCCTGAACGGCATCAAGACCACCGACGAGATCGTCGAGATGGGCATCGACAAGTTCAACGACGCCTGCCGCGAGTCGGTGATGACCTACACCGGCGAGTGGCGCGACTACGTGACCCGCCAGGCGCGCTGGGTCGACTTCGACAACGACTACCGCACCATGAACCCCGACTACATGGAGTCGGTGATGTGGGCGTTCTCGCAGCTGCACGAGAAGGGCCTGGTCTACGAGGGCTTCCGGGTGCTGCCCTACTGCTGGAACGACGAGACGCCGCTGTCGAACCACGAGCTGCGGATGGACGACGACGTCTACCAGAACCGCCAGGACCCCGCGGTCACGGTCGGCTACGCGCTCGACGCGACCGGCGAGGACGAGGTCCTCGACGGCGCCCACCTGCTGATCTGGACCACGACCCCGTGGACCCTGACCTCCAACCTCGCGGTGATGGTCGGCTCCGAGATCGAGTACGTCGTCGTCGAGGCCGGCGTGCCCGGCACCGACACCACGGCGCGCTACCTGCTCGCCGAGGCCCGCCTGGCGTCGTACGCCAAGGAGCTGACCTCGACGGGCTCGGTCGACGACATCGAGGTGCTGGGCCGCTACCGCGGCGCCGACCTGGTCGGGCGCACCTACACCCCGCCGTTCTCCTACTTCCTCGGCCACGAGAACGCCTTCCGGGTCGTCGCCGCCGACGACGCCGTCACCACCACCGACGGCACCGGGCTGGTGCACACCGCCGGCGCCTTCGGTGAGATCGACAAGGAGGTCACCGACCGCGAGGGCATCGAGGCGGTGATGCCGGTCGGCAAGGACGGGCGCTTCACGCACCCCGTCGACGACTACGCCGGCATGCAGGTCTTCGACGCCAACCTGCACATCATCGAGCATCTGAAGTCGACCACCCGGGGCGAGCAGGCGGGCGCCGTCACGCCCGGCACGATCCTGCTGCGCCGCGAGACCTACGACCACTCCTACCCGCACTGCTGGCGCTGCCGCGAGCCGCTGATCTACAAGGGCGTCTCGTCGTGGTTCGTCGAGGTGACCGCGATCAAGCAGCGGATGCTCGAGCTGAACCAGCAGATCAACTGGGTGCCCGACCACATCCAGGACGGCCAGTTCGGCCGCTGGCTGGAGAACGCGCGCGACTGGTCGATCACCCGCAACCGCTTCTGGGGCTCCCCGGTGCCGGTGTGGAAGAGCGACGACCCGGCGTACCCGCGCCTCGACGTCTACGGCTCCTTCGCCGACATCGAGCGCGACTTCGGCGACCTGCCCCGCAACCACGCCGGCGAGCCCGACCTGCACCGGCCGTTCGTCGACGAGCTGGTGCGCCCGAACCCCGACGACCCCACGGGGAAGTCGATGATGCGCCGGGTCCCCGACGTGCTCGACGTGTGGTTCGACTCCGGCTCGATGAGCTTCGCCCAGGTGCACTACCCGTTCGAGAACCAGGGCTGGTTCGACGACCACTTCCCGGGCGACTTCATCGTCGAGTACATCGGCCAGACCCGCGGCTGGTTCTACACGATGCACGTGCTGGCCGCCGCGATCTTCGACAAGCCGGCGTTCGAGACCTGCCTGAGCCACGGCATCGTGCTC
>JBFGFQ010000093.1:0-10749 GCA_041579495.1 Nocardioides sp.
ACCGACACCAAGAAGATGATCTGCTCCGGCACCACGACCTCGATCCTGGCCGCCTCGCCGGCCGTGGGCGCGAACCGCGACCTGGCCAAGGTCACCGAGACCCTCAACGGCGAGGCCAAGGTCTCGAACCTGCGCCTGACCCTGGCCCTGCCCCAGGCCGCCGACAACACCTTCCAGCTGAAGTCCGACACCGTGAAGTTCGTCTTCGACGCCACCCAGCGCGCCGGCGAGGCCCGCTGAGCGATCCGGCCTCGAGCCGGACCACAGCGCCCGGCCCGGGGGGACGCCAGGGCCGAGCACCGTGTGGCCGCCGCGGAGGGAGCGGCGGCCACACGGCCCACCCCACGTCCCTCACCAAGACCCACCAGCCCACCAGAGCCCATCCGCCGTCGAAGGAGCCCCGTCCGATGAGCATCCTCGACACCGCGGTGATCACCCAGCTGGGCGACGACCTCGGCGACCGCGCCTTCGTGGAGCACCTGGTCGGCACCTACCGCCGGATGCTGCCGGGCCGCGTCGAGCGGGTCGTCACCGCCCTCGAGGCCGGCGACCTCGACGCCCTGATGGACGCCGTGCTCAGCCTCCGCACCTCCGCCACGACCATGGGCGCCACCGCCCTGGCGACGCTGGCCGAGGACGTCGAGCAGCACGTGCGCGTCGCCGACACCGTCGCCGCCCGCCGCGCCGTACGCCGTCTGCCCGGCACCGCCAAGCGGACCTGCCAGGCCCTGGCGCTCACCGCCTGCTGACGCGCCTTGCGCCTTCCTTGAGCAAACCCACCGCCCCGGCGCGGGCTTCCCTGCGCCCGGCTTGAGGCCGCGGCGGCAGAGTTCCTCCTACAGCCCCCACCACCCAGCCCTGGAGCCCCCGATGAGCCGCCCCGGATCGCACCGCCGCCCGAGCCCCCGCCGCCGCGCCACCCGCGCGCGCAGCGGTGCCGGCGGCCGGCTCGCGGCCTCGGTGGCGCTGGTCGCGGGGGCGGCCGCGGTCGCCGGCCTCGGCACCTACGGCGCGTTCACGTCGTCGACCTCGGCGAGCGAGTCGGTGAACGCCGGGCGCATCGTCCTCGGGCTGGCCGACCAGGTCCAGGGCCTCAACGTCCCCGCCACCGGCATGGTCCCCGGCGACTCGGCCCAGCGCGCCGTGCAGCTCACCCGCGCCAGCGGCAGCGAGACCTTCGGCTCGGTGACCCTGAGCACCTCCGGCGGCGGGGTGCTCGCGAGCGACCCGAACGGCCTCAAGATGCTGGTCGAGCAGTGCTCGGTGCCCTGGACGAAGGTCGGCTCCACCATGGCCCTGAGCTGCAGCGGGACCACCACGACGGTCCTGAGCCAGCGCGCGGTGCCGATGACCGGCCAGGCGCTGCCCGCCGGCGTGCTGAGCGCCGTCAACGGCACCGGCGCGTCCGCCAACCTGCGGATCACCCTGAGCCTCCCGCTCGAGGCCGGCAACAACCTCCAGGGCGCCAGCGGCACGATCGCCTTCACCTTCGACGCCACCCAGCGGGCCGGCGAGAACCGCTGAGCCGCTGAGCCGCTGACCACCAGGAGGACGCGGCAGGCTCAGGCCGGCAGCGTCTCCATCCGGTAGCCCACGCCACGCACGGTGCGGATCAGCCGCACGCCCTTCTCGCCGGCCTCGATCTTGCGGCGCAGGTTGCCCACGTGCACCTCGACCAGGTGGGTGTCGGTGGCCCAGTCGGTGCCCCACACCGAGCGCAGCAGCGCCTCACGGGTCCACACCCGGGCCGGTGTGCGCATCAGCTCGGTCAGCAGGTCGAACTCGGTGCGGGTCAGTGAGAGCTCGGTGTCGCCGTGGAAGGCGCGGCGCCCGTCGACGTCGACGCGCAGGGCGCCGTGCTCGAGCAGCTCGTGGTCGGGCAGCGACTGCGCCGGCGCCGGGGGCGGCTCGCCGGGTCCGTCGCCGTCGACGGCGACGCCACCGCCGGCGGTCGCCACGGCCGGAGCGGCCAGACCACGCGGCTCGACCCGGCGCGGTCGCCGGAACAGCGCGTTGACCCGCGCCTTGAGCTCGCGCACCGAGAACGGCTTGGTCAGGAAGTCGTCGGCTCCGGTCTCCAGCCCGAGCAGCCGGTCGATCTCGTCGTCGCGCCCGGTGATCATCACGACGTACGCGTCGGTCAGCTCGCGCAGGCGCCGACAGGTCTCGATGCCGTCGATGCCCGGCAGGCCCAGGTCGAGGGTGATCAGGTCGGGCTCGTGCGCCCGGACCTCCTCGAGCGCCCTGGGGCCGGAGTCGACCGCGGTGACCGCGAAGCCCTGTGTGCCGAGCGTGAACTCGATCAGCGACCGGATGTCCTCGTCGTCCTCGACGACCAGCGCACGGCGCTCGGGGGCGTCCTGGTTCATCGTTCGTCCCTCCTCGTCGTCGAGCCGTGGGGGCGGCTCGGCGGGCTTGCGGAAACCTTGCGGTCAAGCACGTGGGGACTTGAGCCGGTGACGTCAGAGTAGGACCTGTCCAGGAGCACACCTGATTGGTACCCGACAGGAGAGCGAATATGCCCGCCATCGACCGCGCTCGGCGCGTCGTGACGGTCGTGCTCGTCGCCCTGGCGCTGCTGGTCGCCCCGCAGGTGGCCTTCGCCGGCTTCTCCACGCCCCGGACCTCGCCCCTGCAGGTCGGCACGACGTCGCTGACCGCGCCGTCCTCCCCGGTCGAGACGCACGTCTGCCCGGTCCGGGGCAACAGCGAGGACTTCACGGTGACGCTGGCGTCGTTCACCGGTCCCTCGCCGGCGCAGCTGAGCTACACCTACACCTACCGGCTGCTGCGCGACGGCGTCGAGGTCGCCACCTCGACCAGCACGCTGCGGACCACCGTGCTGACCTACAGCCTCAAGAGCAGCAACAAGTTCGGTGCCTACTCGCTGAGCATCGAGGGCAGGTCCGGCAACTGGGTCAGCCCGGCCCTCGTGGTCGCCCTGTCCTGCCTGCTGTAGCCGCCGCGTCCCCGACGCAGCCCGCGCCCGAGAGGCGGGCTGCGTGAGGCGGCCTGGCCCGAGGCCCTGCCCCTCCTTTACCCGTCCTGCGCCGAGGGCCAAACCTCCGGCATGATGCGACGGTGGCCCGCACCCTGCTCGACCTGCTGTACGACGAGGCGCCGCGCGAGGACTTCGACCGGCTCGTCGAGGAGGCCGGCGACGACCCCGAGACCCGCCGCGCGTACGACGTCGCGCTGCGCCTGCGCGAGCTGATCGCGCGCCAGCGCTCCCGCGAGGCCGAGCTCTCCGCGCTCTACGACACCGCCAGCGACCTGACCGCGATCCGCGACGTCAACGCGATCCTGGCCGCGATCGTGCGCCGCGCCCGCCAGCTGCTCAAGGCCGACATGACCTACCTCTCGCTCAACGACGAGGGGGAGGGGGCGTCGTACATGAAGGTGACCGACGGGGCGCTCTCGGCGGAGTTCCGCACCCTGCGGCTCCCGCTGGGCACCGGCCTGCTGGGCCTGGTCGCGCAGACCGGCGCGCCGTACTTCACCTCCGACTACCAGAACGACCAGCGCTTCGTGCACCGCCGCTTCGTCGACGACGCGGTGGCCGACGAGGGCATCCGCGCGATCCTGGGCGTGCCGCTGGTGCTGGAGGGCCGGGTGATCGGGGCGCTGCTGGCCACCCACCGCACGGTGCGCCCGTTCCCGCCCGAGGAGGTCTCGCTGCTCACCTCGTTCGCGGCGCACGCGGCGGTGGCGCTCGAGAACGCACGGCTCTTCGCCGACCTCGACGAGGCCAACGCCCGGCTGCGCTCGCAGGCCGAGGCGGTCGAGGAGGCGGCCCGCGCGCACGACCAGCTGACCGGCCTGCTGCTGCACCGCAGCACCCTGTCCGAGGTGGTGACCGTGCTCGGCGAGGTGCTGGGCGGGGGACGGGTCGCGGTCCTCGACGCAGACGGGCACCTGCTCGCCGGCGAGCCCCCGCCGGGTCCCGGGCCGGGGCGTGCCGCCCTCGACGAGGCGGTCGCCTCCGGCCACTCCGTCGCCCTCCCGGACGGCTACCTGGCGCCGGCGCTGGCCGGGCAGGAGCTGCTCGCGACCGTGCTCGTGCAGGACGGGCCCGAGCTCGACCGCGCCGGGCGCCGCACCCTGGAGCGCGGCGCGATCGTCGCCGGCCTGGTGCTGCTCTTCGCCCGCTCGCTCGACGAGGCCGAGGCGCGCCTGGGCGGGGCGCTGCTCACCGACCTGCTCGAGGGCAGCGAGGCCGACCCGGCGCGTCTGCGCCAGCGCGCCCGCGCGCAACGGCTGCGCCTCGACGCCGGCTGCGTGGTGGCGGTGGCCGAGGTGCCCGCGGGCGAGCGGCACCGTGCGGTGCGCACCGCGACGCGGCTGGCCCGCGCCGCCGAGGGCCTGGCCGTGGAGCACCGGGGCCGTCCGGTGCTGCTGGTGCCGGCCCACGACGACCCGCTGGCCACCGGGCGGCGGTTGCGCCACGCGCTGGCCGAGGCCTGCGGTGGGCCGGTCACGCTCGGCGTCGCGCCCGGGCCGGCGCACCCGACCGACGGCGCCCTGCCCGCGGCGTACGACGAGGCGCGCCGCTGCCTGGAGGCGCTGCTCGCGCTGGGGCGCACGGGGGAGGCCGCCGACCCCGGCGCCCTGGGGGTCACCCGGCTGCTGCTCGGCACCAGCGGCCCCGGCGAGCTCGACGACTTCGTGGAGCGCTCCCTGGGCCCGGTGCTGGCGCACGACCGGCGCCGGGGCACCGACCTGGTCGGCACGCTGGAGGCGCTGTTCGCCGAGGGCGGGCGTGCCCGCGCCGCGGCCGAGCGGCTGCACGTGCACCCCAACACCGTGGCCCAGCGCCTCGACCGGGTCACCGAGCTGCTCGGCGGCGGGTGGCGCGAGCCCGACGCGGCCCTCGACCTGCAGCTGGCGCTGCGGGTGGCCCGGTTGCGCGCCGGCGCCTCGACCGAGTGAGCGGGACGGCCGGCCGTACCCGGGACCGATGTGGGCACCACACATGAACCGACCCCGACGGTGGCGGCCGACCACATGGTCCCCGCCGGTGCCGCGGCCTACCGTGACGCCATGAGCACTGTGACCGCCACCACGCCCGCGTCCCTGGAGGGCCGCCGCGCCCTCGTCACCGGCGGCGCCGGCGGCATCGGCGCCGCCGTCGTCGAGGCCCTCGCCGCCCTGGGTGCCCACGTCGTGGTCGTCGACCGCGACGAGGACGCCGCCGCCAAGGTCGCGGCCCGGGTCGACGGCACCGCCGTGGGCGTCGACCTGACCGATCCCGCCGCCATCGAGACGCTCGACCTCGACGTCGACGTGCTGGTCAACAACGCCGGCGTCCAGCACGTGGCCCCGGTGCACGAGCTCGACCCGGCCAAGTTCCAGCAGGTCCACGACCTGATGCTGCGCGCGCCGTTCCTGCTGGCGCGCCGGGCGCTGCCGGGCATGTACGAGCGGGGCTGGGGCCGCCTGGTGCACGTCTCGAGCGTGCACGGCCTGCGCGCCTCGGCGTACAAGTCGGCCTACGTCTCGGCCAAGCACGGCCTGGAGGGGCTCTCGAAGGTGCTCGCGGTCGAGGGCGCGCCGCACGGGGTCACCTCCAACACCGTGTGCCCCGGCTACGTGCGCACCCCGCTCGTCGAGGGCCAGATCGCCGACCAGGCGCGCGCGCACGACCTGCCCGAGGACCGCGTCGTCGACGAGGTGCTGCTGGCCCGCACCCCGGTCAAGCGGCTCGTCGAGCCCGAGGAGGTCGCCGGGCTGGTGGCCTGGCTCTGCGGGCCGTACGCCGCCTCGGTCACCGGCACCTCGCACGTCATGGACGGCGGGTGGACCGCGACGTGAGCGCCCCGTCCACCCTGCCCGCCCGGGCGGAGTTGCCGCGCGTCGGTGACGCCGACCACACTCTGGCCACACCCGGGTCCAGTCCCTCCACCCAGACAGGTCGGTGAACAGCTGATGATCGACAAGACGATCGGGTCGGCGGCGGAGGCCGTCGCCGACATCCCCTCCGGTGCCACCCTCGTGGTCGGCGGGTTCGGCCTCTGCGGCATCCCGTCGGTGCTGATCCAGGCGGTGCTCGAGTCCGGCATCGACGACCTCGAGCTGGTCTCCAACAACGCCGGCGTCGACGACTGGGGCCTGGGCCTGCTGCTCGGGGCCGAGCGGGTGCGCCGCATGGTCGCCTCCTACGTCGGGGAGAACAAGGAGTTCGCCCGGCAGTACCTCGCGGGCGAGCTCGAGGTCGAGCTGACCCCGCAGGGCACGCTGGCCGAGCGGATGCGGGCCGGGGGAGCGGGCATCGGCGCGTTCTTCACCCGCACCGGCGTGGGCACCCAGGTCGCCGAGGGCGGCCTGCCGTGGCGCTACGCCCCCGACGGCAGCGTCGCGATCGCCTCGCCGGCCAAGCAGACCCAGGTGCTGCCGACGCCCGACGGGCCGCAGGAGCACGTGCTCGAGCACGCGATCCACGCCGATTTCGGCCTGGTGCGCGCCTGGAAGGGCGACCGGCACGGCAACCTCGTCTACAAGGACGCCGCCCGCAACTTCAACCCGCCGGCGGCGATGTGCGGCCGCGTCACCATCGCCGAGGTCGAGCACCTCGTCGAGCCCGGCGAGATCGACCCGGCCGACGTGCACACCCCCGGGGTGTTCGTGCAGCGGGTGGTCGAGCTGACCCCCGAGCAGGCCGCCGACAAGCGGATCGAAAAGAGAACTGTGAAGGAGGCCCGCTGATGGCGTGGAGCAGGGACGACATGGCCGCGCGCGCGGCCGCCGAGCTCGAGGACGGCTCCTACGTCAACCTCGGGATCGGGCTGCCGACCAAGGTGCCCGACCACGTGCCCGACGGCGTCGAGCTGGTGCTGCAGTCGGAGAACGGGATCCTGGGCGTGGGCCCCTACCCGGTGGCCGGCACCGAGGACCCCGACCTGATCAACGCCGGCAAGGAGACGGTCACGCTGCGCCGTGGGGCGTCGTACTTCGACTCGGCCACCTCGTTCGCCATGATCCGCGGCGGCAAGGTCGACGCGGCGATCCTCGGCGGCATGCAGGTGGCCGGCAACGGCGACCTGGCCAACTGGATGGTGCCCGGCGCGATGGTCAAGGGCATGGGCGGCGCGATGGACCTGGTCCACGGCGCCCGCCGGGTCATCGTGCTGATGGAGCACACCGCCCGCGACGGGTCGGCCAAGCTGGTGCGCGAGTGCACGCTGCCGCTGACCGGCAAGGCCGTGGTGCACCGGGTCATCACCGACCTCGGCGTCCTCGACGTGACCGGCAGCGGGTTCCGGCTCGTCGAGCTCGCGCCCGGCGTCACCGAGGACGAGGTGCGCGAGCGCACCGACGCCGACCTGGAGGTCAGTGCCGACGCTCGGCGATGAACGCCAGGCGGCGCAGCGTCTCGGTGTTGCGCCACGCCAGCGGCAGGTCGCGCAGCGGCTTGGGCACCAGCCGGCCCGGGCCGCTGCGCGCGTCCTCCTCGATCGTGACGCGGGTGGCGGAGGCGCCGACCGGCTCGAGCCGGATCGTCACCCCGGCCTCGCCGCTGGGCCACGCCTTCGCGTGCACCCGCAGCATCTCGCCGGGCTGGCACTCCACGACCTCGGTCTCGTCGTCGAGCAGCAGCGGCCAGGTGCCGACCGAGTGGTGCAGCCTGGCGCCCACGGCCGGCCAGTGGTCGTCGACCTCGCGCATGCGGGAGGCGCCGACGACCCACAGCGGGTAGAGCCAGCCGTCGGCCAGCACCTTCCAGACGTCGGCGGGCGGGGCGGCGATCTCACGGGTGTTGGTGCTCATGAGCCCTATCGTGACCCGCATGACGGAGCCGCAAACCGATCATGGGGGTGACCACCCCGCCGACCGCCACGACCTGATCCGGGTGCAGGGCGCGCGGGTCAACAACCTGCGCGACGTCAGCGTCGAGGTGCCCAAGCGTCGGTTGACCGTGTTCACGGGGGTGTCGGGATCGGGCAAGAGCTCGCTGGTGCACGGCACCATCGCCGCGGAGTCGCGGCGGATGATCAACGAGACCTACAGCGCGTTCCTGCAGGGGTTCATGCCCACCCTGGCCCGCCCCGAGGTCGACGTGCTCGAGGGGCTCACCACCGCCATCGTCGTCGACCAGGAGCGGATGGGCGCCAACCCGCGGTCGACGGTCGGCACCGTCACCGACGCCAACGCGATGCTGCGCATCCTCTTCAGCCGGATCGGCCGGCCGCACGTCGGCCCGCCGACGGCCTTCGCCTTCAACGTCCCCACCCGCGTCGCCAGCGGCGTGATGAGGACGCAGAAGGGCGGGACCGAGCAGAAGAACGTGGTCCGCGAGGCCGTCTACCAGGGCGGCATGTGCCCCGGCTGCGACGGCACCGGCCGGGTCGGCGACATCGACCGCACCGCCCTGTACGACGAGACCCGGTCGCTGGCCGACGGCGCCCTCACCGTGCCCGGCTACAGCATGGACGGCTGGTACGGCCGGATCTTCGCCGGCGCCGGGCTGCCCATGGACAAGCCCATCGCCTCGTTCACCGACGCCGAGCTCGACACGCTGCTGCACGCGCCGCCCACCAAGATCAAGGTCGACGGGGTCAACCTCACCTTCGAGGGCCTGATCCCCAAGATGCAGAAGTCGATGCTGTCCAAGGACCTCGAGGCCCTGCAGCCGCACGTGCGCCGCTTCGTGGAGCGCGCGAGCACCTTCTCGACCTGTCCCGAGTGCGACGGCACCCGGCTCAGCCGCGAGGCGCTGTCGTCGCGGATCCGCGGCGCCAACATCGCCGACCTGTGCCGGATGCAGATCAGCGACCTGGCCGGCTGGCTGCGCGAGCTCGACGAGCCCGGGGTCGCACCGCTGGTGGCCGGCCTGCGCCACCTCGTCGACTCCTTCGAGGAGATCGGGCTCGGCTACCTCTCGCTCGACCGCCCCTCCGGCACCCTGTCCGGCGGAGAGGCACAGCGCACCAAGATGATCCGACACCTCGGCTCGTCGCTGACCGACGTCACCTACGTCTTCGACGAGCCGACCATCGGGCTGCACGCCCACGACGTCGAGCGGATGAACGCGCTGCTGCTGCGCCTGCGCGACAAGGGCAACACGGTGCTGGTCGTCGAGCACAAGCCCGAGGCGATCGCGATCGCCGACCACGTCGTCGACCTCGGGCCCGGCGCCGGCTCGGCCGGCGGCACCGTCTGCTTCGAGGGCACCGTCGAGCAGCTGCGCGCCAGCGGCACCGTCACCGGGCGCCACCTCGACGACCGCGCCCGGCTCAAGGACGAGGTGCGCACCCCGACGGGGGCCATCGAGGTCCGCGGCGCCGCCACCCACAACCTGCGCGACGTCGACGTCGACATCCCGCTCGGGGTGCTCTGCCTGGTCACCGGGGTCGCCGGGTCGGGCAAGACCTCGCTGGTGCACGGCTCGGTCGCCACCCGCGACGACGTGGTGGTCGTCGACCAGGGCCCGATCAGCGGGTCGCGGCGCAGCAACCCGGCGACGTACTCCGGCCTCCTCGACCCGATCCGCAAGGCCTTCGCCAAGGCCAACGGCGTCAAGCCGGCGCTCTTCAGCTCCAACTCCGAGGGTGCCTGCCCGGCCTGCAAGGGCGCCGGGGTGATCTACACCGAGCTCGGGATCATGGAGACCGTCGAGTCCACCTGCGAGGAGTGCGGGGGCCGGCGCTTCCGCGCCGAGGTGCTCGAGCACACCCTGGGCGGGCACGACATCGCCGAGGTGCTTGCGATGTCGGTCGACGAGGCGGCAGACCTCTTCGACGGCGGTGAGGCGCGCACCCCGGCGGCGGCCGCGGTGCTCGAGCGGCTGGTCGACGTCGGGCTCGGCTACCTGCGCCTGGGCCAGCCGCTGCCCACGCTGTCGGGCGGCGAGCGGCAGCGGCTGCGGCTGGCCACGCACCTGAAGGAGAGGAGCGGGGTGCTCGTGCTCGACGAGCCCACCAGCGGCCTGCACCTGGCCGACGTCGCGCAGCTGCTGGCGCTGCTCGACCGGCTCGTCGACGCCGGCCGCTCGGTGGTGGTCGTCGAGCACCACCAGGCGGTGATGGCGCACGCCGACTGGATCATCGACCTGGGTCCCGGCGCCGGGCACGACGGCGGCCGCGTGGTCTTCGAGGGCACCCCCGCCCAGCTGGTCGCCGACGCGAGCACGCTCACCGGGCAGCACCTGGCGGCGTACGTCGGGAGCGGGGCGGGCGCCGCGGGCTGAGCCGGCCAGGGCATGATCCGGCGCGTGAGCGCCCTGGTCGTCGTCGCGGTGGCGGCGGTCGCGATCTTCACGCTGGCCGCGCTGGCCCAGGCCGCGAGCGGGTTCGGCTCGGCGCTGGTGGCGGTGCCGCTGCTCACCTTCGTCGTCGGTCCCGGCGACGCGCTGGTGGCCGCGACCGTGGCCGGGCTGGTGCTCACCGGCGCGGCCTGGCGGCGCGAGCACGGCCACACCGACGCCCCCGTCGTACGCCGCCTCACCGTGGCCGGTGCCCTCGGCATGCCGGCGGGTCTCGCGGTGCTGCTGCTGGCCTCCGAGCGCGTGCTGACGGGCGTGATCGCGGTCGTGCTGCTGCTCACCGTCGCGTTGCTCGCGGCCGGGCTCCGGCTGCCCACCGGCCGGCGCGCCCAGTGGGGCGCGGGGCTCGCGAGCGGGGCGCTGCTGACCTCGACCGGCATGAACGGGCCGCCGTTGGTGCTGGTGCTGCGTGACGAGGCGCCGCACCGCTTCCGGGCGACCCTGCAGGCGACCTTCTGCCTGCAGGACGCGGTGGCGGTGGTCGCGTTCGT
>JBFGFQ010000094.1:0-10636 GCA_041579495.1 Nocardioides sp.
CACGGCCTCGACCCGCTCGTGCGGCACCAGCGCCACGCTCGAGCCCCCGAAGCCGCCGCCGGTCATCCGGGCACCGACGGCCCCGGCCTCGACCGCGGTCTCCACGGCGGCGTCGAGCTCGGGGCAGGAGATCTCGAAGTCGTCGCACATCGAGACGTGCGAGGCCAGGAACAGCCGTCCCAGCGCGGCCCGGTCGCCGGCCGCGAAGGCCTCCACCGTCGCCGGCACGCGGGCGGTCTCGGTGACCACGTGCCGGGCGCGGCGCCGCAGCCGCTCGTCGTCGAGCGAGCGCACCGACTCGGCGTCGGCCACGCGCAGCGACGCCACGCCGAGCCGGCGAGCGGCCTCCTCGCAGTCGGCGCGACGCTGGCCGTAGCCACCGTCGACGAGCGCGTGGGAGACCCGGGTGTCGGTGACCAGCAGCCGCAGCCCGCTCGCCCCGAGCGCCAGGTCGACCGGGCGGGTGGTGTGGTCGTCGAAGTCGACCAGCAGGGCCGAGCCCTCCGTGGCGAGCACCGCGACGGTCTGGTCCATGCCGCCCGTGGGGGCGCCGACCACCTCGGTCTCGGCGCGGATCCCAGCCTCCAGCACGCGTCGACGGTGGTCCTTGAGGTCCAGGCCCAGCGCCGCCACGACCGCCACCGCCACGGCGCACTCCAGCGCCGCCGAGCTCGACAGCCCGGCCCCGACCGGCACCGTGGAGTCGACCAGCACGTCGAGGCCGGGCACGGGCAGCGCCGGACTCCCCGCCGCAGCGCCGTCGCCCAGGGCCCACAGCACGCCGGCGGCGTACGCCGCCCAGCCCTGCGGCCCGCCGGGACCGCACCTGTCCAGGGTGCCGTCCCAGCCGTGCTCCTGCTGGCGGCTGCGGATGCGCACCACGTCGTCGTCGCGGCGGCGCACCGCCGCCCAGGTGGCGTGCGGCAGCGCCACGGGCAGCACCAGCCCCGCGTTGTAGTCGGTGTGCTCGCCCATCAGGTTGACCCGCCCAGGGGCGCGACCGACCGCGTCGGCCGCACCGCCGTACGCCGCCTCGAAGCCGGCCAGCAGCCGACGGACGAGCAGGTCGGGCTCACCGGGCTCGGTCCAGCTCATGGGGCCACCCTAGGCACCGACCGGGGACCGACCGGCGACCGACCGGGGCCCGACGTGGAGCGCACGTCGGCGCGGCGTCGTAGGGTCGCGGCCGTGCGCTTCCTCAACGACGCGGCCCCGCCGCACGAGCTGACCTACGACGACGTCTTCATGGTGCCGGGGCGCTCCTCGGTGGCCAGCAGGTACGACGTCGACCTCGCGACCAGCGACGGCACCGGCGCCACGATCCCGGTGGTGGTCGCCAACATGACCGCGATCGCCGGGCGCCGGATGGCCGAGACCGTGGCCCGGCGCGGTGGCCTGGTCGTGGTGCCCCAGGACATCCCGGTGCCGGTGGTGCGCGAGGTCGTCTCCTTCGTCAAGAGCCGCCACCTCGTCTTCGACACCCCCATCGAGCTCGCCCCGCACCAGACGGTGGCCGAGGCGCTGTCGCTGATCCCGAAGCGCTCGCACCGCGCCGCGGTCGTGGTCGACGAGGGCCGCCCGGTCGGGGTGGTCTCCGAGCAGGACTGCGCCGACGTCGACCGCTTCGCCCAGGTGCACCAGGTGATGACCCGCACGCCGGTGACCATCACCGACGACACCGACCCCCGGGCCGCCTTCGACGCCATCGACGCCGCCCGGGCGCCGCTGGCCGTGGCGGTGGCGGCCGACGGCACGCTGGTCGGCGTGCTGACCCGCGCCGGGGCGCTGCGCGCGACGCTCTACACCCCCGCCGCCGACGACCGGGGCGGGCTGCGCGTCGCGGCGGCCGTCGGCGTCAACGGCGAGGTGGGTCTGCGGGCCGCCCAGCTGCTGGAGACCGGCGTCGACGCGCTCGTCGTCGACACCGCGCACGGCCACCAGGACCGGATGATCGAGGCGCTGGGCGCGGTGCGCGCCCTCGACCCGCAGGTCCCGGTCGCGGCCGGCAACGTCGTCGACGCCGGCGGCACCCGCGCGCTGATGGCCGCCGGTGCCGACATCGTCAAGGTCGGCGTCGGGCCGGGCGCGATGTGCACGACCCGGATGATGACCGGGGTCGGGCGACCGCAGTTCTCAGCGGTCCTCGAGTGCGCCGCCGCGGCCCGCGAGGCGGGCGGGCACGTGTGGGCCGACGGCGGCGTGCGGCACCCGCGCGACGTCGCCCTGGCGCTGGCCGCCGGTGCGTCCAGCGTGATGATCGGGTCCTGGTTCGCCGGCACCCACGAGTCGCCCGGCGACCTGGTCGAGGACGGCGGCCGCTCCTACAAGGTCTCCTTCGGGATGGCCTCGGCGCGGGCCGTGGCGAACCGGACGTCGGGGGAGTCGGCGTACGACCGGGCCCGCAAGGGGCTCTACGAGGAGGGCATCTCCTCCTCGCGGATGTACCTCGACCCGCAGCGCCCCGGGGTCGAGGACCTGATCGACGAGATCTGCTCGGGCGTGCGGTCGGCGTGCACGTACGCCGGCGCCGCGTCGCTGGAGGAGCTGCACGAGCGGGCGGTGGTGGGCGTGCAGTCCGCGGCCGGCTACACCGAGGGCCGGCCCCTGGCCACGTCCTGGTAGCCGGGCGGCTCAGCCGCGCGAGGAGTTCGCGGTGCGCCCGCGCACGATCCCGATGAAGGTCTGCACGCGCGGGTCCTCGTTGTCGGTGCGCCACACCAGGCCCACGGTGGTGCCCTCGAGGTCGTGCACCGGGCGGTAGGTGACGTCCTTGCGCTGGTGCAGCCGCGCGACCGACATCGGCACCAGCAGCACGCCGGTGCCGGCGGCCACCGTCTCGACGGCCTCCTTCACGCTCATCGGCGGCCAGTCGAGCTGCGGGGCCCGCGGCGTCCAGCCCGAGACGTGCGGGGCGACGAGCTGCTCGTCGGCGAGGTCCTCGGTGCCGACCTCGTCGACGACGGTGGCGACGTGCTCGTGGCCCATCACGGCCACCACCCGCTCCTCGTAGAGGTTGATGCAGTGCAGGCCGTCGCGGTCGACGGGCAGCCGGGCGAGCACCATGTCGACCTCGCCGTCGCGGACGACCCGCTCCTGCTGGTCCTGCTCGACGGGGACGAGCTCGAGCGGGTCGCGCGAGCGCTCGCGCCAGGTCCGCGCCCACTTGTCGGGGGTCGCGCCGGTGACGAAGCCGAGCCGGAAGGGAGTGGGAGGCACCGCAGGAGCCTAGCCGTCGCCCGGTTCCTCCCTCCTATGGGTGAAAACAGCGCATCGGCGTTTGACGGGGGCGTGCGAGGGTTAAGGGACAGGTGTCGCGGGCCCGGCGCCCGTACGGAGCACTTACGCAGCTGCTCCCGACAGTGCCGGGTCAGCGGCGCACGTGCGGCACGACGAGGAGAGCACTGCATGGACCCCTGGGTGTCGCTGACCCCCTCGCCGGACCCGGGCACCGGGACCGACCCGTGCCACGGTGCCCTCACCCGGGCCCTCACCCGGGGCCTCGGCGCCGAGGTCAAGCGCGGCGACCTGGTCGGGCACCTCGAGCTCGCCGCCGCCCTGGGCGAGCGGGCGCCGCGGCCCGCCTCCGGTCGCACCCGGCTCCTCTGGGAGCTGCTGGCGACCCTGGGCGCCCACGACCTCCAGCTGGCCCGCACCGTCGAGCCGCACCTCGACGCCCTGGCGATCCTCGACGAGGCCGGCGTCGACGCGCCCGACGGCGCCACGTGGGGCGTCTTCGCCGCCGAGGGGCCGGGCGCCCGACTGACCGCCCGCCCCGACGGGGACTCCTGGCGGCTGGAGGGCACCAAGCCGTGGTGCTCGCTGGCCTCGCACCTGAGCCACGCCCTGGTCACCGCCTGGGTCGACGACGAGACCCGGGGGCTGTTCGCCCTCGACCTGCGCGACGCGGCCGTGCGCACCGGCGAGCACCGGGACCTGTGGGTGCCGCGCGGGCTCCCCGACGTGGTGAGCACCCCGATCGAGGTCGACGGCGCCCGGGCCGCGCCCGTCGGCGGTCCCGGGTGGTACCTGCGCCGCGACGGCTTCGTCTGGGGCGGGATCGGCGTCGCGGCGGTCTGGTACGGCGGCGCGGTCGGCCTGGCCCGCCGTCTCGCGCGCCCCGGCGGACGGCCGCTCGACCAGGTCGGGCACCTGCACCTCGGGCTGGTCGACCAGCACCTGACCGCGGCCCGGGCCGCCCTGGCCGAGGCCGCGTCGCTGGTGGACGGCGGCGACGTCTCCGGCGACCGGGCGGCCGCGCTGGCCACCCGGGTGCGCTCGGTGGTCGCCGCCGCGGCCGAGGGCGTCCTGGCCTCGTGCGAGCACGCGCTGGGCCCCGGCCCGCAGGTGGCCGACGCGGCGTACGCCGCCGGGCTGGCCGACCTGCGTCTCTACCTGCGCCAGCACCACGCCGAGCGCGACCTCGCGTCCCTGGGACGCAGTCTCGACGAGCACGGGGCCTGGTGGTCGGCATGATGGCCACGTTCCGCCACGACGTGGCGGGCACGCCCGCCAGCACCTGGCACGACGACAGGCGCTGGTCGGCGCTGCCGCTGCTGGAGACGTCCGCCCGCGACGGGCGCGCGCTGGAGCGCGTGGTGGTGCTTGCCGCCCACCCCGACGACGAGTCGCTGGGTGCCGCCGGGCTGATGACGCGCCTGCTCGGGCTGCCCGACGGGCGGCGACCCCGGATCGACCTGGTGCTGCTGACCGCCGGCGAGCGCAGCCACCCCGGGTCGCCGACCCACTCGCCCGCACGGCTCGCCGAGCGGCGCCTCGAGGAGTCACGGGCCGCGGTGCTCGCACTGGGCGGTGCCGCCGAGGAGGTCCACCTCGACCACTGGGGCTCGGCCGACGGTGCGGTGGCCGACGACGAGGCCCGCTGGACCGACCGGCTCTCCACCCTGATCGGCGACGGCAGCCGGACCCTGCTGGTGGGCCCCTGGCGCCATGACGGGCACCCCGACCACGACGCGGCCGGACGGATCTGCGCGGCCGCCGCGCGGCGTACCGGCGCCCGCCTGCTGGAGTACCCCATCTGGTTCTGGCACCGCGCCGAGCCGCAGGACGCCCCCTGGGTCGACCTGCGCCGGCTCCCGCTCGACCCCACCGCGTGCGCGGCCAAGCGGCGCGCGGTGCACTGCCACACCACGCAGGTGCGTCCGCTGTCGGAGGCCCCCGGTGACGAGACGCTGCTGCTGACCGGGATGCTGGCGCACTTCCTCGGCGAGCAGGAGGTCTACGTCGAGGCCCCGGCCCGCGACGAGACGCTCGAGGCCCTGCACCGTGAGGTGGCGGAGCCCTGGGGCGCCGACACCCGGTGGTACGAGCAGCGCAAGCGCGCCCTGGCCCTGGCGATGCTGCCCGACCGGCACCACGGCCAGGTGCTCGAGGTCGGCTGCTCGACCGGGGTGCTGACCCGCGACCTGGCCGCACGCTGCGACGAGGTCCTGGCGGTCGACTCCAGCCCCGCGGCCGTGGCCGCGGCGCGCCGGCGCACCGAGGACCTCGAGCACGTCGAGGTGCAGCAGCGGCTGCTGCCCGAGGACTGGCCCGACGGACGGTACGACGTGGTCGTGGTCAGCGAGGTGGGCTACTTCCTCAGCCCCGTCGACCTCGACTCGCTGGTGCGCCAGGTCGCCCACGGGCTGGCCCGCGACGGGGTCGTGCTGCTCGCGCACTGGCGGCACCCGGTGGAGGGCTGGCCGCTCGACGGGGCAGCGGTGCACCGGGCCTTCGAGGCGCTGCCGGGCTGGTCCCGACTCGCGCAGTACCAGGACCGCGACGTCGAGCTGCTGCTGCTCGGACCTCCCAGCCGGTTGCCGGACCCGACCGCGTGAGCGGCATCGAGTCGCTCGTAGTGGTCGTCCCGGTCCACGACGAGCAGGACGTGCTGGACGCGGGCCTGGTCTCCATCAGCCGGGCCGTCGAGGGGCTGCGGGCCGACGGTGCGGGCGCCACGCCGCGGGTCGAGGTGGTCGTGGTGCTCGACGCCTGCTCCGACGCCAGCGCCGAGATCGCTGCCTCCCACCCCGTGCGCGTCGTGCACACCGACGCCCGCAGCGTCGGCGCGGCGCGGGCGCTGGGCGTCGACACCGCCACCGCCGCGCTGCCACCGCACCGGCCGGAGCGGGTCTGGGTGGCCACCACCGACGCCGACACCCGGGTTCCCGGCTCCTGGCTCGCCGACCACCTCGCGGCGGCCGGGGCCGGTCACGACCTGCTGGTCGGGCCGGTGCTGCCCGACGCCGACGAGCTCGACCCACCCGTGCTGGCCGCCTGGCACGCTCGGCACCGCACCGGCCGGCTGCACGTGCACGGCGCCAACCTGGGCGTCCGGCTGTCGGCGTACCGGCAGGTGGGTGGCTTCGGCGACCTGACCACCGGCGAGGACGTCGAGCTGGTGCGCGCGCTGCTGGCCGCGGGCGCCCCCACGGTGCGTCAGGGCCGACCGGTGGTCACCTCGGCGCGCGAGCGGGGGCGCGCGCCCGACGGGTTCGCGGGCTACCTGCGGGCCCTGCGCATCGCCGTCGCCGAGGGCGCCTCCGCCTAGGACCCTCCTCGTGCCCCGGGCTAGCAGCCGACGTCGGTGACGTCCCCGTCGCGCAGGGTCCGGCGGGCGGCGTCGAGACGGTAGGCCGAGCAGTAGTAGAAGCTCAGGTGGTCGTCGCGACGCAGCCGCACCGGGGTCCAGGTGCCGTCGCCGGTCGGCTCGAGGTAGTCCAGGCGCTGGCGCAGCAGGGCCCGGGGGCCGCCGCGGTGCTTGAGGTAGCGGTCGAGCCAGCGCTGCACGGTCACGCTGGTGACGGCCTGGCCCCAGCGGCTGGCCGGCAGCACCAGCGGGACGTCGGTGTACTCCAGGTGGGTGGAGGCGCGGGGGACCAGCATCATCGAGTCGACGCCCTCGGCGTCCCAGGCGTCCCAGCCCGTGGCCCGCTCGCGGCGGGGGTCGGGGCCCTGCGGGCTGGGCTGCGGGGAGATCGAGCTGCCGCCGGAGAGCAGCCAGGGGGTGACCGAGAAGCCGTACTCCGACTGGATGCCCAGCGCGGGCACGACCGGGGTCACGTCGGCGGCGCCGCTGGTGGAGCCGAGCTTGTCGAGGGCCACCACGGTGGCCACCCGCCGGTCGACGGCCTGCACCTGCGAGACGGCGGCCGCGCCCAGGGAGTGCCCGATGATCGCGATGCGCTTTCGTCGCCCGGGGGTGACGGGGTCGCGGTCGCGACGCCGATCGAGGAGGCGGTGGAAGGGGTTCGCGTCGTCGACGTGGGCGCCGGTGCTGCCGGGGTTGGCGTACGGGCGCGACGGGGTGGCCAGCAGGAAGGAGAGCGCGTCGCGGGTGCCCACCTCGAAGTTGGCCTGCTGCTGGAACGGCACGCCCGGGCAGCCGGTCATCTCGCCGGTCGAGCCGCCGGGCTGCGGCTCGGCGGTCGGGTCGCAAAACGGGAACGCCGACCCCTCGGGGTGCGGGAACGTCTCGCTGCCGCCCTGGCCCTGCACGTCGTAGGTCAGCACCACGTAGCCGCGCTCGGCGAGGTCCTGGGCGAGCCACTCGTACATGCCCTCCGAGCCCTGCACCGACCCCGGGGTGATCACCACGCCGGGGAACGGGGCGCGCAGCCGACGCCCGGAGTACGGGTCGCGGGCGTCCTCGGCCGGTGCCCACACGGTGCCGCGCAGCAGCGCGCCGTACCGGTTGGTGAACGCGACGCGCCGGGACCGCCCGCGGGTGCCCGACCAGGAGGACCGGAGCGGGTTGCCGACGTCCCAGCCGGGCACCAGGTTGCCCGCGGTGAGCGCGGGACGGGTCGGCTCGGCGACCTGGGTGAGCAGCTGGGTGACGCTGTTCGCGGTGCTCTGCGTGACGAGGGCCGGCAGGTAGGCGGGGTTGCGCAGCTGGCCACCCTCGCCGTGGATGCGCCCGTAGGCATCGACGACGTTCTCGGTGTCGCGCTGCACGTAGGCCGCCGAGCCGGGCTCGGGCTCCCGCTCGGCGGAGGCCACCGCCGGGTAGCTGGAGCCGCCGAGCAGCAGGGCGGGCACGGCCAGCAGGGCGATCGAGGTGGTCAGGCGGCGGGACAGGGGCACCGTGGGGTCCTCCGTGGTGGCGAGCGGCACAGGTCGGTGCCCCCTCAACGAGCCACGCCGCCCAGCGACACGCTCAGGTGCTCGCGACGACGACTGTGACCCCCAGGACGTAGAGCCCGATCATCGCGACGCTCTCGAAGCCGATCCGCCCCGGCCCGCGCTCCTCGCGCCGGATCAGGCCCATCAGCAGCACCGCGGTCATCAGTGCGCCAAGGGCGATCCAGAAGACGACCGCGCTCGAGACGGCGTGGTAGATCGAGCCCTCGCCGTAGGCGACGTCGGAGAAGGCCGCGAAGAGCGTGTCGAAGGCGTTGCCGCCGATGATCCCCGACACCGCCAGGGTCAGGGCGCCGTTGCGCACGGCCGCGACGGTGGTCACCAGCTCGGGCAGCGAGGTGACCACGGCGGTGAACAGCGTGCCGACCAGCGCGGCGCCCAGCACTGTCTCGGACACGATGACCGAGGCGCTCTTCTCCAGCACGTAGCCGGCGGTCCCGATCGTCGCCGCGAGCAGCAGGAAAGCCACGGCCTGCGCCGCCAGGGAATCGCGTTGGTTGTCCGCCTCCGGCTCGTCGACGCGGGTCTCCTGGGTCCGCGCAGGCGTCCACATGGGCTGGGCCTGGGTCTGGCGCACCAGGCGCAGGCCGTAGACGTACGAGGCGAGCAGCAGCGGGGTGACCACGTGGACGTGCCCGACGGTCCACTCCGGCATGGCGAAGGCGATCAGCAGCCACGACATCTGCGACATCAGCAGCGCGCCCTGGATCATGTTGCCGATCGAGGCGGCCGCGTGCTCGAGATTGGCGCGCCGATAGGCGATGTCGGCCACGGCCAGGAACAATGTCTGCACAGCGATCCCGCCGGCGGCGTTCGCCATCGCCAGCTCGGCCTTGCCCGAGACCGCTGCCGAGACGGAGAGCACGCTGCCACTGAGCGAGGTGGTCAAGCCCATCAGGACCGCGCCGGCGACGGCCTCGCCGAGGCCTGTGCGGTCGGCGATCCGGTCGACCAGCCTGGCCAGGCGCACACCGGCGACCCCGATGACGGCGGCGCACACCGCGAAGACCGGCCACGCCACGTCGAGCGGCATCGCGTCGAGCACAGGGACCTCCCGGGACTGCGGCGGTCGGTGGTGATGGTGGTGGTGGTCGACCGTACCCACAATCCCTACGCAGGCGTGCAGCCCACGAGCGCGGTCCCGCGACCGGTCCTCGGGGCCGGGGCTCTGACCATGTCCGATGGGCGACATGGTCCGTTCCTGGTGGGACTGATTCCACCCCGGCCAGGCCTCACCCTGCCATCCGCTACGCGATCTCCTCCAGTGTCGGCCCGACCAGCGGACAGTCCTCCCTATCGGCGGGAAGCGGCGGGCCATCCGCCCCCTGGGCAGCGACTCGCGCACCTGCCCGACAGCGGACAAAGGGCCCGCGAGCCCGCCCTGGCCTCGACGTCCGACTCCCCACGTGGGGCCCGGAGCAAGGCAGCCTCGTCACGACAGCTACATGTGTGGAGGGAGGGCCCTAGCGATGGGTACGGGCGGCGAGGTCGCTCGCCACACCTAGGTGACCGATGACTTGTCAGCCTCGATGGTGGTCACGGGCGCACTCGAGGCGCGGGCCACCCGGCTGGGCAGATCCATCTTCAGCCAGCGCGAGAGCCGGCGCGGCAGCGTCGACACGATCACCTCGGAGCAGGAGCTCCCGGCCAGCCGCTCCTTGACGGCCTCGAGCGGGTCGGCGTCGCAGACGGCACCCTCCGCCCGGGCACCGGCTTCCTCGATCGCCTGGACCATCCTCGCCAGGCGCTGCTCCGCAAGGCTGCGGGCTTCTTCCATCAGTTTCCGCCGGTGCTCCGCGTCCTGCTCGAACCACGCCCGCGCCTCGTCGCCGGACATGCCCTCGTAGGCGATGAAGCCGCCGGACCACCCGCTCTCGTCGTGCGGAGGGGTCACCGGCACCAGCACGTAGAAGCTGCTGTCCCCCCGCTCGATGCGCTCGCGGACCGTGCGCTCGAGCTCCTCGCCACCCAAGGTCTGGTTGGCCACGACCAGGTACTCGTCCATCGAGACCGCCTCCTCAGCGTTGCTTCGAGTTTCTCCCCGGCGCCGACGGGGGTCAAGGAGTCGCGGTGGGGTACGCCGACCGGGTGCGGGGGCGGGCGGCGCGGGCTCAGGGCAGGTGCACGGTGCCGCCGCCGTCGTGGGTGCGCTCGAGTAGGTCGCGCCGCGAGAGCGACCAGTGCCCGCAGTCGCACCACGCGGGCACCTCGTCGACCACCAGGGGCGCGGCCTCCAGCAGGTCGGTGAAGGTGTGGCCCGGCCCGCCGCCGTCGTGGGCGGTGTCCACGAAGTCCTTCGAGCCGTGCGCGTGGGGTCCGGTAGGCGCCGTGTAGACCAGCCCGGCCGAGGTGTCGTACACGGCGGCGAGGTGGTGGGCGTGCCGGCACTGCACGTTGAGGACCCGGTGGTCGGTGGTGCGGGTGAGGACGTTGGTCAGGTCGGCCATCGTCTGCTCGGCCACCGCAGGGCTGTCGGAGTGCTGGCTCATCCGTC
>JBFGFQ010000095.1:0-10616 GCA_041579495.1 Nocardioides sp.
ACGCCCGTGATCAGGTAGCCGACCTCGCCGACGCCGAGCTCGCCGGCCTTGACCTGCTCGGGGCTGATCACGCCCACCTCGAGCATCTCGTGGGTGGCGTTGGTCGACATCATCTTGATGCGGTCGCGGTGGTTGAGCTTGCCGTCGATGACGCGCACGTAGGTGATGACGCCGCGGTAGGTGTCGTAGACGGAGTCGAAGATCAGCGCCCGGGCCGGCTTGTCGGCCGCGCCGACCGGCGGCGGGGTCTGCTTGACGATCTCGTTGAGCAGCGCCTCCACGCCCAGGCCGGTCTTGGCGCTGACGCGCAGCACGTCCTCGGGCTCGCAGCCGACGAGGCCGGCGAGCTCGGCGGCGTACTTGTCGGGGTTGGCGCTGGGCAGGTCGATCTTGTTGAGCACCGGGATGATGTGCAGGTCGGCACCCATCGCCAGGTAGAGGTTGGCCAGCGTCTGCGCCTCGATGCCCTGGGCGGCGTCGACGAGCAGCACGGCGGTCTCGCAGGCCTCCAGCGAGCGCGACACCTCGTAGGTGAAGTCGACGTGGCCGGGGGTGTCGATCATGTTCAGCACGTAGGTGCCGGCCTCGGCGCCCTCGTCGTTGCCGTCCTCGACGCCCCACGGCATCCGCACGGCCTGGCTCTTGATGGTGATGCCGCGCTCGCGCTCGATGTCCATCCGGTCGAGGTACTGCGCACGCGCGGCCCGGGCGTCGACGACGCCGGTCAGCTGCAGCATGCGGTCGGCCAGCGTCGACTTGCCGTGGTCGATGTGGGCGATGATGCAGAAGTTGCGCAGCATCGCCGGGTCGGTCTGCCCGGGGACGGGCCAGGACTTCGGGGGAACGGCAGGCACGGGGCTCTCAGGGATCTCTCGGACGACGGGGCACGGGCGGCACCATCCTTCCACGGGTCGGGTCGAAGCCCCCATTCACTCGGGACTGACGACCATCTCCTTGGCCTTGGCGATCGCGAAGCCCCAGCCCTGCTCGAGCGTGGGCTTCGAGGGCACCGCGACCTCGTCGGGGTTGGTGACCACGTCGAGCAGCACGGGGCCCGGGTGCGCGAGCGCGCGGCGTACGGCGTCGTCGAGGTCGTGCGGGTCCTCGACCCGGATGCCGCGCATCCCCACCGCCTCGGCGACCGCGGCCAGGTCGGGGTTGTGCAGCACGGTGCCGAACTCGGCCATCCCGACCTGCTCCATCTCGAGCTTGACCATGCCCAGGCGGCCGTTGTCGAAGACGACGAGCTTGACCGGCAGGTCGTGGCTGACCGCGGTGATCAGGTCGCCCAGCAGCATCGTCAGCCCGCCGTCGCCGCAGAGCGCGACCACCTGGCGGTCGTGGTCGAGGGCCTGGGCGCCGAGGGCCTGGGGCATGGCGTTGGCCATCGAGCCCAGGTTGAAGGAGCCCAGCAGGCGCCGGTCGCGGTCGATGCGCACGAAGCGCGACAGCCAGGTCGTGGCCATGCCGGTGTCGGCGGTGAAGACGGCGTCGGGCGCCGCGTGCCGGTCGACGAGCCCGGCGAGCAGCTCGGGGCGGATGCGGCGGTCGGGGTTGTCGACCTTGCGCCGCAGGAAGCCGGCCGGCTTCTTCTCGTAGTCGGGGTCGACGAAGTGCTGCTGCAGGCCCTGCCAGGTCTCGTACGCCGACCGCGCGCGGTCGAGGTGGCCGCGGTCCTCCCGGCGCTCCAGGTGCGGCAGCAGCGCCCCGACCGCCAGCCGGGCGTCGCCGACCACGGCGTGGTCGACCGGGTGCCGGCGCCCGACGTGGGTGCCGTCGCTGTCGATCTGCACCACCGTGGCGCCGGAGGGGTAGAACTCCTTGTAGGGGAAGTCGGTGCCGACCATCAGCAGCAGGTCGCAGGTCTCCAGCGCGAGGGTGGTCGCGGGGTTGCCGAGCAGCCCGGACTGGCCGATCTCGTAGGGGTTGTCGTGGTCGAAGGCCTCCTTGCCCTTCAGCGCCACCACCATCGGCGCGCCCAGCCGCTCGGCCAGCTCGAGCACCTCGTGCCGCGCGCCTGCGGCTCCCTGGCCCACCAGGAGGGTGACCGTGTCGGCGGCCACGACGGCGTCGACCGCCGCGCGCACCGACTCGGGCGTCGGGGTCGCCGCCGGGAGGTCGGCCACGAGGCGCGGGGTCGTGGTGCCCTTGGCGACCTCGAGCTCGCCGACGTCGCCCGGCACCGTCAGCACCGCGACCCCGCGGTGCTGGAGGGCGGCGTTGCCGGCCTGCTCGAGCAGCGTGGGCAGCTGGGCCGGGTCGGTGACCGTGGCGGTGAAGACGGCAACGTCGGCGAAGAGGACGTCGTTGTCGACCTCCTGGAAGAAGTCGCTGCCGATCTCGGCGCGGGGCACCTGCCCGCAGATCGCCAGCACCGGCGCGTGCGACTTCTTGGCGTCGTACAGGCCGTTGAGCAGGTGGATGGCCCCCGGGCCGACCGTGCCCATGCACACGCCAAGGCGTCCGGTGAGCTGGGCCTGCGCGCCGGCGGCGAAGGCCGCCACCTCCTCGTGGCGCACCCCCATCCACCGCAGCCGGTCCTCGCGCCGGATGGCGTCGGTGACGGGGTTGAGGGCGTCGCCCACGACGCCCCAGACCTCGGTGGTCCCGTGCTCGGCGATGGTCTCGATGATCAGCTCGGCCACGGTCGTCATGGCTCCCACCGTGGCCGAGCCGGGCGCGTCGCGTCAGGTCCGCCCGGGTGAGGGGCGGGCGCGGCCACCGGGGTGTCTGCGCCGAGTGGGCGCGGTGCTGGCGCAGGATGTCGCCGTGGACCAGCCGCTCGACGACCTGCCCCACGGCCTCACCGCGCGCCGGCTCGAGTGGGTGCACCTGCCGCCGCACGTGCGCCGCCTGATCGAGCAGCGCTGCGGCACCGCCGTCGTCGACGCCCGCTCGTGCACCGGCGGCTTCACCCCCGGCTTCGCCTCGGTGCTGCGCGGCGCCGACGGGTCGCAGCACTACGTCAAGGCCGCCTCGGTGACCGCCCAGCGGGCCTCCGCCCTGACGTACGCCGCCGAGGCGGCCTCGCTGGGCGCCCTCGACCCGGCGTCGTTGCCGGCACCGCGGCTGCTGTGGAGCCACGGCACCGAGCCGGGCCGGCGCCACCGCGCCGACGACTGGGTGGTCGTCGGGCTCGAGCACGTCGCGGCCCGCACCCCGGGGCGCCCCTGGCGCCACGACGACCTCGAGCGACTGCTGGCCAGCCTCGCGGCGCTCGCCGACTCCCCCGCCGCGACCGGCGTCGACCTGACCACCGTCGCCGAGGACCTGGCCGACTGGCCGACCCGGTGGACCGACGTGGCGGCCGCCCGACCCGACCTCGACCCGGCCCACGTCCGCGAGGCCACAGCCCTCGCCGGCTCGCTGCCCGCCGCCGTCGAAGGCGGGGCGCTGGTGCACGGCGACGTCACCGACGACAACGTGCTGCTCGCCGACGACGGTCGCCTGCTGCTGTGCGGGTGGGCGTGGCCGGCGCTCGGGGCGCCGTGGCTCGACAGCCTGTGGGCGCTGGTGGGGCCGTGCTCCGACGGCGTCGACGTCGAGGCGGTGCTGCGGGCGACCCCGCTGCTGGCCGCGGCCCCGGCCGAGCACGTCGACACGGTGCTCGCCGCGACGGCGGCGTACTTCCTCGCCTCGGCGCAGGGGCGCTCCCCCGCGTGGTCGCCGTACCTGCGGCTGGCCCAGCGTCGGCAGGGTGAGGCATGCTGGGCCTGGCTCGGCGAGCGACGCGGGTGGTGGTCGAGCGCGACCCGCCGCGACGGCGCCGGCGTCACGTCGGAGGATTTGGGCGGGCTCGTGCGCCGCTGATAATCTCCGATGTCGCGTGTGTGGCACCCCTGTGCCGCTGCGCGCCCCGACTCAGCACCAGACCATTCGTTCTCAACACCAGCAAAGGCATTGCCCGTGGCGAACATCAAGTCCCAGATCAAGCGCAACAAGCAGAACGAGAAGCGTCACGAGCGCAACAAGGCGGTCAAGACGAACCTCAAGTCCGCCGTGCGCAAGTTCCGCGAGGCTGTCGAGGCCGGCGACAAGGAGACCGCGCTGACCGCCGGTCGCGACGCCGCCAAGAAGCTCGACAAGGCCGCCTCCAAGGGCGTCATCCACAAGAACCAGGCCGCGAACCGCAAGTCCGCGATCGCCAAGAAGGCCGCTGCTCTCTGATTTCCGCGGTCCGCCCCGTGCGGACCACGTCTGGTCCTGAGCCGACCCGCCCGACCTCGTCGGGCGGGTCGTCGGCAGTTCGGGACCGTGCGAGATCTCGGCCGGGTCGGCGAGAGATCCCGGCCGGGTGGGCGCGAGATCTGGGCCGGGTCAGCCACGCTCGCGCAGCTCGGTGACGGTCAGGACGAGCCGCTCGAGGGTGTACGACGCGTCGCTCGCGGCGCCCTTGATGTCGGCGTCGGCGCGGGCCACCGCCCGCACGGCCTGGCCCAGGGCGGCGCTGGACCAGCCCTTGGCCTGCTCACGCACCGAGCGCACCTTCCACGGCGGCACGCCGATCTCGCGGGCCAGGTCGTTCTCGCTGCGTGACCTGGCGCCCTTGAACCGCGCCAGGCCGCGCACCCCGCCGGCGAAGGCCGAGGTGATGAGCACGGCCGGGGTGCCGCCGTCGAGCGCCCAGCGCAGCTCCTCGAGCGCCTCGAGGCGCCGTCCCGAGAACGCGGCGTCGGCGACGGCGAAGGACTTGGCCTCCGCCCGGCCCCCGAAGTAGCGCTTGACCCGCTCCTCGGTGAGCGTCTCGCCGGGGAAGTCGTTGGTCAGCTGGTGGGCCGCGGCCGAGAGCGAGCGCAGGTCCTGGCCCACGGCCTGCACCAGCGTCGTGGCCGCCTGCTGGTCCATCCGCGCGCCCATGGAGCGGGCCTCGTTGATGACGAAGGAGGGGTACTCCGAGGCCTTGAGCTCGGCGGACTTCACCTCGGTGACCGGTCCGAGCTTGCGCAGCTTGGTGAGCACGCCGCTGCCCTTCTGCCCGCCGCTGTGCACGAGCACCAGCGCGACGTCCTCGGCCGGTGCGGCGCAGTAGCCGAGCAACCCTGCGACCGACTCCTCGGGCAGGTCCTCCAGCTTGCGCACGACCACGCAGCGGGTGCTGGAGAACAGCGAGGGCGCCGACAGCTCACCGAGCGTGGCCAGCGTCAGCTCGGCCGCCGCGGCCTCCGAGACCTCGGCCTCGGCGTCGTGGGAGCGCACCGCCCCCCGCACCGCGGCGACGGTGCGCTCACCGAAGAACTCCTCCTTGCCCGTCACCAGGGTGACGCGGCCCAGCACGTCGGCGGCGGAGGGGGCTCGGGGCGCGGTGGAGCGGGGTGCTGGCATGGTGCGCGCAAGCCTGCCACAGCCCGCCGACGGCCCCGGTCAGGAGCCCGTCGAGGCATCGCGACCGGGCCTGCGCTGCCGTTCCTCCCCCGCGGCGAAGTCCCGGGCGATGAGAGCGGCCCGCAGGACGGGGAGCCCGTGCGGACAGGTGGGGTCGGTCCCGACCAGGTCCGCGACCCGGCGCAGTCGGTAGTCGAGGGTGTTGGGGTGCACGTGCAGGGCGAGCGCGGTCTCCCTGCGGCGACCGCCGGCCCGGACGTACTGCTCGAGCGTGTGCACGAGGTCGGACTGGTCCGCCAGGGGACGCAGCGAGGCCAGCAGGTGCTCGCGAGCCGGGCCGGGCCGCGTGACCTGGACCTCGAAGACGAGCTCGGCGAGCTCGTAGACGCCCGGGGGGCGCCCGAGGTGGTGGGCGACCCTGGCGACCGCGTCGGTCTCGGCGGCGGCCGCCGCCGTCCCCGGCGGCCCGGTCAGCCGGGCGAGCCCGACATGCCAGCGGCCGCGCAGGACGCTCCCGAGCGCCCGGCGCACGTCGTGCCGGTCCAGGTGCCCGTCCAGCAGCACCGTCCCACCCTGCGTCCCCACCCCTTCGAGGACCGTCGCCCCGCTGACCTCCCCCAGCGCCTCGCGGACGGCGCGGGTCCTGCGCCGCGACGCCACCGCCACCCCGACCTCGCCCCGTCCTCGAGGGGTCGGCAGGACCAGGGCGAGCAGGGTGCGCTCGGTCCAGCGCACCAGGCCCGCCCGCTCCCAGTCCTCGGCGGTCTCCCGCTCGGCGAGCACCGCTGAGAGCAGGTCGGACCGGGCGGCGCCCTCGGTGCCGTGCAGCGCGGCCGTGGTCTCCACGTAGGTCTCGGTCACCCGGGTCGTGACGAACTCCAGGTAGTGCAGCATCTGCAGACCCGACTCGATCACCTCGTCGAGGTCGCCCGGTCGGGCCACCTCGCCCAGGCGACGCCACCCGTTGCGGAAGCCCACGAAGTAGGCGGCCAGCACCTCGGGGAGCGGGATCTGCTCCTCCGCGCGACGGGCCACCGCACCCAGCAGCACGGAGACGTCGTCCGGGCGGGGCATCTGGCCCTCGCCCAGGAGACGGGCGAAGAGCTGCAGGTTGCGCAGCGTCGTGGCTGCGACCTCGCTGCGGACGTCGGTCACCGGCACCCGGCCGTAGTAGGGCACGTGGGCGGCCACCTCCGCCACCGTCTCGCCCACGAGTCCCGGAAGGGTCGTGGCGAAACGGCGTCGCAGGCTGTCCGGGACCCGGCGCTGTGGGAACACCAGCGGGATCGTGCCGCACGTCCCTGCCGCTGGCAAGGGACCCGCGCGGTGGCGGGCGACCGCGTTGTGACGGGTCACAACCCGCGCCGGCGAAGCCTGTGAGCCGATCCGATGGCCGGCGGCGGGGCCCGCTGCCACGGTGTCCGAGGACGATCGGTCGAGCCGGCCGCACGACGTGGCCAACCGATCGCCGAAGGAGGAAGACGTGCACCGTCACCTGACCCTCGGGCAACGCGCCGCCGCGGCTGCGACCACCCTGCTGCTCACCGCCGTCGCCGGCCTCGCCGTCCCGGGGACGGCGGGCGCGGCTCCCCCGTCCGACGAGTACGTCGCCCTGGGCGACTCCTACTCCTCCGGCAACGGCACGGGGAGCGCAGACCTGAACTACAGCTGCTACCGCAGCAGCAACGCCTACGCCCCGGTCATCGCCGGTCAGCGGCGCGGGACCTCCTTGGTCTTCAAGGCCTGCAGCGGCGCCACGACCGTGGACGTCGTCACCAACCAGGTCGGTGCCCTCTCGGCTGGCACCGACTACGTCACCTTCACCGCCGGCGGCAACGATGTCGGTTTCGTCGACCTGATCCTCAACTGCTGGGGGTACTACGACCAGTCCCAGTGCCTGGCCACCGCCGACGAGGTGAACCGGAAGATCGACGACGTCCTGCCCGCACGGCTCGACAGCCTGCACGCCGCGGTGGGTGCCGCCGCCCCGAACGCGCTGGTGATGCAGCTCGGCTACGGCCGACCCTTCGGTGCGAACCTCGGCTGTGCGCAGGCCAACGGGATCACCTCCGCCGAGCGCAGCGCCCTCAACGGCGTGGTCGACCACCTCGACAGCACGATCGCACAGCGCGCTGCGGCCAACGGCGTCACCTACATCAGCGCGATCGGGGCGTTCACGGGCCACGACGTCTGCGCCAACGACCCCTGGCTGGTCGGCAAGTACGCGTGGGACGTCCGCGACGTCTACCACCCGACCTCGTCCGGTCACCGCAACGGGTACGTCCCGCTGGTGAGGGCGTTGATGGGCTGAGGCCCGGGGCCCGGGACGCGACTCAGTCACGGGTCACCCCGACCGGCTCGCCGTCGCGGAGCACCACCGCCAGGGCGCCGTCGGCGTCGGTGCGCAGCACCTGCGCGCCGGCGGCGTCCAGGGCCTCGAGGAGCCCCGGGTCGGGGTGCCCGTAGTCGTTGTCGGCCCCCACCGGCACCAGCGCCAGGTCGGCACCCAGCGAGGTGAGCAGGTCGAGGTCCTGGTGGCGACTGCCGTGGTGGGGCACCTTGAGCACGTCGACGTCGAGGTCGGGCAGCGCCCGCCCCAGCGCCGCCTGGCCCGGCGGCTCGAGGTCCCCCGGCAGCAGCACCCGCACCCCGCCGACCTCAGCGAGCAGCACCACGCTCTGGTCGTTCGCGGTGCTGCCGTCGCCGGGTCCACGGCGCGGGGCGCTCGCCGTGGGCCACAAGGTCTGCAGGGTCACCTGCCCCACGCGCTCGGTCGCGGCGTACGACGCCACCCCAGCCTCGGCGCCGGCCGCCGCGACCAGCCCGGCGACGGCCTCGACGGCCTCGGGCGGGTCCAGCAGCGGGCTGGTGACGACGCGGTCGACCCGCCGTCCCGCCAGCACGCCCTCCAGCCCGTCGACGTGGTCGGCGTGGAAGTGGGTGAGCACCACCAGCGGGACGTGCTCGACGCCCAGGTCGTCGAGACAGGTGTCGACCGCCGCCGGGTCGGGACCGACGTCGACGACCACGGCGCTGGCCTCCCCGGCCCGGAGCACCACCGCGTCGCCCTGACCCACGTCGCAGACCACCAGCAGCCAGCCGTCCGGCGCGAAGCCGGCCGACGGCGGGCGCACCGCGACCACGAGCCCGGTGACCAGGCACAGCAGCAGCGTCGGCAGCGGCCGCGCCAGCAGCCGCGGGGCCAGCAGCGCCACGAGCAGGCTCAGCACGGTGAGGGCGGCCAGCGCCGGCACCCCGGTGCCCCAGTCGACCGCGGCCACCGGCAGCGCGGCGCCACGCTCGGCCACCGCGACGATCCACCCCACGCACCAGGTCGCGACCGTGCCCAGGAGCCGTCCCAGGGGCGGGGCGAGCAGGCCCACCAGCCCCCCGGCCAGGCCCACGACGGTGGCCGGGCCGACCACGGGGGCCGCCAGCAGGTTGGCAGCGACGGCGACCAGGCTGACCTGGCCGGAGATGCCGGCCACCACCGGCGTGCAGGCCAGCTGCGCGGCCGCGGGCACGGCGACGGCCTCGGCGAGCCAGCGCGGCAGCCACCGCGCCATCGCGTCGCGCCAGCCCGGCGCCAGGAGCATGATGCCGGCGGTGGCCAGCACCGACAGGGCGAAGCCGACCGAGACCGCCAGCCCCGGCTGCACCAGCAGCAGTCCGGTCACCGCCACCCCGAGGGTGCGGGGGCCGCGCCGGGCCCCGTCGGTGCCCAGCGCCACCAGCGCCACCGCCCCCATCACCGCGGCGCGCAGCACGCTGGGCTCGGTGCGCGCCAGCAGCACGAAGCCCACGATCCCGCCCGCGCCGACCAGCAGCAGCCAGCGCCCACGCACCCCGACACCCCTGGCCAGCCACAGCAGGCTGCCCACGACGAGCGTCAGGTTGGTGCCGCTGACCGCGAGCAGGTGGGTGAGCCCGGTGGCCCGGAAGTCGTCGGCGACCGCGGGGTCGAGGCCCACGTCGTCGCCGTCGACGAGCGCCGGCACCAGCACCCGCTCGGGTGCGGGACGGTGGGCCACCGAGTCGCGCAGCGACCCGCGCACCGCGCCGGCGCCGCGCCACCACAGGTCGGGCGGGTCGCGCACCCGGGGCGCGCCGGTGACGTCGAGCAGGGCCGCCAGCTCGTCGTCGTCGGCGGGGGCCAGCCGGCCGGTGGTGACCACGGTGGAGCCCAGCGCGACGTCGGCCCACTCCACGGGCGCGAGCACCAGCACCGGCGCGCGCAGCGTGTGCGCGCTCCCCCGGCCCGCCACCTCGCGCACGGTGGCCCGCAGCCACACGCCGTCGGCGTACGGGCCCTGGAGCGGGCGGGGGTCGCCGGCGATGGTGGCCACGACCTGCACCACGGCGCGCTGGGCCGCCAGGTCGGCGAGCGGCCCGCGGGCGACCTGGTCGTGCCGCAGCGCGGTGCTGGCGCCGACGGCGAGCAGGACCAGCAGGAGGAGCGCCCCGGTGAGCGCCACCGCGTGCCGTCCCCGGCGCCGGAGCACGGCCAGCGCGAGTCCGCCTCCCGCGGCCACGACCAGCAGCGCGGCGCCGGGGGCCAGCGCACCCAGCAGCCCACCGGCCCAGGCGGCCGCCCCGAGCAGGGTCATCCGCAGGTCCGCCGCGGGCCGTGCGGCTCCCTCCGCCTCGGTGCTGCCCGGTGGCTCGGGGCTCACACCGTCACGAGCGGTGCCAGCTGGGCGAGGGTCGCCTCCCCGATCCCGTCCACCTCGAGCAGCTCCTCGACCGCCGTGAAGGCGCCGTGCTCGCTGCGCCAGGCCAGGATCGCGCCGGCGGTCACCGGCCCCACCTGGGGCAGCGTCTCGAGCAGCGCCTGGTCGGCGGTGTTGAGGTCCACCAGCGCCGCCCCCGGCGACCCGGGCGGGAGGGCGGCACCGGGCGGCGTGACCGGGGCCAGCGCCCCGGGCACCCCGACCAGCACCTGCTCGCCGTCCACGAGCGGGCGCGCCAGGTTGAGCCCGGCCAGGTCCACCCCCGGGCGCGCCCCGCCCGCGGCCTCGAGGGCGTCGACCACGCGCGACCCCGCCGGCAGCACGGCGATGCCCGGGCGGCGCACCTTGCCCGCGACGTCGACCGTGACCTGGCCCTGCGGGGCCACCGCCGCGACGCCTTCGGTGGACCCTGCGGCGGTCGGCTCCCCGGGCGGCACCAGGTCGACCAGCGGGTCGTCCAGCTCCGCGACCGTCTCCAGCCGGGGTCCTTGCGGTGCCGGGTCGGAGCGCACCACCCACCAGGAGGTCACCGCCAGGCCGGCGGCGACCAGCAGCGCGACGACG
>JBFGFQ010000096.1:0-10607 GCA_041579495.1 Nocardioides sp.
GACCCACTCCACCGTGTAGTCGGTGGTGCCGGCGGGCCAGCCGCGGTGCTGGGAGTACGGGAAGGCCCGCGTGCCCGACCAGGTGCCCTCGTCGTTGTGGTAGTTCAGCGTGACCTGGCCGGCGGGGGTGCGCAGCCGGACGTTGACGTCGTTGGCCTGGCCCTGGGGCAGGTCGCCCGGGTAGGCCACCACGAGCCCGGCGCACGTCGGGTCCGCGTACTTCCAGTTCCAGTCGAAGGGCCCGCCCGGGTTGGTCGGCGGGTTCGGCGGGAAGGTCGGCGGCGGCGTGGGCTCGGGAGTCGGCTCAGGCGTCGGGGTCGGCGTAGGGGTCGGAGTCGGCGTCGCGGTCGGAGTCGGCGTAGGGGTCGGGGTCGGCGTGGGCGTGGGCGTGGCAGCGACGTACCGCACCGAGTAGTGCGAGATCGCCTTGCCCTTGTTGCTCACCGTCGAGGTGTAGCTGATGGCGACGGAGGGCAACGGGGTGACGAGGGTGACGTGCTGCGGACCGTCACCGTCCTGGGCGCTGCCGGCTTTGACGCAGTACGCGCTGATCAGCTTGCCCGCGGGGGCGGTGAGCGTGATCGTCATCCGCTCGCCGGTCACGTCGATCTTGCCCGAGTCGTAGCCGGGGCAGACCTGCTCACCCTCGTTCGGCTGGTTCGTGGCGGTGGCGGGCCCGGCCGAGACGACCGCGACGGTGCCGAGGGCCAGCAGCGCGCTCAGGCCGCCGGCCAGGACGGCCGCGCGCAGCGACGAGCGCGTGGGGGTGGGGGTCTCGTGCACGGGGTCTCCTCGATCGGCCGGTGATCAGGCGAGACTGGCAGCCGCGGCTGGTCGTCACGGCCGGCTTGAGCAGACCTTGCGCCCGTCGGCGCAGTCCTTGCGGATTCCTTGCAGGAGCCCGGGTCAGGGCAGCGCGCCGTACGCCCGCGTGGGCCGCAGCCGCAGCACCACCCGGCGCTCGGCGACCATCGCGGCGCGGTACTCGTCCCAGTCGTCGTGCTCGCCCGAGATGGCCCGGAACAGCGCGACGAGCTCGTCGACCGCCGGGTCGTCGGGGGCCACCGCGACCTCGGAGAGGTCCACGTCCGCCTCCACCACGGCGTAGGACCAGAAGCTGTCCCCGTTGACGTGCAGCGCCGCCCACGGGGTGCGGCGCAGGTTGACGTGCTTGGCGCGGTCGGCGGTGGTGGAGATCCTGATGAGCCCGTCGTCGTCGACGGCGTGCACCACGTTGGACAGCTGGGGGCGACCGTCGCGCCGCAGGGTGGTGAGCACGGACTGGTGGGTGCTGCGCACGGCGGTCATCGCCTTCTCGATCTCCACCTGCCGCACGCTGCCGCAACCCGCCGGGACGCGCCACCCCCTCCGGTCGGGTGGGGTCAGCGCGAGGGCGCCGCCGCCACGTTGGCCAGCTCGGCGTCGCAGGCGTCGGCCAGCACGCCGGCGGTGCGCTGCTCGTGGGAGTCGGGGATGCGCGCACCGGCGAGCGCGGCCAGCACCATCGCGCCGGCGAGCACCAGGAAGCCCACGACGTAGGCGTGCTCGGTGGGGAACCCGGAGTCGAGCACGTCGGCGGTGAGGATGCCGGCCATCACCGCTGAGCCGACGGCGCCGCCGATGGTGCGGATGTTGGCGTTCATGCCGCTGGCCACGCCGGTCTGGTGGGCGGGCACCGCCCCGATGACGACGCCGGCCAGGGAGGAGAAGACGAGGCCCGAGCTGAGCCCCTGCAGGGTGGTGGCCAGGTAGAGCTGCCAGGTGTGGTCGTGGAAGAGCGCGATCGAGGCGAAGGCCACCCCGCTGCCGAGGGTCCCGGCGACGATCACGACCCGGGCGCCGAGGCGGCGCACGAGACGGGCGGTGACGAAGCCGACCAGGAAGCTCGCGACCGCCGAGGGCAGCAGCAGCGTGGCCGACTCGCTGATCGAGGCGCCGAAGCCGTAGCCGGTCTCGACGGGGCTCTGCAGGAACTGGGGCAGGAAGCCGAAGGAGGCGAACATGCCGAAGCCGACGAAGGCGCCCACCGCGTTGGCGGTCCAGACGCCGCGCTGGCGCATCATCGTCATGTCGATCAGCGGCACCGGCACCCGCGTCTCCACACGCACCCAGGCGGCCACGAGCACCACCGCCGCGGCGAGCAGCCCGACGACGCGGGCCGAGCCCCAGCCCCAGACGTTGCCCTGGCTCACGCCCAGCAGCAGGCAGACCAGCCAGCCCGCGAGCAGCACGGCGGGCAGCACGGGCAGCCGGCCGGGGGTGCGCACCGGCGACTCGGGCACCAGGGCCATCGCGCCGGCCGCGGCCAGGGCGGTGGCGATCATCGGCAGCCAGAACAGCCAGGTGAAGCCGAGGGCGTCGACCACCGGGCCGGCGGTGACGATGCCGACGCCGAAGCCGACGGCGGTGAGGGAGGCCAGGACGCTCAGGGCGCCGTTGACGCGGGCGGGGGAGAACTCGTCGCGGATGATGCCGAAGGCCAGCGGCATCACGCCGCCGCCGACGCCCTGCACCGCGCGGGCGGCGATCAGCCAGCCGATGGTGGGGGACAGGGCGGCCAGGGCGGACCCGAGGGTGAGCAGCGCCAGGGCCACGACCAGCACCCGGCGCTTGCCGACGGCGTCGCCCAGCCGCCCGACCAGCGGCGTGGCGATCGAGGCCGAGAGCAGGTAGGCGGTCAGCACCCAGGTGACGGTGGGCTGGTCGGTCTCGTACTCGACCTGGATCTGCGCCAGCACCGGCACGACCAGCGACTGCAGCATCACGAACGACGCGACCGCGACCGCGAGGACCGCGAACGTGGTGCGCTCGTCGCCGCTGCGACGCAGGGCGGACAACGACGGCACCCGGCTCCTCCTCAAGGATGGTTGTGCCTGACAACCAAGCACGCGGGGAGTGTAGCCGGGCGCCGGCCGTGCTCAGGCCTTCCGGTCTACCAGCAGCGCCAGCGCGTTCAGGGCGCCCCAGCCCAGCGTCACGCCCATCACCTTGCGGCGCACGTCGCCCTCGGTGCGGGCGGAGAGCAGGACGCAGTCGCCGAGGTCCATGGCGATGCGCACCGCCATCGCGGCCTTGACGACCGAGGGGGAGCCGAGCACGCCGGCGGCGCTGATGGCCAGGTCGCGCACGCCGTAGGACTGCGAGAGCAGCTCGAGCCCGTCGCGGTCGGCGGCCTGCGAGCCGAGCGCGTCGGGCAGGTGGGAGGGCCGCACGAGCGCGAAGACGCCGTACGAGGCGGTGGCGGCGGACAGGGTGCGGGAGAGCTTCATCGTGGGCATGGCCTCGACGGTAGGTCGGCCAGGTGGTCGGGCGCTCACCCGTCCGGGGCCGGTGCAGCGCGCCGAGGCTCAGCCGAGGCGGGAGCGCACGCGGGCGCCGAGGCGCAGCGGTGCCTGCGCCCGGTGGTGCAGGAGGGCGGCACGGGCCGCGTTCGCGCCCGGGGCGCCGTGCACCCCGCCGCTGGGGTGCGCCGAGCTCGAGCCCAGGTAGAGGCCCGCGATGCCGGTCTCGGGGCGTCCCAGGCCCGGGACCGGGCGCAGCACCAGCATCTGGTGCAGCTGCGAGGTGCCGCCGTTGACGGCGCCGCCGACGAGGCTGGCGTTGCGCTCCTGCAGGTCGCGCGGGCCCAGGACGCGGCGCGCCAGCACCCGGGAGCCGAAGCCGGGGGCGAGCTCCTCGAGCCGGGCCTCGACCCGGTCGCCGAAGCGCTCGACCTCGTCGCGCCCCCAGGTCGCGCCGACCGACTGCGGCACGTGGGTGTAGGCCCACAGCGACTCGGTGCCGGCCGGGCTGCGGGTCGGGTCGGTCGTGGTCATCTGCCCGGCCAGCAGGAACGGACGCCGCGGCACCCCGCCCGCGGCGACCTCGGCGAGCGATCCCTGCAGCTGGGCCAGCGAGTCGCCGACGTGGAAGGAGCCCGGTGCCACCGCCGGGGCGCCGGCCCACGGGACCGGGCCCGAGAGGGCCCAGTCGACCTTGACGGTCGCGGGGTCGAGCTCGAAGGACGCCATGCCCCGCACCACCCGGGCGGGCAGGTGCTCGGGGGCCACGAGGCGGCCGAAGAGCAGCGGCGCCGAGACGTCGGCCACGACGGCGCGCCGGGCGGCGTACCGCTCGCCCTCGCGGGTGCGCACCGCGACGGCCCGTCCGCCCGCCACCTCGACGGCACTGACCTCGGTGCCGAGCAGGACCCGGCCGCCGCGGCTCTCGAGGCGGCGCGCCATCGCCTCGGTCAGCCGGCCCGCGCCGCCCTCGGGGACCGGGAACCCGACGCTCTGGGCCAGCATCGTCATGATCAGGCCGAAGGCGCCCGACCCGACCGAGTCGAGGGGGATGTCGGCGTGGCCGGCGCTGCCGGCGATCAGGGTGCGCGCGCCGCGCCCGCCGAAGCGGTGGGCGCCGAAGGAGGCGGCCGGGGTGAGCAGCTCGCGGACCAGGTGCATGCCGCCGGCCCGGGGCAGGCGGGCCAGCAGCCGGGCGCCGCCGCGCACGGGCGGGAACGGGTCGAGCAGCGCCGACATCAGTGCCGGCCCGACGCGGTCCCAGGTGCGGCACAGGTCGAGCCAGGCCTCGCCGTCGCCGGGGTGCTCGGCCTCCAGGCCGTCGGCGGTGTCCTCGGGGTCGGGGTGCACCAGGGCCCAGCCGCCGTCGGGGAAGGGGTGCCCCAGCGGCGCGGGCGGGTGCCGCCAGCGCAGCCCGTGCTCCTCGAGACCGAGCCGGCCGATGACGGGGGAGGCGGCCGCGAAGGGGTAGAACGCGCTGAAGGTGTCGTGCACGAAGCCGGGGTGCACCTCGGTGTCGCTGCGCACCGCCCCACCGACCTGCTCCTGCTGCTCGAGCACCAGCACCGACCAGCCGGCGTCGGCGAGCAGGTTGGCGGCGACCAGGCCGTTGTGGCCGGCGCCGACGACGACGGCGTCGTGGCCGGGGCTCGAGGTGCTCACGCCTCCCACCGTGCCAGCCGCCCGGTCGCCGCGCACCACCCGGCGCCGCCGCCTCCCTGGCCGGCGGCCCGGACGGCCCGGAAAGCACTCGAGGCCCACCCGCATCTCTGCGTGGTGGGCCTCGTGCGTGGTGTTCGGTACGGCATCAGGGACTCGAACCCCGAACCCGCTGATTAAGAGTCAGCTGCTCTGCCAATTGAGCTAATGCCGCGTGGTGAAGCGATGAGAACGTTACCAGCGGCCGGCGCGGAGTCGAAATCGAGGGTCCTCGCGCCGGTTCCCGTCAGCGATCGCTCAGCGCATGGCCAGCACGGCCTGGGCCGCGTTGTGCCCACCTAGGCCCGACACGGCCCCGCCGCGCCGGCTGCCCGAGCCGCACAGGAGGACCTGGTCGACCCCGGTGGCGACGCCCCACTGCTGGGCGGGGTGGTCGAGCCGGGCGCGGTTCGGCGCCCACGGCCAGTCCAGGTCGCCGTGGAAGATGTGCCCGCCCGGCATCGCGAGGTCGGCCTCGATGTCCTGCGGGATCTTCGCCTCGATGCAGGGCTTGCCCTCAGCGTCGCGGGCGACCACCGAGGCGATCGGCTCCACCAGGTGCTCGTCCAGGGCGGCCAGCGCCCGCTCGACGGCCAGCGCCTTGGTCGCCTCGGGGTCGTGCTCGAAGAGGGTGGCCGGCGTGTGCAGCCCGAAGTAGGTCATCGTGTGGGTGCCCGGTGCGGCCGAGCCGAGGATCGAGGGGTCGCTCAGCGAGTGGCAGTAGACCTCGCCCGGCATCCGGGTGGGCACCCGGCCGGCGGCGGCGTCGGCGTACGCCTGCTCGATCTGGGAGTAGTCCTCGGCCAGGTGCAGGGTGCCGGCGAAGGCCTCCTCCGGGTCGACGCCCGAGCGCAGGCGGGGCAGGCGCTCGAGGAGCAGGTTGATCTTCAGCTGCGCGCCCACCGGCTTGGAGGCGGCGTCCTCGGGCTCGCCGAGCAGGATCTTGAGCACCCAGGGCGCCACGTTGGCCAGCACCGTGGTCGCGGTGATCGTGCGCGGGCCCTCGGCGGTGTGCACGTCGACCTCGGAGGGTGCGCCGTCGCCGGGACGGATCGCGGACACGCCGGCCGAGGTCAGCACCTCGGCGCCGGCACCGACGGCGGCGCGCGCCAGCGCGTCGGTGACCGCGCCCATGCCGCCGACCGGCACCCGCCACTCGCCGGTGCCGTTGCCGATCAGGTGGTACAGGAAGCAGCGGTTCTGCACGAGCGAGGGGTCGTGCAGCGACGCGAAGGTGCCGATGAGGGCGTCGGTGCCGACCACGCCGCGCACGGTGTCGTCGCGGAAGCGCCGCTCGATCGCCTCGGCCAGCGGCCGCTCGACCACGTCGCGCCAGATCGTCGGGTCGACCTGCTCGCGCAGGTCGCGCTCGAGGGGCAGCGGCGAGAGGAGCGTCGGGGCCACCGTCTCGGCGAGCTCGCCGACGCCGGCGTAGAAGTCGCACCACGCGGCGTACTCGTCGTCACCGCCGGTCAGCTCGCGGAACGAGCGCGCCGTCTCCTCGCCCTCGGGGCGCTGCACCATCAGCCCGCCGGGCCGGCCGTCGCGCAGCGTGGGCGTGTACGACGCCGTGCGGCGCGAGGCGAGCCGCACGTCGAGGTCGAGCTCGCGCACCAGCTCGTCGGGCATCACGGAGACCAGGTAGGAGTAGCGCGAGAGCCGCACGTCGTGCCCGCTGAAGGCGGGCGCCGAGACCGCGGCACCGCCGGTGTGGTCGAGCCTCTCCAGCACCGCCACCGACAGGCCGGCGCGGGCCAGGTAGGCGGCGGCGGTGAGGCCGTTGTGGCCGCCGCCGACAACGGCGACGTCGTAGTGGGTGCGCGAGGGGGAGGCCGGGCTCATCGGGCCAACCTAGACGAGGGCGGCGGCGTCCGGGACCGCCCGGGTAGTCCGTTCGGGTGGGGCGAATGGTCGGGGTCGGTCATGGGCGCGGCGCGGTTCAGGTGCCACCATGGCTGGGGCGCGACGGGGGAGTCGCCACGATTCCTGGGAGGGGACGGCGTGCTGGCGAGCCCGATGAGCCCGACGAGCCAGACGAGCCGGACGAGCCGTGCCGGCTGGGCGGGCCGGTGGCAGGTCCGCGTGGCGGCCCTGCTCGGCCTGGTGCTGATCCTGGGCCTCGCCGCGGCGCGGGCCGCACCCGCCGACGGGCACGTGATCGGCATCTGGCCGGTCGGCGCCGCGACCGGGATGCTGGTGCTGGCCCCGCGCCGCCGGACGCCCCTGCTGCTCCTCGTGGTGCTCGCGGCGGCGCTGGCGACGCTCTCGCTGGCCGGGCGACCGCCGACGGTGGTGGTCGGCTACGCGCTGACGATCGTGGCCGAGACCTGGTTGGTGGCCCGGCTGCTGCGCACCGGGCCCGCGGGGGAGTGGCGGCTGCGCTCCGACCCCGACCTGCGGCGCTGGCTGGGCGCCTGCCTGCTCGCCGGGCTGCTGGCCTCCGGCGGCGGCGCGCTGACCTCGTGGGTCACCGGGTTCGGCGACCCGGGCTTCGTCGGGCTGGCGCTCGGCGCCTCGCACACCGCCTCGCAGCTGGCGCTGACCCCGCTGTGGGCGCAGCTGCCCAGCCACGGCCCGATCGCGCGCCGTCCCGAACGGGTCCTGCAGTGGGCGGTGGTGCTGGTCGCGACCCCGGCGGTCTTCGTGCCGCAGCTGTTCCCCTCGGTCGTGTTCCTGCTGATCCCGCTGCTGGCGTGGAGCGCGCTGCGGGTGAGCCCCCGCGAGGCGCTGGCGCAGCTGGTGGCGGTGCTCGTCTTCGCGATCCTGATGACGACCGCCGGGCGCGGGCCCTTCGCCGACGTGCCGGCCCTGCTGAACCTGCCGCGCGACGTGCGCGCGATCCTGCTGGCGGCGTACGCCGCCACCTGCGCGCTGATCGTGGTGCCGCTGCTGATGCGCGTCGGGGAGAGCGTGGAGGCGGCGCGGGCCGCCGCGGCCGAGCGCGACACCCTGAGCCGGATCGTCTCGAGCGCCACCGGCATCGCCATCGTGGGCGCCGACCGCGACGGGCGGATCACGCTGTTCAACCCGGGGGCCGAGCGCCTGCTGGGCTGGTCGGCCGCGGAGGTGATGGGGCTCTCGACCCAGGTGCTGCACACGCGCGAGCAGATCAGCGCGAAGGCCCGCGAGCTGGGGGTGGCCGACGACTTCGCCACCGTGTCGGCCCGCCTGCTCGAGCCCGACATGGCCGGGGCGGACGTCGGGTTCGTGCGCAAGGACGGCGTCGAGCGCACCCACTCGATGACGCTGGGGCGGATCACCGACGAGTCGGGCCGGGCGCTGGGCTACGTCAGCACCTCCGAGGACGTCACCGACCGGGTGGCCACCGAGGAGGCGCTGCGCGAGGCGCTGGCGCGGATGCAGGAGGTCGACTCCGTCAAGGACGCCTTCGTCTCCAGCGTCAGCCACGAGCTGCGCACCCCGATCACCAGCATCCAGGGCTACCTCGAGCTGCTCGACGACGGCTCCTTCGGCGACCTGACGCCGGCGCAGCTCGGCGCGGTGACGAAGGTGGCGGTCAACAGCGAGCGCCTGCTCACGCTCATCGACGACCTGCTCACCCTGTCGCGGGTGCAGGAGGACGGGCTGGGTCTCGACGACAAGCTGC
This sequence comes from Nocardioides sp., assembly GCA_041579495.1. Taxonomy (GTDB): domain Bacteria; phylum Actinomycetota; class Actinomycetes; order Propionibacteriales; family Nocardioidaceae; genus Nocardioides. Next base: position 8,587 of record JBFGFQ010000096.1, read on the forward strand.
TCGACCTGGCCCAGGTGGTGCGCACCGGCTGCTCGGTGGTCGCGCCCGGCAGCGACAGGGCGGGAGTCGCGCTCAGCGTCGAGGTGCCGGACGAGCCGGTGCCGTTCCTGGGCAACCGCGACATGCTCGAGCGGGTCGTCATCAACCTCGTCGGCAACGCGGTCAAGTTCACCCCCCGGGGCGGCCGGATCGACGTCGCGCTGCGCTGCCACGAGGGGGGCAGCACGGTCACGGTCGCCGACACCGGGATCGGCATCCCGCTCGCCGAGCAGGAGCGTCTCTTCACCCGGTTCTTCCGGTCCTCCCTGGCGCAGGCGCAGGCCATCCCGGGCAGCGGCCTGGGCCTGTCGATCGCCCACTCGGTGGTGGCCCAGCACGGCGGCACCATGCGGGCGGAGTCGGCGCCGGGGGCGGGCACGACCTTCGTCGTGGAGCTGCCCGCGCTGACCTAGGCGGAATATCAAGTCTTCAACTATCGTTGGGAGATCGTCACCGTCCCTGCTCCCGAAGCGAGGTGGGCCCCATGCCCGCGATCACCGTCGACGACCTCACCACCCTGGCCCGCCTGGGCTCCCCGGGGCTGGGCGACCAGCCCCGCCCGGTGCTGCAGGTCACGACCGCCCCGCAGGGCCACGAGGGCGAGGGCTTCCCGGTGCGCCGCGCGTTCGCGGGCATCGACCTCGCGCTGCTCGACCCGTTCATCATGATGGACCAGATGGGCGAGGTGGAGTACGCGCCCGGGGAGCCGAAGGGGACCGCCTGGCACCCGCACCGCGGCTTCGAGACCGTCACCTACATGATCGACGGGGTCTTCGACCACCGCGACTCCCACGGCGGCGGCGGCTCCATCACCAACGGCGACACCCAGTGGATGACCGCCGGTTCCGGGCTGCTGCACATCGAGACGCCGCCGGAGTGGCTGGTGACCTCCGGCGGGCTCTTCCACGGCATCCAGCTGTGGGTGAACCTGCCGCGCAGCGCCAAGATGAGCGACCCGCGCTACCAGGACATCCGCTCCGGCGAGGTGCGCCTGCTCTCGACCCCCGACGCCGGCGCGCTGGTGCGCGTCATCGCCGGCACCGTCGACGGGCACGCCGGACCGGGGTCGACGTACACGCCGATGAGCCTGGTGCACGCCACCGTCGAGCCCGGCGCGCGCCTCGAGCTGCCCTGGGACGTCGAGCACAACGCCCTGGTCTACGTGCTGAGCGGTCAGGGCACCGTGGGCGTCGAGGGTCGTCCCGTGCAGACCGGCCAGACCGCCGTCCTCGGCGCCGGCGACTACCTCACCGTCAGCGCCGCCGCCCGCCAGGACAGCCGTACGCCGGCGCTCGACGTGGTGGTGCTGGGCGGCCGGCCGATCCGCGAGGCGCTCGCCTGGGCCGGGCCGTTCGTGATGAACACGCGCGCCGAGGTGATGGAGGCCTACCAGGACTTCCAGAGCGGCCGCTTCGGGCACATCCCCGCCTGACGGCTCCGTCGCGTCAGCCCAGCGTCCTGGTGACCAGCGTCTCGGTGACCAGCGTCTTGGCGAAGAACGCCTGCGCGTAGGGGTTGTCGTTGTAGCGCTCGACGCGCGCGTAGCCGGCCCGCTCGTAGAGCGCGACGGCCTCGACGAGCGACAGGTGGCTGTCGAGCACCACCCGCCGGTGGCCGAGGTCGCGCGCCAGCTCCTCGAGGGCCGCGAGCACGCGACGCCCCACGCCCGTGCCCCGGGCCGAGGCGTCGACCCACATCCGCTTCACCTCGGCCGTCGGCACGCCGTCGGTGCTCGGGTGCGGCCGCACCCCGCCGACCCCGACCACCTCGCCCCGCTCGCCCAGCGCGAGCACGTAGTACCCGCCCGGGTCGACGAGGTCGGCCTCGGCGACGGCGAAGCCACCCGGGAAGCGGGTGTCGAGCTCGCCGACGTAGCAGCGCACCGCGCCGAGGACCCGTGGGTCGTCGTGCTCGGCGCGCACGATGTCGGGGCGGGTGGTCACCCCGGCAGCGTAGGCGGGCGCGGACGTGCGTCGGGGGCC
>JBFGFQ010000097.1:0-10582 GCA_041579495.1 Nocardioides sp.
CCCCGTGCCCGCGCAGGCCGAGCAGCTCACGGCGCGCACGAAGCGCATCGCCTTGTCGCGCATCATCTGGCTCTTGGTGTCGGCCAGCACGTGGCGCACGTGCTTGCGCGCGCTCCAGAACGTGCCGTGGTAGTCGCGGCCGGTGGAGTCGTCGGGCTCGCCGCGCCGGTCGACGAGCACGCGGGGCTGCTCGTCGGTGTAGAGCAGCCAGTCGCGGTCCTTCCTCGCCAACGTGTGCCACGGCGCGTCGACGTCGATGCCCACCGCCTTCGTCACCCGCAGCAGGTTCTTGCCCTGCCAGGCGCCGGGCCAGGCCGCGATCGCGCCCTCGCGGATGCTCAGCGAGGGGTCGGGCACCAGCAGGTCCTCGGCGACGTCGTGCACCTCCCCCAGCCCGTGGCACTCCGGGCACGCCCCCGCCGTGGTGTTGGGCGAGAACGCCTCGGCGCCCAGCCGCGACGCCCCCGCCGGGTAGGTGCCGGCGCGCGAGTAGAGCATCCGCACCAGGTTGGACAGCGTGGTCAAGGTGCCGACGCTCGAGCGCGAGCTCGGCGCCCCGCGACGCTGCTGCAGCGCGACGGCCGGCGGCAGGCCCGTGATCTCCTGCACGTGCGGTGCGCCGACCTGCTGCAGCAGCCGGCGGGCGTACGGCGCGACCGACTCGAAGTAGCGGCGCTGCGCCTCGGCGTACAGGGTGCCGAAGGCCAGCGACGACTTGCCCGAGCCCGAGACGCCGGTGAAGACGACCAGGGCGTCGCGCGGCACGTCGACGTCGACGTGCTGCAGGTTGTGCTCACTGGCACCGCGGACGTGGACGAAGTGGTCGCTCGGGTCGTGGGGCACGTCCCCTTCCTACCCGCTGCGCCCACCAAGCAGTCCCCGGTCGACCGGTCACCCGCGGCGGCAGCAGCCCTCGCCAGGGAGGCGCACCCGGGCGGCCACCGCGTCCAGGACCGTGTCGACCACCTCGTCGAGGGGAGCGCTGACGTCGACCAGCACCCCCTCCTCGTCGGCGCCGAGCGGCTCGAGGGTGGCCAGCTGGGAGTCCAGCAGCGAGGCCGGCATGAAGTGCTCGCGCCGCTCCATCCGCTCACGCAGCAGCCCCGCGGGGGCGTCGAGGTGCACGAAGACCCGGTCGCCGGCGTCCTCCCCGGCGCGCAGGACGTCGCGGTAGCGGCGCTTGAGCGCCGAGCAGGTGAGCACCGTGCCGGCGCCGCGGGCCTCGTGGCGGCGCACCTCGGCGGCCAGGGCCGCCAGCCAGGGCGCCCGGTCGGCGTCGGTGAGGGGCTGCCCCGCCGACATCTTGGCCACGTTGGCCGCCGGGTGCAGCGCGTCGCCCTCGACGAAGACCAGGCCGAGCCGCTCGGCCAGCCGCTCGGCCACCGAGGTCTTGCCGGTGCCCGAGACTCCCATCACCACCAGGCCGGGCAGCCCGGGCCGGCTCATGTCCTAGGCTCCCGGCCATGGCGACGATGCACGCGGAGGTCCTGGCGAGCCTCGGCCCCCGGATCGTCGACGGCTCGCTGACCGAGGGCTCGGTCATCACCCTCGACTGGCTGGGTGCCGAGTACGCCGTCTCGCGCACCGTGGCCCGCGAGGTCGTGCAGGTGCTCGCGTCCATGAACCTGGTCGAGAGCAGGCGCCGCACCGGCATCCGCATCCGCCCGCGCGGGGAGTGGAACTCCTACGACCCGGCCGTCGTGCGCTGGCGCCTCGACGGCGAGCAGCGCACCGCCCACCTGCACGAGCTGTCGGAGCTGCGGGCCGCCGTGGAGCCCGCCTCGGCGGCACTGGCCGCCGAGCACGCGGGCCCGGAGGACGGCGCGGCGCTGCTGCGCCTGGCCCACGACATGGAGACCACCGGCGCCGCCGGCGACCTGGCGGCGTTCCTCGAGCACGACGTCGAGTTCCACCGGCGGCTGCTGCGCCTGTCGGGCAACCGGATGTTCGCCGGACTGTGCGACGTGGTGGAGGAGGTGCTGCGCGGGCGCACCGACCACCACCTGATGCCGCCGCACCCCAAGCCCGAGGCCCGGCGCCTGCACCTGGTGGTCGCCGAGGCGGTCGCCGCCGGCGAGCCGGACGCGGCCCGCGCGGCGATGACCGCGATCTGCACCGAGGTGCTGCGCGCCACCAGCGCCGACAGCGACCCGGCCGACCCCGGCGACGACTGAGCCCGACGGGCTCACAGCAGCAGGCCGCTGAGCGGCCAGAGCACCACCGCGGCGGCGAAGGCCGACAGGCCCAGCGTGGTCTCCATGACCGTCCAGGTCTTCAGGGTGGTCTTCTCGTCCATCCCGAAGAAGCGGCTCACCAGCCAGAAGCCGGAGTCGTTGACGTGCGAGAGCACGGTCGCGCCGGCCGCCACCGCGATCACCAGCAGCGCGATCCGCACGTCGGGCAGGCCGGCGGCCTGCGAGGCGATCAGGCCGGAGGCGGTGGTGAGCGCCACGGTGGCCGAGCCCTGGGCGACGCGCAGCGCGGTGGCGATCAGGAAGGCCTGCAGCAGCAGCGGCATGCCGAGGCCCGACAGCGAGCTGGTGAGCGCCTCGCCGATGCCGCTGGCGCGCAGCACGCCGCCGAACATGCCGCCGGCGCCGGTGATGAGGATGATCGAGCAGATCGGGCCCAGCGCCTCGTCGAGCACCTGGGTGGTCTGCGCCAGCGTGCGGCCGTGGCGGCCCAGCGTCGCGATGGCCAGCAGCAGCGTGATGAGCAGCGCGACCGGGGTCTGGCCGACGAGCTGCAGCGCCTCGACGACGCCGTTGCCCTCGCCGACGGCCCCCGAGGTGACCAGCGTGGTCAGCACGGTGTTGAGCGCGATCAGCACCAGCGGCACCAGCAGCAGCCCGAGCACGGTCGAGAACGCCGGCGGGGCGAGCCGGGTCGCGGTGGCGGTCCCGCCGCCGGTCGTGCCGGTGCCGGTGCCGGTGGGGCGCTCGTCCTGGTCGTCGCGGCCGCCGTTGACGGCGCCGAGCAGGACGTCGGTCAGCGGCACGTCGATGCGGGCGCCGAGCCAGCGCGAGACGAGGTAGACGCCGACGTACCAGCTCAGGACCGCGACGGGCAGGCCGATCAGCAGCACGACGCCGATGTCGCCGCCGAGCACGGTGCCGGCCGCGACCGGGCCGGGGTGCGGCGGGACGATGGCGTGCATGGCGGCGAAGGCACCGGCCGCGGGCAGCGCGTAGTAGAGCACCGAGCCGCCGAAGCGGCGCGCGACGGTGAGGATGATCGGCAGGAAGACCACGAGGCCGGCGTCGAAGAAGATCGGGAAGCCGAAGAGCAGGGCGGCGACGCCGAGCGCGAACGGCGCCCGCTCCGGGCCGAAGCGGTTGATCAGGGTGTCGGCGAGCACCTGGGCGCCGCCGGTGACCTCGAGCAGCCGCCCGAGCATCACGCCGAACCCGACCAGCAGCGCCACCGAGGCCAGGGTGGCCCCGAAGCCGCTCGTGAGCGCGGTGGGCACCAGCGCCAGCGGGATGCCGGCGGCGACGGCGGTCACCAGGCTCACCAGCACCAGCGCGATGAAGGCGTGCAGCCGCACCTTCATGATCAGGAACAGCAGGGCGGCGACCGCGGCGGCTGCGATGAGCAGCAGCGTGGCGGTGCCGTGGGCGGGAGCGATCGCTTCCATCGGGTCTCCAGGCGTGACGGTGTGGGGTCGGTCACGTCAGAGTGCACCAAAGGTATGACCTTTGGCAAGACCCTGGGTCCCGCCCGCTCCGCGGGGCCGGCTACCGGCGCTTCGGGTCCGGCGCCGGCCCGAAGTCGCGGAAGCAGGACGACGTGCCCGCGCAGCGGTCCAGCTGCCCCAGCCGGCGCTCGAGCTCGCGCTGCACCCGGCGGTAGCGCGGCGTGCCGGCGCGGTTGCGGATCTGCTGCGGGTCGACCTCGCGGTCGAGGAGCTCGCGGAAGGGACGCCCCGACCGGGTCCGCCACTTCGTGAACGTGTAGCGCTCGGTGCGCACCCCCCGGTACATCCACGCACCGGTCCCCTCCTTCGCCGACCGGGCCCCGGCCTGCACCAGCGTGGTGTCCCCCGCCGGCGCGCTGCCCCCGAGGAGCGCGGGCATCAGGTCGCGACCGTCCTGCCTGCGCCCGGGCCGCGTCCCCGCCGCGGAGGCGATGGTGGAGGCCAGGTCGACGGTCGTGGCCGTCCACGGCAGCGTGGCCGGCTCGATGCCGGGCCCGCGCACGATCAGCGGCACGCGCAGCGCCTCCTCGTAGGGCACGATCTTGCCGGAGTAGCGGTGCTCGCCCAGCAGGTAGCCGTTGTCCGAGGTGAAGATGATCAGGGTGTTGTCGAGCTCGCCGGTCTGGCGCAGCGTCTCGACGATCTCGGCCACGCCGTCGTCGACGCTCTGCAGCGAGCGCACCCGGTCGAGGAAGAACGACTGGGTGTGCCCCCGCGAGGCGACCCGCTTGCCGGCGACCAGCGGGTTGGGGCGGTGCTGGCGGGCGTCGTACGACCGCTTGGCGAGGCTGGGTGCCTTCGCGTCGCCGAGCGCGTCGGCGTACTTCGCCTCCGGCACGGGCCCCTGCTTGCAGCTGCTCTCGCCGCACTCGCCGTGCGGTGCGTAGTAGGAGCTCCAGATGAAGAACGGCTTCGGGTCCGCCTCGACCGGGGCGTCGGGCTGCGCCGGGTCGCGCCCCAGCGACCAGTCGCGGATCAGGTCGACGGTGCGGTCGGTCGTGTACGTCGTGGAGTAGGCGCGGCCGTCGTTGTAGCGCCTCTTGCGGCCCTGGGTGAACATCTTGAAGTCGTAGTAGCCGAACGCCGAGGTGCGCGGCACGTCGAACCACTCCCAGCCGGTCGGCACACCGTCGCGCTGGGGCTTCCAGTGCGTGATGAACTTCCCGATCATCCCGGTGTGGTAGCCGCTGGAGTAGAGCCAGCGCGGCAGCGTGTCGTGCGGGTCCTTCAGCCGGCGATAGCCGCCGTAGGCGCCGCCGTTGGAGTGCACCCCGTTGTTCTGCGCGAACTGGCCGGTCACGATCTCGGCGCGGGCCGGGCAGCAGAGCGGGTGCGGGCTGATGGCGTCGGTGAAGGTCGCCCCGGCCTCGCCGAGCAGCCGGCGGGTCTGCGGCATGTACGCCATGTCGGCGGCCGTCTGGTCGTCGGTGGTGATCAGCACGATGTTGGGTGCGTCGGCGGCGGCCTGCTCGCGCACCGGCGGCAGGGGTGGCTCGTAGTCGTCGGAGACGCCGGCGTGCATCGCCGCGTCGGTGAGCCGGCGGTGCAGCTGCACCGGGTCGACCGTCGCGTACGCCGAGCCGGGGGCCGAGGCCGCGGACGTGTTGCCGGACCCGCTGGCGGCCGAGACGGCCGGCACGGCGGCGGCGACCAGGGTGAGCGAGGTGAGGGCCAGGACCGCGGAGCGGAGTCGTCGAGGAGCAGGCAGCACGTCGCGGACGGTAGGTCACCCCGCGGAGGCGGTGAAATCTCCGGGCCCCGCCCGGCTCACTCCCCCGCCGGGCGCGTGTGCAGCCTCACACCTGCCGACCCGGCCCAGATCTCACGCCCACCCGGCCAGGATCTTCCGCCCACCCGGCCGAGATCCCCCACCGACCCGGCCCGAACCCGCACCGGCTCCTCACGGGGCGAGGTCATGCCGGCGGGCCGACCTCGACGTCGTGGGTGGCCGACGCGGACTCGTGCGGCAGCCGCTCGCGCACGGTCAGCGTGTAGCGCGTGCTGGCGCTCGGCTGGTCGGTGAAGGTAGCCGCGCCGTCGGCGTCGGTGCGCAGCCGGTCGGTGACCTCCACGCCGTCGACGGTGCGGCTCACCAGGACCTTCACCCCCACCCGGGGCCCGCCGTCGCTGGTGACCGCGACCTGCAGCGTGACCGGGTCACCGGCCGCGACGGCGTTCGGGCCGGTGACGACCAGGTCGGTGGCCACGGTGTACGTCGAGACCGCGACGTCGTCGCTCGCCCTGCGGTAGCGAGCCGTCCCCGGCAGCACGAACCGGTACTCCGCGTCGCTCGCGGGCCTCACGCCGAGCTCGAACGCACCGGCCGAGGTGGTCGTGACGACGCCCCCGCGGCGCCACCGGCGCGACCCCGCCGGGCGGGAGAGCCACGTGACGTCCTGACGGGCGACGGGTCCGGTGGTGGCGCCCAACGTGCCGGTGAGGACGCTGCGCGTCGACGCCGGCACCCGCTTCGGCGTCGCCCGCACCCGCATCCTGGTGGCCTCCGGCGGCAGGCCCGAGCCGCCGGCGACGTCCACGAACCGGTACCCGCGCGAGCGGTAGTACGCGATGATCCGCGGCAGCGCGGCCACGGTGTTGCTGCGGTTGGAGGACACCTGCGACTCCGGCTCGTGGCTCCCCTTGCCGTCGTGCAGCAGCACCATCGGGTGCGTCTGCGACCCGCCCGCCACCGCCTTGTCCACGATGCGCTGCGTCGCGGCCGCGGTGGTGGTCGCGGGCTGCGCCCAGTCCTCGCTGCTGACGCTCCAGAGCATGACGGCGGTGCCGCTGGCCCGGGCGGCGGCGTACATGCCGGGGCTCTGGTTGCCCCCGGGCGGCCGGAAGAAGCAGATCGGCCCGCCCGTCGCCGCCGACAGCACCCGGTTGGTACGCCGCATCTGGTCGGCGATGTAGCCCTGGGTCCAGCCGCCCCGCACCTGGCTGGGGTAGTCGTGGTCGTAGGTGTGGCCGGCGACCAGGTGTCCCTCGGCGACGACCTGGCGCAGCAGGCGCGGCCGGGCCGCGGCGTGCCGTCCGGTCACGAAGAAGGTGGCGCGCACGTCGTGCCGGCGCAGCACGCGCAGCACCTGCGGGGTGAACTTCGTCGGGCCGTCGTCCAGGGTGAGCGCGACCGTCCTGCCCGCCCCCGGCGCGTAGTGGACGGGGCCGACCGCACGGGAGCAACCCTCCGAGGCGACGGCCGCCTGGGGGGCCACCGGTGCGGCACCCACTCCCAGCAGCAGCGCGAGCGCGGCGACGACGAGGGGGCGCACGCGCGTCCTGCGGGTCATGGGGGCTCCTGGTCACGGGGTCGAGCACGAAGGAGAGGAGTCTGACGCAGTCAGGACCCGTCGCGCAGCGGGACCCGCAGTTCAGCCGGGGCGACCGCCCGCGATCACCGCGAACGAGCCGGTGGCCAGCGCGACCACGCGGTCCTGCCCGTCGCGCACCCGGCTCTCGAGGTGGACGATCCGCTTGCCGGCGTGCACGACCTCGGCCGTGGCGACGAGGTCCCCCTCGACCACCGGCCTGAGGAAGCGCAGCTGCACGTCGATCGAGGCGCACAGCTCGCCCCCGTCGAGCGCGCTCATCGTCGCCGCGCCCATGGCGGTGTCGACGAGCGCGAACATCACCGCACCGTGCACCGTGCCGTGCGGGTTGAGGTGCTCGGCTCGGGCCGACAACCTCGTCACGGCGACCCCGGTGGCGGTCCGCTCGATCTCCATGCCCAGGAAGGACGCCAGGGGGAACTCGGCGACGGCCGCTCCAGTCGTGGGCGGTGCGATGGGTCCGCCGTCCGGTGTGGTCACGCGCCGACGATACGGCGCGCGACGGGCACGGCCTCAGGAAGCAGCACGAGAGCCGCCCCGACGTCGTCGGAGCGGCTCTCGTCAAGAGGGCTGGTGCTGGCTGGTGGAGCTGGCGGGAATCGAACCCGCGTCCTCGAGCGTCGAACCTGGTCTTCTCCGGGTGCAGTCTGTGATGTCGTTTTCTCAGCCCCGGTGCTCGCACAGACACGTCACCGACGGGCTCAGTCAGGTTTGAGTCCCGATCACCCACCCTGACTGCAGGTGATCAGCAAGTCTCCTAGTCGACGCCAGGATCCGGGACGGAGACGGATGCCCGGTCTGACGCTTCGATCACTGCTCAGGCAGCGAGAGCGAAGGAACTGCGATTGGTGTTGGCAGTTATTGGTTTCCAGCGATCGTTTACGAGATGACGCTGGCTTCTCGACCCGCTTCTCCAGGAACTAACGTCCCAAGTCGAAACCGATCAGCCCCTCTTGAGTTTTCACCTGCACGCACAGGCTACCTGTCCCAACCAGCCGAGGTCACGTCGCATTCCCGTCCGCGGCCCGGACCCGCACCACGGTGCCGCTCGTCGGCAGGTGGGCCCGAGGCCACCGCATCGCGTACGTCGACCAGGCCTCCTCGTGATCGGGGTGCCCGGGGGTCAGCGGCTCGGCGCGAGCCGGCCGCCACTCGCCCTGCCACAGCACCTCGACGGCCGTGCTCGGCCGGTGCACGTTGCGCCACCAGCCCGCGTCGCCGCGGGGCACCACCACCAGCGCGCCCTCGACGTCGACGGCGTACTGCAGGGGCATCCGGTAGGTGCGACCGCTGCGCCGGCCGCGCACCTCGAGCCCGACCAGGTCGCCGTCGAGCCATCCCCAGGTCGACGCCAGCAGCCGCAGGAGGGCCCGGTCCCACACCGGCACGGTGGCCATCGATCGGAGCGCCCACCAGGTCGTCAGGCCGAGCACGCCGCCCGCCGCGGCGCCGGTCACGGCGCCCGCCGCCACGACGGCCGCCATCGTCCACTCCGCGCGCGCCAGCGAGGCGCCTACGAAGATCACCGTCATCACGACCGGCCACGCCAGCGTGTTGGCCACGACCCACGCGCCGGCGTGGCGTACGACGGGCCGCAGCACCCACGCCTGCGCCAGGCCGAGCACCGGCCCCACCGCGAGCCCGACGCCGGCCGCGCCCAGCACCAGCAGCACCAGCGACGGACCCGCGGCCTCCTCCCCCGCCCCGTCCTGGCCCAGCACCGCGGGCGCCGACCCGGCCGCCCACCCGAGCCCCGCCACCAGGACGGTGGCGACGACGTACCTGCTCCGCCGCAGTCGCGGCAGCCACCGCCCCAGCGACCACGACTGCGCCGCACCCAGCGCCAGGCCCTCGACGAGTCCGGCCCCCACCACGAGCAGCAGGCCCACCGCCAAGGTGCCCCGCTGGCCGGGTTCGGCCGACCACGAGCCGACGGTCCGCGCGACCCCTGCGACGGCTGCGATCCCGATCGCCTCGGCGGCCGCGATCGCAGCGGCCCACGGCAGCAGGTGGGGCGGGGTCGTCGAGCGTGATGTCCGACCCGGAAGGAGATCAGCTGTCCCCGGCCTCATGCCTCCAGTGCAGCGCGACCGCATCCCCCGAGGCAGCGGGCGAAGGTCCCGAGGTGGGGCGCCGACTGACCCTGTCCGGCCGTCGTCAGCGTCTGACCTCGTAGTGGACCATGACCACGCCGCCCGGGAAGGTCCTCGTGCCCACGAGCCGCAGGGCCACCGCGGAGTCCTGGGCGCCGAAGAGCGGCGTGCCGCCGCCGACCAGCACCGGGTGCGTGACGACCTGGATCTCGTCGACGAGGCCGGCGCGCATCGCCGCGCTCGCCAGGGCGGCCCCGCCGATCTCCATGGGGGCACCGTCCTCGGCCCTCAACCTGGCGATCTCACCCACGGCGTCGCCGGTGACCAGCCGCGCGATCCCGCTGACCTTCTCGAGGGTCGACGAGAACACCACCTTGGGCGTCTGCTGCCAGGTGCGGGCGAACTCGATCTCCACGGGCGTCGCGTCCGGGCGCTGGTCGGCGGTCGGCCAGTAGGCGCTCATCACCTCCCACAGCCTGCGCCCGTACAACGAGAGGCCGACCTGGCGGGCCCGGTCGTTGAACCACTGGTGCAGCTCGGTGCTGGGCACGCTCCAGCCGATGTCGTCGCCGGACGCGGCGATGTAGCCGTCCAGGCTCGCGTTCATCGCGTAGACCACCTTCCGCACAGCCCGACCTCCTGACGTCCGTACCGGTCTCCAGGATGCCGACTGGAGTGCCATCCGGGCAGCCATCGGTCCCGAGAAGTTCTCCACAGATCATCGAACATGTGTTCCCATCGGGTCCTTGCTCTGGGAGAATGAGGTCATGACGATCCAGGCGCTCCCGACCCCCTCCGCGGCCCCCGCGGTGGTGGCGGCGAGCGCCCTGTTGGCCGAGGCCCACGGGGTCGCGCTCGAGCGGGTGGCCCGCGACGAGCTGGGTGAGCTGCTCAGCACGCTGGCGGTCATCGAGTCGCAGGCCGAGGCGCTGCGGCTGAAGGTGCTGGGCGAGGCCGAGCGCCGCCAGGTCGCGGCCGACGAGGCCGCCACCGGCACCGACGCGTGGGCCGCGGCGCTGACCGGCACCACCCGCGAGGTCAACGCCGGCGGGCTGCACCTGGCCCAGCTGCTGGCCACGAAGTACCACCACACGCGTGAGGCGTACGCCGCCGGGCAGCTGCGCGCCGACCAGGTCCGCGTCATCGTCCGCGCCGCCGAGCAGGCCCCCACCGAGACCACCCCCGAGCAGCTCGCCGCGGCCGAGGAGGTCCTGGTCAACAAGGCCACCGGTGTCGGCACCCGCACTGGGCGGCCGATGAACCCCAAACGACTACGCCAAGCCGCGCGGCGGATGCTCGACGTCGTCGACCACGACCTCGCCAACAAGCACGAGGCGATCATGCTCGGCCGCGAGTCCAGGCGTGCGAAGCACGAGACCTACCTGGCGCTGCACGACAACGGCGACGGCACCTACACCGGCAAGTTCATCATCCCCGAGCTGCACGGCTCCCTGCTCCGCACC
>JBFGFQ010000098.1:0-10558 GCA_041579495.1 Nocardioides sp.
GCCAGCGCAGCCTTGACCGATGTCCTCATTGGCCCTCCCAGACCTCATGGGGACACACGCGTCGTCCCCCTCCGGGGAGAAGAGTGGCGGGGACGAGATCTGCGCCACACCGGATGACCGACTGGGGTGCGGCGCCGGTTCCGGCCATGCCGCATGGTCATTCCGGACCATGTGAGATTCACCAAAAGGCCAGGTCAGAGCGCGTTTTTCCGTTCCGTGGTCCTACTGTTACCCATTCGTGGATCTGGCGTGGACGAATGCTGGATGTCGGTGCCGTCGGAAATGGCGACAGGGGAGGATCTCCGGCACCAGGTGCCGAAGATCCTCCCCTGTCGTGGGGTCTCGCGTGGCTCAGAAGAGCAGCGCGGAGGCGGGGTCCTGCAGGAGGCCGGCGACGTCGGCGAGGAAGCGCGAACCCTTCTCGCCGTCGATGTGACGGTGGTCGAAGGACAGCGCCAGGGTCGTGACGTCGCGCGCGACGATCTCGCCGGTGGCCTCGTCGACCCAGGGCCGCTTGTTGATCGCGCCGAAGCACAGGATCGCGGACTCGCCCGGGTTGATGATCGGGGTGCCGGCGTCGACGCCGAAGACGCCCACGTTGGTGATCGTGAACGTGCCGCCGGACATGTCGGCCGGCTGCGTCTTGCCCTCGCGGGCGGTCGCCGTGAGCTCGCCGAGCGCGGTCGCCATCTCGACCAGCGAGAGGCTGTCGGCGTCCTTGACGTTGGGCACCACGAGGCCGCGGGGGGTCGCCGCGGCGATCCCGAGGTTCACGTAGTGCTTGTAGACGACCTCCTGGGCCGCCTCGTCCCAGTAGGAGTTGATCTCCGGTGTACGCCGCATCGCCAGCACCACCGCACGCGCCAGGACCAGCAGCGGGCTGACCCTGACGTCGCGCAGCTCGCGGCGCTGCTTGAGCCGCTCGACCAGCTGCATCGTGGCGGTGACGTCGACGGTGACCCACTCGGTCACGTGCGGGCTGGTGAAGGCCGACTGGCTCATCGCCTGGGCCATCATCTTGCGCACGCCCTTGATGGGCTCGCGGGTCTCGCGCTCGCCCGAGGAGCGGGGGCTCGACGGGCGCTGCTCGCCGGCGCTCGTCGCTGCTCGACTCCCGGAGGTCGCGGCCTGCACGTCCTCGCGGGTGATCGAGCCCTGCGGCCCCGACCCGGTCAGCGTGGTCAGGTCGACCCCGAGGTCCTTGGCCATCTTGCGCACGGGCGGCTTGGCCAGCGCGCGGGTGGCGCCAGGTGACGGTGCAGGCGTCTCGACGGTGCGGGCCGGGACGGGCTCCTCGGCGGTCTCCTCCTCCACCACCGGGGCGGCGCCCGGCTCGAAGGCCGCCTGGGCCTGTCGGTTGGCCGCGGCCGCGCCGGCGCCGTGGCGGGCCCGCCGGGTCGGCCCGCGGTCGGCCTTGTTGCGACCGACCAGGCTCTCGCCCTCCCCGCCGCCGCTGGCGGCGGGGTTGGACAGGTCGATCTCCATCTCCGGCGCGGGCGTGCCCGGGCTGGCCCCGGGGGTCCCGCCGGCGGCGGGCTCCTCGGCCCCGATGCGGATGATCGGGGTGCCCACGGGCACGGTCTCGCCCTCGGGGACGAGCAGCGCGGTGACCTCGCCGGCGTACGGCGAGGGCAGCTCGACCAGCGACTTGGCGGTCTCGATCTCGACGACGACGTCGTTGATCTCGATGACGTCGCCGACCTTGACCTTCCAGGTCACGATCTCGGCCTCGGTCAGGCCCTCGCCGACGTCGGGCAGCTTGTACTCAGGCATGCAGCAGGCTCCTTCGAGGCTCTCAGTAGGCCAGGGTGCGGTCGACGGCGTCGAGGACCCGGTCGAGGTCGGGGAGGAAGTCCTCCTCGATCCGCGAGGCGGGGTACGGCGTGTCGAAGCCGCCGACGCGCAGCACCGGTGACTCCAGGGAGTAGAAGCACTCCTCGGTGACGCGGGCCGCGACCTCGGCGCCGATGCCGAGGTTCACGTGCGCCTCGTGGGTGATCACGGCACGGCCGGTGCGGCGCACCGACTCGTAGACCGGACCCATGTCGAGCGGGGAGAGCGTGCGCAGGTCGATGACCTCGAGCGAGCGGCCCTCGGTGGCGGCCGCCTCGGCGGCCGACATGGCGGTCTTCACGGTGGGGCCGTAGGCCAGCACGGTGACGTCCTCGCCGCGGCGCACCACGCGCGAGGTGAACAGCGGCTCGGGGGTCGCCGACTCGTCGAGCTCGGCCTTCTCGGCGTGGTACTGCCGCTTCGGCTCGAGGAAGATCACCGGGTCGTCGGAGGCGATGGCCTGCTGGATCATCCAGTAGCCGTCGACCGGGTTGGAGCAGGCCACGACCTTGAGCCCGGGCGTGTGCGCGAACTGCGCCTCGGGCGACTCGCTGTGGTGCTCGACCGCACCGATGCCGCCACCGAAGGGGATCCGGATGACCATCGGCATCGGCGAGCGGCCCTTGGAGCGGTAGTGCATCTTCGCCACCTGGCACACGATCTGGTCGTAGGCGGGGTAGACGAAGCCGTCGAACTGGATCTCGACGACGGGCCGGTAGCCGCGCATCGCCATCCCGACCGCGGTGCCGACGATGCCGGACTCGGCCAGCGGCGAGTCGATGACCCGGTCCTCGCCGAAGTCCTTCTGCAGGCCGTCGGTGATGCGGAAGACGCCGCCGAGCTTGCCGACGTCCTCGCCCATGACGAGGACCTTGGGGTCGTCCTCCATGGCCTTGCGCAGGCCCATGTTGAGGCCCTTGGCCAGGGTGATCTTCTGCGTGCCGGACATCAGCGCGCCTCCTCGAAGGTCTCGAGGTACGCCGCGAAGCCGTCGCGCTGGGCGACCAGCTCCTCGGGCATGTCGGCGTACACGTGGTCGAACATCTGCATGGCCGTCGGGTCCGGCATCGACTTGCAGCCCTCGCGCAGGTGCGCGCCGAGCTCGTCGGCCTCCTTCTTGAGGTCGTCGATGAAGTCGGAGTCGATGAGGCCGTTGCGGCGCAGGTAGGCCTCCACCCGCGCGATCGGGTCCTTGAGCTTCCAGCTCTCGACGTCGTCGCTGAGGCGGTAGCGGGTCGGGTCGTCGGTGGTGGTGTGCGCGCCCATCCGGTAGGTGTAGGCCTCCACGAAGGTGGGGCCCTGCCCGTCGCGGGCCCGCTGCAGCGCGGCCTGGGTCACGGCGTACGTCGCCATCACGTCGTTGCCGTCGACGCGCACGCCGGGGAAGCCGAAGCCCAGCGCGCGCTGGTAGAGCGGGATGCGGGTCTGGCGCTCGATCGGCTCGGAGATCGCCCACTGGTTGTTCTGGCAGAAGAACACGACCGGGGCGTTGTAGGAGGCCGCGAAGATGAACGCCTCGTTGACGTCGCCCTGGCTGGAGGCGCCGTCGCCGAAGTGCGCCACGACGGCCGCGTCGCGCTCGGGGTCGCCGGTGCCGACGACGCCGTCGCGCTGCATGCCCATCGCGTAGCCGGTGGCGTGCAGGGTCTGGGCGCCGATGACGATCGTGTAGAGCCCGAAGTTGAACTCGGCCGGGTCCCAGTTGCCGTGGTCGACCCCGCGGAAGAGCCCCAGCAGCTTGAGCGGGTCGATGCCCTTGCAGTAGGCGACGCCGTGCTCGCGGTAGGTCGGGAAGACGTAGTCCTGGGGGCGCAGCGCGCGACCGGCACCGATCTGCGCGGCCTCCTGGCCGAGCAGCTGGGCCCAGATGCCGAGCTCGCCGTGGCGCTGCAGGGCGGTCGCCTCGGTGTCGATGCGCCGGGTCAGCACCATGTCGCGGTAGAAGCCGCGCAGCTGGTCGGCACTGAAGTCCATGTCGAACTCGGGGTGGTGCACCCGCTCGCCCTCGGGCGTCAGCAGCTGCACGAGCTCGGGGCCGCCGTCGTTCTGCGAGGGGCCGAAGACCTCCGCGAGGTCGGGGCCGAATCCGTCGCGGTTCTGGCCGCGTTCGGTAGCGGGGTCGGGCACGGGGCACACTCCTTCGAGTCACGGGCCGAGCGGGGTCTCCGCGGGCCGCACGCGGTCCGGGCCTGGCTCGGCGCGGGGTGGTGCGCCATCGTGCCAGGGGTCTGTGACCCGGACCACACGAGTGGGCACAACCTACCGGGCGTGTCGCGGCGCTCGCCAATCAGCCATCGACTCGACCACCCCACGGGTGCGGCGCGAGCCGGTAGGTTCTGGCCATGTCGACATCGCAGGTCCACAGCTCCCTGACCGTGCAGGCCCCGCCGGCCGCCGTCTTCGCGGTCCTCACCGACCCGCGCCAGCACCCGCGCATCGACGGGTCGGGCACCGTGCAGGGCACGGTCTCCGGTCCGGACCGGCTGACCCTGGGCTCGGAGTTCGGGATGTCGATGAAGCAGGGAGCGCCCTACAAGATCAAGAACACCGTCGTCGAGTACGACGAGGACCGCCTGATCGCCTGGCGCCACAAGGGGTTGCACCGCTGGCGCTACGAGCTCGAGCCGGTGGCCGACGGCGGCACCCGGGTCACCGAGACCTGGGACATCAGCCGCTACCCCGCCCCTGTGCGCGCGGTCTTCCGCGCCCTCTTCGCCAAGCGCACCCAGGCCGCGATCGAGGCCACGCTGCCCAAGCTGGCCGCCGCCGCCGAGGCCGACGCGGGGGTGCGTTGATGTCGATCCGCAAGGGCACCGAGGTCACGTGGTCGTGGGGCAACGGCTCGGCGAGCGGCAAGGTCACCGAGGTCCACCACGGCGACGTCTCGCGCACCACCAAGGGCGAGGAGATCACCCGGCACGGCAGTGACGACGACCCCGCGTACGTCATCGAGCAGGAGGACGGCACCGTCGTGCTCAAGCTGCGCAGCGAGGTCGAGCGCGCCGACTGACGTCCCACGGCTCGGGGCACAGCCCCCGGGCACGGCTAGGGCCACCCCGCCTCGAGCACGCGTGAGGCGTCCTCGTGGGCGACGTCGGCACGCGCCGCTCCGGTGGGCTGAGGTGCCAGCGGTCGGCCCAGCGCCGGCTCCAGACCCGCACGTGGTCGCGGGCCGCCTGGACGCAGGCGCGCCGCAGCATCTCGGAGCGGCTGTTGTACTCGTGCATCAGCGTGCCGGGGCTCAGCCGCATCACAGCTGCGATCTGACGCTGGCTGGGGCCGCGCAGGCCGCTCTCGACGACGAGCGCGTTGACGGCGTCGCAGACGTCGGACGTGCGGCTGCACTCCGAGAGGGGGCGCATCCTCGGAGTCGACCACCCGCGCGGGCTCCACGCGACCGCTCGCCCACAGGGCCCCGGCCACCCCCTCCTCAGGATTCGTCGATCGGTCGATCAACGCTCCGGTTCGTTGGATCGACGAGCTCAGGAGGCGGGTGCTCCGGGGGGGCCGCGGACTCAGAACCGGTCGCGGTCGTGGGGCGTGCGCCAGACGGACTCGTCGGGCCCCTTGGGCACGACGCCGGTGGGGTTGATGTCGCTGTGCACCACGTAGTAGTGCGCCTTGATCTGGTCGAAGTCGATCGTGTCGCCGAACTCGGGGATCGAGTAGAGGTCACGGGCGTAGCCCCAGAGGTTGGGCATCTCGCTGAGCTTGTTGCGGTTGCACTTGAAGTGCCCGTGGTAGACCGCGTCGAAGCGGACCAGGGTCGTGAAGAGCCGCACGTCGGCCTCGGTGATCGCGTCGCCCATCAGGTAGCGACGCTCGCCGAGGCGCTCCTCGAGCCAGTCGAGGGCGGTGAACAGCCGGTCGTACGCCGCCTCGTAGGACTCCTGGTCGCCGGCGAAGCCGCAGCGGTAGACGCCGTTGTTGACCTCGGTGAAGACCCGCTGCATCACCTCTTCCATCTCCTCGCGCAGGTCGGCGGGCCACAGGTCCGGAGCGTCGGGCCGGTGGTGCTCGCGCCACTCGAAGTAGAGGTCGTGGGTGATCCAGGGGAAGTCGTTGGTGACCAGCTCGCCCGACTCGATCTCGACCACGGCCGGCACCGTGATGCCGCGCGGGTACTCGGGGTACCGCTTGAGGTAGGCCTCCTGGAGCCGCTCGATGCCGAGCACGGGGTCGACGCCGCCGGGGTCGAGGTCGAAGGTCCAGGAGCGGCGGTCGTGGGTCGGGCCGGGCGTGCCGAGCGAGATGACGTCCTCGAGGCCGAGCAGGCCACGCACGATGATGGCGCGGTTGGCCCACGGGCACGCCTTGGCGGCGACCAGCCGGTAGCGCCCCGGCTCGACCGGCCACAGCTCACCCTCGACCGGGCCGTGCTCGGGTCGCCGTGCGTCCTGGGTGATCCGGTCGGGCACGTAGTTCATGTCGCGGTCGAAGCCGCCGGCCTCGACGTACGTCGGCTTGAGGTCGTCGCTCATCCCTCCACGGTAGGTGAGCGATCAACCACCGGCCTCACCCCCGGCCGAACGCCCGGGCCACCTCCACGAGGCGGTCGTTGGCCTCGACCTCGCCGATCGAGACCCGGCAGCCCTCGCCGGCGAAGGGCCGCACCACGATGCCGGCCTCGTCGCAGGCGGCCGCGAACCCGGCGGTCCGCTCGCCGAGCGCGAGCCAGACGAAGTTGCCCTGGGCGTCGGGGACCTCCCAACCGGCCTCGTGCAGGGCGGCCTGCACCCGGTCGCGCTCGACCACCAGCGCGTCGACGCGCTCCATCAGCGCGTCGGCGGCCTCCAGCGAGGCCAGGGCGGCCGCCTGGGCCACCGCGGAGACGCCGAAGGGCAGCGAGACCGCGCGCAGGGCGCCGGCGACCTCGGGGCGCGCGACGGCGTACCCGACCCGGAAGCCGGCGAGGCCGTAGGCCTTGGAGAAGGTGCGGAAGAGCACCACGGTGGGGTGGGCGCGGTAGGTCGCGAGGCCGTCGACGGCGTCGTCCATCCGCACGAACTCCAGGTAGGCCTCGTCGACCACGGCCACGACGTGCGCCGGCACCTGCGCCAGGAACGCGTCGAGCTCGGCCTGGGTGACGGCCGGGCCGGTGGGGTTGTTGGGCGTGCAGACCATGACGACCCGGGTGCGCTCGGTGATGGCGGCCGCCATCGCCTCGAGGTCGTGGCGCCCGTCGGCGCGCAGGGGCACCTGCACCGAGCGGGCCCCGGCCGCGGTGACCGCGATCGGGTAGGCCTCGAAGGAGCGCCAGGCGTAGACGACCTCGTCGCCGGGCTCGCAGAAGGCCTGCAGCAGCTGGTAGATCAGCGCCACCGAGCCGGTGGCGGCGGCGAGGTCCTCGACGGGGACGCCCAGCCGCTCACCGAGCGCCTCGTAGAGCGCCGCGCTGCCCATGTCGGGGTAGCGGTTCATCACCTCGACCGCCCGGGTGGCGGCCTCGACCACGCCGGGCAGCGGCGGGTAGGGGTTCTCGTTGCTCGACAGCTTGTACGTCGTCAGGCCCGGTCGCGGGGTGGGCGGCTTGCCGGGGACGTAGGCCGGGATGTCGGCGATGTGCGAGCGCGGCGACGGGGTCGAGGGGGCTGACGGGGCCGACGAGGTGGTCATGGCGCCACCCTAGTCAGCGGCCGGCACGGTCCCGCCGGGCCCGCCACGGCCGCAGCACGAGCACCAGCAGCAGGCCGATCGCGACCCCCAGGGCGGCGCCGCTGACGTTGTCGACGACGTCGGTGACGTCGCAGGCCCGGTCGATGCGGGCCAGCTCGAGCTGGGTCCACTCGATGGCCACCGAGTACGCCGCCAGCACGACCAGGCCCAGCGGCACCGTCACCCAGCCCGAGCGCCAGCGCGCGGCTACGACGACCAGGAGCGCCCCGGAGGGCACGAAGACGAGCATGTTGAGCAGCCGCTGGCCGCCGGAGAGGATCCAGAAGCCGTCGGGCGCGGGGCCGCCCAGGTCGAAGGAGCAGGTGCCCATCCGCTCGTCGGCGTAGACCACGCCGGTGGCCCCGTCCGCCGGCAGCAGCGTGACCAGGGCGATCACCGCCAGCGACCAGAGCAGACCCGCCAGCGACCAGGCCCAGACCACCCCGGCACGTCGCTGCAGACCCAGCGCCAGGACCAGGCAGACCAGGCCGGACAGGAGGGCCCCGGCGAGCATCGCCTCCACACCACCGACCGGGAACACGCCCGCAGCCTACGGAACCCCGTACCTGACACACTCGGGACCGTGCGCTTCGTGACCTGGCTCCTGACCAACGCCATCGCCCTCGCGGCGGCCGCCTGGCTGCTCGACGGCATCCGCTTCACCCCCCGCAACGCCGAGCTGGCCGACAAGATCCTCCCGCTGCTGGTGGTCGCCGCGATCCTCGGCACGGTGACCGCCGTCCTCAAGCCGGTGCTCAAGCTGCTCGCGCTGCCGCTGATCATCCTGACGCTGGGGCTCTTCCTGCTGGTCATCAATGCCGCCATGCTGCTGCTCACCGACGAGATCGCGCAGCTGCTCGACATCGGCTTCAAGGTCGCCGGCTTCTGGCCGGCCGTCGGCGGCGCCGTCGTCATCACCGTGGTGACCTGGGCGGTCGACAACGTGATCGGCTCCGACCGGTGAGCCCCGACCCGGCCCCGTCGAGCACCCGGCTGCCCACGCCACGCCACCCCGGCCGCTACGCGATCGCCCTGGTCTGCCTGGGCAACATCTGCCGCTCCCCGATGGCCGACGTGGTGCTCTCGCGCCGCGTCGACGAGGCCGGGCTCGCGGCGCGGGTGGAGGTGGCCAGCGCCGGCACCGCGGGCTGGCACGCCGGCAAGCCGATGGACACCCGGGCGGCCGCCACGCTGCTGGCCGCGGGCCACGACCCCAGCGGCCACCGGGCGCGCCAGGTCGACCCCGACTGGCTCGCCCGGCACGACCTGGTGCTGGCCATGGACGAGCAGAACCTCGCCGACCTCGGCGGCCCCGGTGAGCGGGTGCGGCTCTTCCGCGACCACGACCCCGTCGGCGCCGGTGGCGAGGTGCCGGACCCCTACTACGGTGGGGACCAGGGATTCGAGGAGGTGCTGGCCATGGTCGAGCGCACGAGCGCCGCGATCGTCTCGGCGCTGCAGCAGGACCCGGGGCTGCAGCGGGCGACGGGACAGCCGTGACGCGGCAGCCCGCGATCGCGCGGCGCGCCGAGGAGCTGCTCGGCTCCGCGGTCGTGGCCACCGCCCCGGTCGCCGGCGGCGACGTCGCCCGCGCCACCAAGCTGCGGCTCTCCGACGGCACCACGGCGCTGATGAAGACGCTGCCGCAGGCGCCCCCCGGCTTCTTCGAGGCCGAGGCGGCCGGCCTGCGCTGGCTGGCCGAGGCCGGCCCCGGCGGCGTGCAGGTGCCCGACCTCCTCGCCGCCGACAGCGACTGCGTGATCCTGCGCTGGATCGAGCCGGGCCGGGTCACCGCCGACGCCGCCGCCGACCTCGGCCGCGCCCTGGCCCGCACCCACGCGGCGGGCGCGCCGGCGTACGGCGCCGAGCGCGACGGCTTCATCGCCCGGTTGCCGCTGCCCCAGCGCAGCACCGAGACCTGGGCGGAGTTCTACGCGGTGCGCCGCGTGCTGCCCTACCTCAAGCTCGCCCGCGACCGCGGCTCGGTCACCGACACCCAGGTCGGCACCGTGGAGCGCCTCGTCGGCCGGCTCACCGCGCTGCTGCCCGAGGAGCCGCCGGCGCGCCTGCACGGCGACCTGTGGAACGGCAACGTGCTCTGGGGCACCGACACCACCAGCGGCGCCGCACCCGGCGCCCCAGCCTCCCCCTGGGTGGTCGACCCGGCGGCGTACGGCGGGCACCGCGAGGTCGACCTGGCGATGCTGGCGCTCTTCGGGCTGCCGCACCTGCCGGTGGTGCTGGCGGCCTACCAGGAGGTCCACCCCCTGACCGAGGGCTGGGAGGACCGGGTCGCGCTGCACCAGGTCTTCCCGCTGCTCGTGCACGCCTGCCTGATGGGTGGCGGGTACGGCGCCCGCGCCGCGCAGGTGGCCTTCCGCTACCTCTGAGGCCCGCCCGACGGGGCCCCGGCTACCGCCGCCGCTTGTAGACGGCCCTCAGCGTGGTCGTGCCGGCCGTCGCGACCACCACGTGGCTGCGCTCCCCGCCGTCGGACCAGCGCTTGAAGCGCCACACCCGGCCCCGGTGCCGCTGCTTGCGCGGTGCGCTGACGCTGACCTTGGAGCCCTCGATGAAGGTGACGGTCTCGGGCGTGCGGTACGTGCTGCCCGCGGCCGACAGCTCCAGCCTCCGCGGCCGGCTGCGCAGGCGCAGGTCGGCGGTGCTCGGGTCGAGACGCACCGACTCGGTGCTGCTCAGCCCGCGCTCGTCGGTGGCGCGGTACTGGACCAGCAGGTGCGAGGGGTGCTCGTGGTCGGGTGCGACCACGTCGGGCTGGGTTCCCGAGCCCTGGACCTCGTGGGAGTGGCAGACGCTGGGGCAGTGCCTGATCACCACCGACCAGGAGACGTCGACCGCGGAGCCGTCGGGGTCGGTGGCGGCGGCGCCGAGCGCGATGGTGTCGCCGACCGCCCAGCCCTGCCCGGCGTCCGGGTCGTCGACCGTGATGACCGGCGGCCCCTGGTCGCCGGGGTGCAGCCGCAGCGTGGCCACGTCGCTGGCGCTGCCGTCGTCGACCCGCACGTGCACCAGCGCGTCGCGGTCCTCCTCGAAGACCCAGGTGGCCCGC
>JBFGFQ010000099.1:0-10471 GCA_041579495.1 Nocardioides sp.
AGTCCGAAAACCATGCATGATCGACGGGGCATAACAAACTAATTCGTCGACTATGACACACTGTTGAGTTCTCAAGAATCAGACGCACACCGTCCCAGCACCTCTCGGCACCAGCGGCGGGGCAACCTGCAGAAACTTACCGATCCGGCTTGTGCGAGTCAACTCCGGGGAGCTGTTCCGCGTCCTGCTCGGTGTTTCTTTGCCGAGACATGCCTCAGCCACTCGATTTCGACCCTCTGGGCCGCGAGTGGAGCTGCGTGCTCCGGCGAGAAGGAACATTACACACGGGTGAGCACGGGCCAAAATCGGGGTGCTCCGACGCCGTGGAGACCCGGTCACCGGGTCCGACGGGGGGCCGCCGGCCGGTAGGTGGAGACACTCGGCTCCCCCGGCAACCAGAACCGCCACGGCCGCTCGGCGGCCTGGCGCAGCCCCACCCGCGGACCGCTCTCCCACCGCCGCGGCGCGGGCCCCGGCTCGAGGGTGACGGGTCCGGCCGAGAGATCGACGCCGCCGTGCTCGAGCGTGATCGCCAGCGCCTCGCACAGCCGCGCCGGGCCGCGGGTCAGGTCGCGCTCGGTCGAACGGGGTCGACGGGCGCGCACGACGTCGTGGCCCTCGAGCACCTCGCCGGCCCGCAGCAGCACGGCACCGGCCCGACCCTCGGGGCCCACCACCACGTTGGCGCACACGTGCATGCCGTAGCTGAAGTAGGTGTAGAGCCGACCCGCCGGGCCGAACATCACCTCGGTGCGCGGCGTCGGTCCCCGGAAGGCGTGCGAGCCCGGGTCGTCCTGCCCGGCGTACGCCTCGACCTCGGTCAGCCACAGCGCCACCTCGCCGTGGCGCAGCACGGCACCGAGGAGCCGGGGCGCGACCTGCTCGGGGGCGCCGGCCAGCAGCGGCAGGAGCCCCACCGGCTCAGGCGAGCCGGCCACGCAGGTGGTCCGCCCGGGCGCGCAGCTCGTCGAGCTGCTCCCGCACCCGCACCGGCGCGGTGCCGCCGCGGCCGTCGCGCGAGGCGACCGACCCGGGGGCGGTGAGCACCTCGCGGACCCGGGGCGTGAGCGCGGGCGAGATCTCGGCGAACTGCTCGTCGCTGAGCTCGTGCAGCTCGATGCCCAGCTCCTCGCAGCGGCGCACGCACGCACCGGCCACCTCGTGGGCGATCCGGAAGGGCACGTTCTGGCGCACCAGCCACTCGGCCACGTCGGTGGCCAGCGAGAAGCCCTGGGGCGCGAGCTCGCCGGTGCGCTCGGCGTCGAACTCCAGCGTCGCGACCATCCCGGTGAAGGCGGGCAGCAGGACCTCGAGGGTGTCGACGGAGTCGAAGACCGGCTCCTTGTCCTCCTGCAGGTCGCGGTTGTAGGCCAGCGGCAGCGCCTTGAGGGTGGCCATCAGCCCGGTCAGGTTGCCCACCAGCCGCCCGGCCTTGCCGCGCGCCAGCTCGGCGATGTCGGGGTTCTTCTTCTGCGGCATGATGCTCGACCCGGTCGACCAGGAGTCGTGCAGCGTCACGAAGCCGAACTCCTTGGTGGCCCACAGGATGACCTCCTCGGCCAGCCGGCTGACGTCGATGCCGATCTGGGCGGTCACGAAGGCCAGCTCGGCGACGAAGTCGCGCGCCGACGTGCCGTCGATCGAGTTGGCGCTCGATCCGGTGAAGCCGAGCTCGGCGGCCACCCGGGTGGGGTCGAGGCCCAGGCTCTGCCCGGCCAGCGCACCCGAGCCGTACGGCGAGTCGCCGGCCACCCGGGCGTCCCAGTCGGCGAGGCGGTCGACGTCGCGCAGCAGCGGCCAGGCGTGCGCCATCAGGTGGTGCGCCAGCAGCACCGGTTGCGCGTGCTGCAGGTGCGTGCGCCCCGGCATGATCGTGGGCGCGGTGCCGTCGTCGCCCAGGTGGGTGCGCGCCTGCTCGGCCAGGGCGGCGACCAGGTCGAGGACCTGTCCGGCCACCACCCGGGCGTGGTCGCGCAGGAAGACCTTGAAGAGCGTGGCGATCTGGTCGTTGCGCGAGCGCCCGGCCCGCAGCCGCCCGCCCACGTCGGGGCCGACCTCCTCGAGCAGCAGCCGCTCCAGCGCCCCGTGCACGTCCTCGTCGGAGGGGTCGGGGCGCAGGTCGCCGGCGGCGTACCGCTCCCCCAGCACGTCGAGGCCGCGCAGCAGCTCGGTGTGGTCGGCGTCGCTGAGCAGCCCGGCGCGGTGCAGCGCGTTGGCGTGCGCGCGCGACCCGGCCAGGTCGTAGGGCGTGAGCCGCCAGTCGAAGTGCGTGGAGCGCGACAGCGCCTCGAGCTCCGGCGAGGGTCCCCCGGCGAACCGGCCGCCCCAGAGCTTGCCGGTGTTGGTCGCATCCTGCTTCGTCACGCTGGTGCTGCTCCTCTCGCCGCGGTGATCGCGGCGCTCATGATCTCAGGCAGGTCGGGGGCGACGAGCCGTCCGTCGGCGGCGACGTCCTGCGGCGTCCACCACCGGGCCTCCATGACGTTGCCGACCTCGCCGGGCTCGAGGTGCTCGAAGGTGATCGGGACCTCGCGGGAGAGGTGCAGCGCGAAGAAGGTCGAGTCGCCGACGAAGGCCCGCCCGTCGTAGGTGAAGTGCCGGCGGTCGCGGTGGAAGGGGCCGACCAGGGCCTCGGCGGTGGCCAGGACCCCGGTCTCCTCGCGCAGCTCGCGCAGCGCGGCGGCGACGTGGTCCTCGCCCGGGTCGAGCGCCCCGCCGATCGTGCCCCACCGCAGCTCGCCCGGCCGCCCGGGGTCCTGGTCGAGCAGCAGCAGGCACTCGCCCACCTCGCTGACCGGGAGCACCCGGGCGGTCGCACGCAGCACCGGCTCCATCAGTCGGTGCCGAACTCCATGGCCGCCGCGTCGAGGGCCTCGTCGTCGATGTCGTCCTCCGAGCGCGGGTTCTGGGTGATCCGGTCGTAGCCGCCCGGCTCGATCTCGCCGTAGAGCGTGCCGTTCTCGACCAGCACCTGGCCCTGGTCGAGCGGCTGGTCGGCGTACAGCTCGAGCTTGGCGCGGCTGTCGGCGATGTCGAGGTTGCGCATCGTCAGCTGGCCGATCCGGTCGAGCGGGCCGAAGGCGGCGTTCTCGGTGCGCTCCATCGACAGCTTGTCGGGGTGGTAGGAGAACGCGGGGCCGTCGGTGGAGACGATCGAGTAGTCCTCGCCGCGGCGCAGCCGCAGCACCACCTCGCCGGTCACCAGCGAGGCGACCCAGCGCTGCAGCGCCTCGCGGATCATCAGCGACTGCGGGTCGAGCCAGCGGCCCTCGTACATCAGGCGACCGAGACGGCGACCGTCGTTGTGGAAGCTGGCGATCGTGTCCTCGTTGTGGATGGCGTTGAGCAGGCGCTCGTAGGCGATCCACAGCAGCGCCATGCCGGGGGCCTCGTAGATGCCGCGCGACTTGGCCTCGATGATGCGGTTCTCGATCTGGTCGGACATGCCGAGCCCGTGCCGACCGCCGATGGCGTTGGCCTCGTGCACGAGGGCGACCGGGTCGTCGTGGCGGACCCCGTTGATGGCGACCGGGCGGCCGGCCTCGTAGGTGATCGTGACGTCCTCGGTGGGGATCTCGACCGAGGGGTCCCAGAACTTCACGCCCATGATCGGCTCGACGACCTCCAGCGAGGTGTCGAGGTGCTCGAGGGTCTTGGCCTCGTGGGTGGCGCCCCAGATGTTGGCGTCGGTGGAGTACGCCTTCTCCTTGGAGTCGCGGTAGGGCAGGCCGTGCTCGGTGAGCCACTGGCTCATCTCGTCGCGGCCCCCCAGCTCGTGCACGAAGTCGGCGTCGAGCCACGGCTTGTAGATGCGCAGGTCGGGGTTGGCCAGCAGGCCGTAGCGGTAGAACCGCTCGATGTCGTTGCCCTTGAAGGTCGAGCCGTCGCCCCAGATGTCGACGCCGTCCTCGTGCATGGCGCGCACCAGCATCGTGCCGGTGACCGCGCGGCCGAGCGGCGTGGTGTTGAAGTAGGTGCGGCCGCCGGAGCGGATGTGGAAGGCGCCGCAGGCGATCGCGGCGAAGCCCTCCTCGACCAGCTGGGTGCGGCAGTCGACCGCCCGTGCGATCTCGGCGCCGTACTCCTTGGCCCGGTCGGGCACGCCGGAGATGTCGGGCTCGTCGTACTGGCCGATGTCGGCGGTGTAGGTGCACGGGACCGCGCCCTTGTCGCGCATCCACGCGACGGCCACGGAGGTGTCGAGACCTCCGGAGAACGCGATGCCCACGCGCTCCCCCTTGGGCAGCGTGGTCAGGACCTTGCTCATGGGTGCTCCTCGATCTGGGGGGTGAAGGTCGGGTCGTACGTCGGGTGGTCGGCCATCTCGAGGAAGCGGCGCGCCAGGGCGTCGCCCCCGGTGGGCTCGCGACCGATGACCAGGACGGTGTCGTCGCCGGCGATGGTGCCGAGGACGTCGGGGAACTCGGCCTTGTCGAAGGCCGAGCCCAGGAACTGCGCGGCCCCCGGGGGCGTGCGCAGGACCACGAGGTTGGCGGTGGCGTCGGCGCTGACGAGCAGCTCGGCGCACAGCCGGGCCAGTCGCGCGCGCCCGGCCGAGGAGTCGGTGGGCGCGACCGGGCGCCGGTCGCCGCCCTCGGCGGGCACCGCGTAGACCAGGGCCCCGGACGCGGCACGGACCTTGACGGCCTCGAGCTCGACGAGGTCGCGCGAGAGCGTGGCCTGGGTGACCCGCACGCCGCTCTCGGCCAGCAGCAGCGCCAGCTCGCCCTGCGAGTGCACCTCGTGGGTGCCGACGAGCTCGACGATGCGCTGGTGGCGCGCGTTCTTGGTGGTGGGGCGCATGGCGAACTCGGTCACGTGACACCTCCGACGGCCGGCTGCCCGCCGTCGGCGAGCAGGAAGGCCAGCACCGCCTTCTGGGCGTGCCGGCGGTTCTCCGCCTCGTCCCACACCGCGCTCCGCGGGCCCTCGAGCACCTCGGCGGCGATCTCCTTGCCGCGGTAGGCCGGCAGGCAGTGCAGCACGACGGCGTCGGGGGCGGCGTGGGCGAGCAGCTCGGGGGTCAGCGACCAGTCGCCGAAGACCAGCGTGCGGGCCTCCTCCTCGCTCTCCTTGCCCATCGAGATCCAGGTGTCGGTGACCACCACGTCGGCGCCGGCCACGGCCTTGACCGGGTCGGGCTCGGCGCTCGCGGAGCCGCCGGTGGTGGCGCCGATCTCGGCGGCCCGCTCGAGCATCTCGGCGCGCGGCATGAAGCCCTCGGGGGCGCTGACCCGCACGTGCATGCCGGCGGTGGCGCCGGCCAGCAGCCACGAGTTGCCCATGTTGCAGGCGGCGTCGCCGACGAAGGCGACGGTCAGGCCGGCGAGCCGGCCGCGCTGCTCACGCACGGTGAGCAGGTCGGCGATCAGCTGGCAGGGGTGGAAGTCGTCGGTGAGCGCGTTGACCACCGGCACGCCGGCGTGGGCGGCCATCAGCTCGAGGTCGGACTGGTGGAAGGTGCGCCACACCACGACCGAGACCTGGCGGCCCAGGACCCGGGCGACGTCCTCGACCGACTCGCGGATGCCGATGCCGGCCAGCTTGCCCTCGACCAGCATCGGGTTGCCACCGAGCTCGGCGATGCCGGCCCCGAAGGACGTCTGGGTGCGCAGCGTCGGCTTGTCGAAGATCATCGCGACCGACTGCGGACCGGCCAGCGGCTTGGCGTCGTACGGCGCCCGCTTCATCGCCGCCGCGAGGTCGAGCACCCGGGCCTGCTCGGCCGGGGTGAGGTCGTCGTCGCGCAGGAAGTGGCGCGCCATCAGGTCCCGGCCTCGTCGAGGATCGCCGGCCACGCGGCGAGGAACGCCTCGACGTCGGCGTCGGTGAGCACCAGCGGCGGGGCGAGCCGGATCCGGTTCGGCGTGGGCATGTTGACGATGAAGCCGGCCGCCTGGGCGGCGTCGACGACGGCAGCGGCGGTGTCGCTGACCAGGTCGAGGCCGATCAGCAGGCCCTGCCCGCGCACCTCGGTGACGCGCTCGTCGGCCGCCAGGCCCTCGCGCAGCCGCTCGCCGGCGGCCCGGGCGTGCTCGAGCAGCCCCTCGGCCTCGACGGTGCGGATCACCGCCAGCGCGGCGGCGCACGCGACCGGGCTGCCACCGAAGGTGGTGCCGTGGTTGCCCGGCTCGAGCAGGTCGGCGGCCCGGCCGAGACCGACCACGGCCCCGATCGGGTAGCCACCGCCCAGACCCTTGGCCAGGGTCAGCACGTCGGGCACGACCTGGCCGGCGTGGGCGAACCACTCGCCGGTGCGGCCCATGCCCGTCTGCACCTCGTCGAGCCACAGCAGCGCGCCCGACTCGTCGGCCAGGGACCGGGCCGCCTGCAGGTAGCCCTCCGGCGCCGGGACGACGCCCGCCTCGCCCTGGATCGGCTCGAGCAGGATGGCCGCGGTGTGGTCGGTGACCGCCTCGCGCAGCGCGTCGGCGTCGCCGTACGGGACGAAGGTGACGTGGCCGGGCAGCGGCTCGAAGGGCTCGCGGTAGGCGGCCTTCGAGGTCAGTGCGAGCGCGCCCATGGTGCGCCCGTGGAACCCGCCCTCGGCGACCACGACGTGGGTGCGCCCGGTGCGGCGGGTCAGCTTGAACGCCGCCTCGTTGGCCTCGGCGCCGGAGTTGGCCAGGAAGACCTTGCCCGGGCCGGCGCCGACCAGGCGCAGCAGCGTCTCGGCCAGCTCGACCTGCGGGCCGGAGGTGAAGAAGTTGGAGATGTGGCCCAGCGTCGACATCTGCTCGGTGACCGCGGCGACCAGCGCCGGGTGGGCGTGGCCGAGGGTGTTGACGGCGATCCCGCCGAGCAGGTCGACGTACTCCTTGCCGTCGGCGTCCCACACGTGGGCGCCCTCGCCGCGCACCAGCGCGAGCTTGGGCGGGCCGAAGGTGTTCATCAGGGAGTGGGCGTAGCGCTCCCCCAGCTCCTGGTTGGTGTGCTCGCTCACTTGCGCACCGCCTTCTGCCGGGCCTTGCGCACCTTGGTCTCCACCCCGGGCAGCACCTGGGTGCCGACGCCCTCGTTGGTGAACAGCTCGAGCAGCACCGCGTGCTTCTCGCGGCCGTCGACGACGGTGGCGCGCGGGACGCCCTCGGCGACCGCCTTGCGGCAGGCCTCCATCTTGGGGACCATCCCGCTGGCCAGGCTCGGCATCATGTCGGCGAGCGCCTCGGGGCTGATCTCGTAGATCACGTCGTCGCTGTCGGGCCAGTCGCGGAAGAGCCCCTCGACGTCGGTGAGCACCAGCAGCTTCTCGGCGCCCAGCGCCACCGCGAGCGCCGCCGCGGCGGTGTCGGCGTTGACGTTGTGCACCAGGCCGTCGACGTCGGGGGCGACGCTGGAGACGACGGGGATCCGACCGGCCTCGATCAGGTCGCGCACGGCCTCGGGCCGCACCTTGGCGACCTCGCCGACCAGGCCGAGGTCGACCTCCTCGCCGTCGACGATCGTGTTGGCCGGCTCGGCGGTGAAGAGCCCGGCGTCCTCGCCGGACAGGCCGACGGCCAGCGGGCCGTGCTCGTTGATCAGGCCGACCAGCTCGCGCTGGACCTTGCCGACCAGCACCATCCGCACCACGTCCATGGCCTCGGGGGTGGTCACGCGCAGCCCGCCGCGGAACTCCGACTTGATGTCGAGCTTGTCGAGCATCGCCGAGATCTGCGGGCCGCCGCCGTGCACGACGACGGGCCGGAAGCCGGCGAAGCGCAGGAAGGCGATGTCCTCGGCGAAGGCCCGCTTGAGGGTGTCGTCGGTCATCGCGTTGCCGCCGTACTTCACCACCACGACCTTGCCGTGGTAGCGCTTGAGCCACGGCAGGGCGTCGGAGAGGACCTCCGCCTTGTCGGGGTCGGCGGGCTGGACCTCGCTGCGGATCATCTGGTCGGGGTCGTTCGACTGGGTGCTCATGAGGAGTAGGCGCTGTTCTCGTGGACGTAGGCGTGGGTCAGGTCGTTGGTCCAGACGGTCGCCCGCTCGGACCCGGACTTCAGGTCGATCGTCACGCTGACCTCGCGCGGCGTCAGGTCGACGCTCTCGGGGTCGGCGTGCGGGGTGGACTGCCGGCAGACCCAGACGCCGTTCATGGCGACGTCGAGGTCGGCGGGGTCGAAGGTGGCGCTGGTGGTGCCGATGCTGGCCAGCACGCGGCCCCAGTTGGGGTCGTTGCCGAAGATCGCGGCCTTGAAGAGGTTCGAGCGGGCCACGCTGCGCCCGACCTCCACGGCCTCGTCCTCGGTGGCGGCGTTGAGCGTGGTGATCGCGATCTCGTGGTCGGCGCCCTCGGCGTCCTTGAGCAGCTGCATCGCCAGGTCGGTGCAGGCCTGGGTCAGCGCCGCCGCGAAGTCGTCGGGGCTGGGGGTGATGCCGCTGGCGCCGCTGGCCAGCACGGTCACCGTGTCGTTGGTCGACATGCAGCCGTCGGAGTCGAGGCGGTCGAAGGAGACCCGGGTCGCGGCGCGCAGCGCGGTGTCGAGCTCGTCGGCGGGCACCACGGCGTCGGTGGTGATCACCACGAGCATGGTGGCCAGCTGGGGGGCCAGCATGCCGGCGCCCTTGGCCATCCCGCCGATGCTCCAGCCCGCGCCCTCGACGACGACCTGCTTGCTCACCGAGTCGGTGGTCATGATCGCCTCGGCCGCGTCGGTGCCGCCCTCGGGCGACAACGCGTCGTACGCCGCGTCGACGCCGGCGAGCACCTGGTCGCGGTCGTTGGTCAGGCCGATCAGCCCCGTCGAGCAGACGACGACGTCTCCGGCGCCGATGCCGACGTGCTCACCGACCCGCTCGGCGACCGCGTGCGTGGTCTGGAAGCCCTCGGGGCCGGTGTAGCAGTTGGCGCCGCCGGAGTTGAGGACGACCGCCTTGACGGTGCCGTCCTTGACGACCTCCTGGCTCCACAGGATCGGGTTGGCCTTGCACCGGTTGGCGGTGAAGACCGAGGCCGAGTCGAAGCGCGGGCCGTGGTTGACGACGAGCGCGACGTCCTTGGCGCCGGTCGACTTCAGGCCGGCGGGGACGCCGGAGGCGCTGAAGCCCTGGGGGGTGGTGATGCTCATCAGGGTGCCAGTCCGATCGTGGTCAGGCCCGTGCCCTCGTCGAGGCCGAGCGCGAGGTTCATGCACTGGACGGCGGCGCCGCCGGTGCCCTTGGCGAGGTTGTCGACGGCGCCGACGGCGACCAGGCGCCCGGCGGTCTCGTCGACGGTCACCTGCAGGTGCACGGCGTTGGAGCCGGTCACCGACTTGGTCTGGGGCCACTGGCCCTGGGGCAGCAGGTGCACGAACGGCTCGTCGGCGTACGCCTCGGCGTAGACCTGGTAGGCCTGCTCGGCGCTGACGTCGCCGACCAGGTCGGCCGAGCAGGTGGCCAGGATGCCGCGCGGCATCGGGACCAGCAGCGGGGTGAAGCTGACCGCCACGGTGGCGTCGACGAGCGCGGAGAGGTTCTGGGTGATCTCGGGCGTGTGCCGGTGGGTGCCCCCGACGCCGTACGCGCTGGCGTTGCCCATGATCTCGGAACCCAGCAGGTGGGGCTTGGCGGCCTTGCCGGCGCCGCTGGTGCCGCTCGCGGCGACCACGGAGACCCGCGGCTCGACGATGCCGGCCGCCACCGCGGGGGCCAGGCTCAGCGTCGAGACGGTCGGGTAGCAGCCGGGGACCGCGATCCGGCGCGCGCCGCGCAGCACGTCGCGCTGGCCGGGCAGCTCGGGCATGCCGTAGGGCCAGGTGCCGGCGTGCTCGCCGCCGTAGAACTTCTCCCACTCCCCCGCGTCGCGCAGGCGGAAGTCGGCGCCGCAGTCGATGACGACGGTGTCGTCGCCGAGCTGGGCGGCGACCTCGCCGGACTGGCCGTGCGGCAGCGCCAGGAAGACGACGTCGTGGCCGCTGAGGACCTCGATGGTGGTGGGCTCGAGCACCCGCTCGGCCAGCGGCACCAGGTGCGGCTGGAGGCCGCCCAGCGGCTGCCCGGCGTTGGACGCGCCGGTCAGCGCGCCGATCTCCACCTCGGGGTGCGACAGCAGCAGCCGCAGGACTTCACCCCCGGCGTACCCGCTCGCTCCGGCCACGGCCACACGCACTCTCGCCATATGCATGACTATACGCAGATCTGCATGTTCATGTGCAACCCGGGGGGTGGGATCGGCAACGGGATCGCCGGCTGCGGCCTGACTCCGGTCGACGACGGAAGTCGGCGGTGCCTACTTAGGACCGACCTGGCCAGTCAACAGCCAGGAGCGGCGCCCGGGGCACCACCCCTGAGGTCGCATCTGACCCCCCAGCCCAGACCCCCGCGCGAGCCGGCCCAAATCTTTCGCCCACCCGGCCAAGATCTCCCTCCCACCCGGCCGGAATCTCCCGCCGACCCGGCCCGCACTTCTACGCCAGAGGTTCGAGCCGGGTCGAAGTGCGATCTGCGCCGGGTCGACGCGAGATCTGGGACGGGTCAGCGCACGATTTGCGCCGGGTCAGGGTGAGAT
>JBFGFQ010000100.1:0-10391 GCA_041579495.1 Nocardioides sp.
ACGACACCGCGTCGCCGGGCCGGATCACGTCCTCGGGGCGGCGGCCGTGACCCGAGAGCGTGGTCAGCCGCACCCGACCGCCCCACTGCTCGGCCAGCAACCGGGTCGCGCCGCGCAGGTCGCGCCACGCTCGCAGGTCGGTGGAGCCCGCGGCCACCATCACCAGCGGACCACCCGGCTCCGCACCCGCCTCACGCAGCCGGTCCACCTGGGCACGGGCCAGCAGCGGGTCGGGCCCGAGCGGTCGACCCAGCGCCACCGGCACCCCGGCCGGCGCGCCGGCGCAGGCCGCGGGCAGGTCCTGGCGCACGTGGAACCCCGTCGACAGCAGCAGCGGCACCACCACCGCCGGCCCGTCGAGGCCGGCCACCACATCGGCGAGCAGCGGCTCGCTCAGCTCGACGTACGCCGCCGTCGCGCGCACCCCGAGCCGCTCGGCCGCCGCGGCGGTGAGGCGCCGCGCGGTCTCGTTGCCGCCGGCGCGGCGGGTGCCGTGCGCGACCGTGACCAGCAGCGGGTGCCCGCTCATGCCTCGACCGCGAGGCGGTAGCCGCGCTTGACGACGGTCTGGACCGCCCGGGTGCCGATCGCGGCACGCAGTCGCGCGACCGCCATCTCGACGGCGTGCTCGGAGCCGGCGGTCCCGCTGGGCAGCATGGCCAGCAGCGCACGGCGCGAGACCACGTTCCCCGGATTGGCCACGAGCGCCTGCAGCACCGAGGCGGGCGCGGGCGAGAGCCGCACCTCGCTCCCGTCCAGCAGCACGCTGTCGCCGTGCAGCAGCAGCTGGTGGCCGTCGACCAGCTCGACGGCCACTCCGGAGCGTCGCGAGGGCAGCTCGCTGGCCAGGAGCTTGACCATCGCGGCCAGCCGCGAGCGCTCGGGGTAGACGGTGGGCACGCCCCAGAGCTCGAAGGCCGCGGCCGTCACGGGGCCGACGCACACGGCCAGCACGTCGGCCTGGAACGCGCCGACGACGTCGTCGCGCCGCCCCACCGACGTGGCCGCGTCGAGGAGCGCCGCGACCGCCGGAGCCGCGGTGAAGGTGACGGCGTGCACCCGGCGGTCCGCGATCTGGTCGACCAGCCGGAACATCAGCGTGGGATCCTCGGCACCGACGACGCGGTAGACGGTCACCACGTCGACGACGGCCCCCTGGCGGCGCAGGGCGTGGGCCACCATCGACAGCGACTGCCCGTGCTCCTGCACCACGATCCGCCGCCCGGCGAGGTCGCGGCCGCGCAGGTGGTCGAGCACGTCCTCGAAGAGCTCCGACTCCGGCGACCACAGCTCGCGCAAGCCGGCGCCCCGCAGGGCGCCGACGCTCTTGGGGCCGCGGGCCAGGATCTCTGCCGGGCGCAGCGCTGCGACGAGGTCCTCGCGCAGCCCCCACGACTCCGCCGCGCGCAACCACGCCCTCATGCCGACCCCGGTGGTGGCGAGGAAGAGGTCCGGCGGGTGGGCGACGACCGCCTCGGTGGCCCGGCGCAGCTCGGTCTCGTCGACGCGGGTGGGGTCGTCGGAGAGCGCCGGGGCCCACACGACCTCGGCGCCGCGGCGCTCGATGAGCGCGACCTGCTCCTCGACCTTGCGCGAGGCGGTGACGCCGATGCGGAAGCCGTCGAGGCTGCCCCCGGACTCGTCCATCTCCTCGGCCCCCTCCTCGGCGTCCGGTGCGGCACCTGGCGCCAGGGCCCTCCCGGAGGTCACTGCGGGCACTCGGGGCGCCGTCCGCCGACCTGCACCTCTCCCCCGACGACACGGGTGTCGTAGGCGGCGACCCGCAGGGTCGGGTCGTCGAGGCACCGGCCGTCGCGCAGCGCGTAGTGCTCCTTGTGCAGCGGCGAGGCCACGAACACCTCGTCGCCGCGTGTCCCGATGATCCCACGCGAGAGCACCGACGCCCCGGTGACCGGGTCGATGTTGGACAGCGCGTGCACCTGGTCGTCGTGGGTGCGGAAGACCGCGACCGCCTCGCCGCGCACCAGGGCGGGCACGCCGGCCTCGCGGGCCAGCGCGTCCAGGGGGCAGACGGGCACCCACGTCACGTCGTCGGGGACGCGCACCTGGTCCGGCGCGGTGGCGCTCATGCCGGCGCCCCCACCGCGATGGTGGCCCCGAGGTCGACCGGGCCGGCGGGCACGATCTGGTCGCGCGCGGTGCCGAACGAGACGGCCGGGTCGGGGGTCTCGGGGGCGTTGACGAAGGAGACGAAGCGGGCCAGCTTGTCGGGGTCGTCCAGCACCGCCGACCACTCGTCGACGTACGTCGCGACGTGGCGCGCCATGGCGGCCTCGAGCTCGCTGCCCAGGCCGAGCACGTCGTCGACGACCACCTCGCGGAGCCGGTCGAGCCCGCCCTCGAGGGAGTCGAGCCACGGCGCCGTGCGCTGCAACCGGTCGGCGGTGCGCACGTAGTACATGAGGTAGCGGTCGAGGTAGCGCACCAGCGTCTCGTCGTCGAGGTCGCCGGCCAGCAGCCGGGCGTGGGCCGGGGTCGCCCCGCCGTTCCCGCCGACGTAGAGGTTCCAGCCCTTCTCGGTGGCGATCACGCCGAAGTCCTTCGACCGGGCCTCGGCGCACTCGCGGGCGCAGCCCGAGACCCCGCCCTTGAGCTTGTGGGGCGAGCGCAGCCCCCGGTAGCGCAGCTCGAGGTCGATGGCCATCTGCACCGAGTCCTGCACCCCGAAGCGGCACCACGTGGAGCCCACGCACGACTTCACCGTGCGCAGCGACTTGCCGTAGGCGTGCCCGGACTCGAAGCCGGCGTCGACGAGGCGGCGCCAGATCACCGGCAGCTCCTCGACGCGTGCCCCGAAGAGGTCGATGCGCTGACCGCCGGTGATCTTGGTGTAGAGCCCGTGGTCTCGGGCCACCTCGCCGATCACGATGAGCTTGTCGGGGGTGATCTCGCCGCCGGGGATGCGCGGCACCACCGAGTAGCTGCCGTTGCGCTGGATGTTGGCCAGGAACGCGTCGTTGGTGTCCTGCAGCACCGCGCGCTGGTCGCCCAGCACGTGCTCGTTGACCAGGCTGGCCAGCACGGAGGCCACG
Source organism: Nocardioides sp. (assembly GCA_041579495.1). GTDB lineage: Bacteria > Actinomycetota > Actinomycetes > Propionibacteriales > Nocardioidaceae > Nocardioides. The sequence goes on from JBFGFQ010000100.1 coordinate 3,054, forward strand.
GTCGGCTTGCAGACGTCGCAGCCGCGGCCGGTGCCGTGGGCGGCCACCACCTCGTCGAAGCTGCGGTAGCCGTGGATCGCCACCACGTCGAAGAGCTCGGCGCGCGAGAGCGCGAAGTGCTCGCACAGGGCCCGGCTGACCTCGCGGCCCTGGGCGGCGAAGTGGTCCTCGACGAGCGCCTTGACGGTGCCCACGCACGAGCCGCAGGTGCTGCCCGCCCCGGTGCATGCCTTGAGGGCGGCGACGTCCTCGCAGTGGTGTTCGGCCCCGTCGGGGCCCGGGTGCGCCTCGCCGAGCCGGTCGAGCAGGGTGGCCTTGGTGACGTTGTTGCAGGAGCACACCTGGGCCTCGGGCGGCAGCGAGGCGACGCCGGTCGCCGCGCCGCCGCGGCTCGCCGGCAGGATCAGCTCCTCGGGGTTCTCGGGCAGGTCGATGCCGCTCGCCACCATCGGTCGCAGCACGCCGTACGCCGACGCGTCGCCGACGAGGATCCCGCCGAGCAGGCGTCGCCCGTCGTCGCTGACCACGAGCTTCTTGTAGAGCCCGGCGACGGCGTCGGAGAAGACCAGCTCGAGGGCGCCCTCGGTGGTGGCGAACGCATCCCCGAACGAGGCGACGTCGACCCCGAGCAGCTTGAGCTTGGTGGACATGTCGGCGCCCACGAAGCGCCCCGCCCCGCCGAGCAGGGCGTCGACGACCACCTCGGCCATGTCGTAGCCGGGCGCGACCAGGCCGTACATCCGCCCGCCGGGGGCGGCGCACTCGCCGACCGCCCAGATCCGACCGTCGCTGGTGCGGCACTGCTCGTCGACCAGCACCCCGCCGCGCTCGGCGACCTCGAGCCCGGCCGCGCGGGCCAGCGCGTCGCGCGGGCGGACGCCGGCCGAGAAGACCACCACCTGGGCGTCGATGCGCGCCCCGCCGGCCAGGGCGAGGCCGTCGACCCGGCCGGTGCCGCTCACCGACTCGGTGGCCACACCGGTGTGGACCTGCACGCCGAGCCCCTCGACGTGGCGCACCAGCGTGGCGCCGGCGGCCTCGTCGAGCTGCACCGGCATCAGCCGGGGCGCCATCTCGACCACGTGGGTCTCCAGCCCGAGCTGCACCAGCGCGTTGGCGGCCTCGAGGCCCAGCAGGCCGCCGCCCACCACGACCCCGGCCGTGGCCGGGCCGGCCGCCGCCCGGATCGCGTCGAGGTCCTCGATGGTGCGGTAGACGAAGCAGCCGTCGAGGTCGTGGCCGGGCACGGGCGGCACGAAGGGCGCCGCGCCCGTGGCCAGCACCAGCTGGTCGTAAGCCAGCACCCGACCGTCGGAGAGCACGACCGTGCGGGCGGCCCGGTCGATGGCGGTGACCTCGGTGCCGAGCACCAGCTCGACCGCGGGGTCGTCGTACGAGCCGGAGGGCAGCAGGGACAGCTCCTCGGGCCCGCTCGCGGCGAAGTACGACGTCAGCGCGACGCGGTCGTAGGCCGGTCGCGGCTCCTGGCCGACCACGACGACGTCGTGGGTGGCGGTCAGACCGCGCTCGACGGCGGCCTGCACGAGGCGGTGGCCGACCATGCCGTGGCCGACCACGACCAGGCGCGGGCGGGGGGTGGTGCTCGTCATCGCTCCTCCTTCACGGGTGCTGGGCGGGGTGCGGCACCAGGCTGCGGCGCGGACGTTGCCCCGTGGTGACCACGTCGATGACGCCGTGTCACGGTGTCCGCACGACCTCACGGCCCGGGTGGGCCGCGGCGGTGCCGACCAGCTGGGCGCAGGTCGCGGTGCACGACCCGCAGCCGGTGGTGGCGCGGGTCTGCTCACGCGCCTGCTCGAGGTCGACGCAGGCCCGCAGCCGTCCCGCGCTCACACCCGCGCAGGCGCACACCTCGACGTCGTCGGGCAGCGACGCCGCGGTCGGCGGGGCCGCTCCCCGCTCGGGCAGGAGCAGCTGGCCGGGCTCGTGCGGGCCGAGCACCGTGCCCCGGTCGTAGTGCTGGGTGACCAGACCGACACGCGACAGGTCGCCGACCAGGGCGGCGGCCACGACGACCCCGTCGCGCACCACCAGCCGTGAGTGCTTGCCCGCCACGGGGTTGGTCACCTCGACCACCTCGCCCTCGGCGCCGACCGGGTCGCCGAGCACCGCCACGTCGAGGCCGGTGGCGCGCAGCCGGGCGACCCCGCGCGAGCCCGTGTGCCGCACGTCGTCACCGCAGAGGCGCCGGGCCAGCACGCCGGCCTGGTCCCAGGCCGGGGGCACGAAGCCGGTGGTGGCACCGCGGTGCTCGGCGCAGTCACCGATCGCGTGGACGGCCGGGTCGGTGGGCGAGGTGAGGTGGTCGTCGACGACTACTCCGCGACGCACGGCGAGCCCGGCGGCGCGCGCCAGCGAGGTCGCCGGCCGGCCGCCGGCGGTGAGGACGACGAGGTCGGTGTCGAGCACGGCGCCGTTGTCGAGGCGCACCCCCGTGGTCCCCTCGCCCGCGGTGGGCTCGACCAGGCGGACCGCCCGGGCGCCGGTGTAGACGGTGGTGCCCAGACGGGCCAGGCTCCGCGCCAGCACCGCGCCGGCACCGGCGCCCACCTGGCGCGAGAGCAGGTGCTCGGCGCCCTCGACGACCTCGGTCGCGACGCCTCGCACCGACAGTGCGCGGGCCACCTGCAGGCCGAGCAGCCCCCCGCCCACGATGACGGCTCGGCGCGCACGGGGCACCGCGGCCAGCAGGCGCTCGCAGTCCGCCGCGGACCGGAAGGCGTGCACCGCGGGGTGCAGCCGCCCCTCGGGCGTGACCAGGCCCCGCACGGGCGGCAGCGTCGGCAGCGACCCGGTGGCCAGCACCAGGCGGTCGAAGGGCACCACGGTCCCGTCGACCAGCATCACGTCCCGGCGCTCGCGGTCGATGGCGAGCACCCTGCTGCTCAGCCGCAGGTCGATGCCGTGGTCGGCGTACCACCCGGCCCCGCGCAGCGTGATGGCCTCACCGACGTGGGTTCCCTCCAGCACCGCCGAGAGCAGGATGCGGTTGTACGCCGGCACGGGCTCGTCGCCCAGCACCGTGACCCGTCCGGTGTACCCACCGGCGACGAGCTGCTCGAGCAGACGGGTGGCGGCCATCCCGTGGCCCACCACCACCAGGCGCTCGGGGGTCACGCGGCCGTCACGCGCGCCGCGCAGACCTTGAACTCGGGCATCCGGCTGGCCGGGTCCAGCGCGTCGTTGGTGAGCCGGTTGACCCCGAGCCAGTGGAAGGGCACGAAGACCGTGTCGGGCCGGATCGTGTCGACCACGCGCGCCGGCGCCCGCAGGGTGCCGCGCCGGGTCGCGACGTCGACGAGCATCCGGTCGGCGACGCCGAGGCGGGCCGCGAGCTGGGGGTGCACCTCCACGAAGGGGCCGGGGTCGGGCAGCTCCTTGATGCGCCTGGTCTGGGCGCCCGACTGGTACTGCGCGAGCAGCCGGCCGGTGGTCAGGTGCAGCGGGTAGTCGGTGTCGGGCGGCTCGGCCGGGCCACGGTGGTCGACGACGTGGAACAGGGCCCGGCCGTCCGGCGTGGCGAAGCGGTCGGCGAAGAGGCGGCGGGTGCCGGGGTGCGGTGCGCCCTCGGTGGCTGGGCAGGGCCAGAAGACGCCGTGCTCGGCCTCGATGCGGTCGTAGGTGATGCCGCTGTAGTCCGCCGTCCCGCCCGCGGAGGCGCGCCCGAGCTCGGCGAAGACCTCCTCGGGGTCGGTGGCGAGCTCGACCGGGGAGCCCAGCCGCTGCGCCAGCCCGGCCATCACCTCGAGGTCGGAGCGGACGCCCTCGGGCGCCGGCACCGCCCGGCGGCGCAGCACCACGCGTCCCTCCAGGTTCGTCATCGTGCCGGTCTCCTCGGCCCACTGGGTCACCGGCAGCACCACGTCGGCGATCGCCGCGGTCTCCGAGAGCACCAGGTCGCAGACCACCAGCAGGTCGAGCGCCGCCAGCCGGTCGGCCACCCGCGTGGCCCGGGGGGCCGAGACCACGATGTTGGACCCCATCACCAGCAGCGCCCGCGGACCGGTGGGGGTGCCGAGGGCGTCGAGCATCTCGTAGGCCGAGCGGCCCCGGCCCGGCAGCGTGGCGGGGTCGACGCCCCACACCCGAGCCACGTGGGCCCGGGCCGCCGGGTCGTCGATCATCCGGTAGCCGGGCAGCTGGTCGGCCTTCTGGCCGTGCTCGCGCCCACCTTGGCCGTTGCCCTGCCCCGTGAGGCAGCCGTAGCCGGCGTGGGGTCGCCCCGGCATCCCGAGGGCGAGGGCTACGTTGATCCACGCCAGCACCGTGTCGGAGCCCTGGGCGTGCTGCTCGGCGCCCCGGGCGGTGAGAACCACGACCCGCTCCGCCCCGGTCAGCAGCCCGACCAGCGCCCGCTGCTCGTCCACCGCGACGCCACTGACCCGCTCGACGCGCTCGGGCCACCAGCCGGCGACCGAGTCCTGCACCGCCTCCCAGCCCCGCGTCCGCCCTGCGACGTACGCCGTGTCGACGTGGCCGCCGGCGACGAGCAGGTGCAGCACGCCCAGGGCGAGCGCCAGGTCGCCGCCGGGCACCGGCTGCACCAGCAGGTCGGCGTGGTCGGCGGTCGAGGTGCGCCGCGGGTCGACGACCACGACCCGCCCGCCCCGCTCGCGCAGCCGGTCGAGGTGGCGGGCCGCCGGCGGCATGGTCTCGGCCAGGTTGGAGCCGACCAGGACCACCACGTCGGCCTGCTCGACGTCGGCGAGCGGGAAGGGCAGTCCCCGGTCGACGCCGAACGCCCGGGTCGCGGCAGAGGCCGCCGAGCTCATGCACCACCGGCCGTTGTAGTCGATCTGGCTGGTGCCGATCGCGACCCGGGCCAGCTTGCCGAGCTGGTAGGCCTTCTCGTTGGTGAGCCCGCCGCCACCGAAGACGCCGATGGCGTCGGCGCCGTGCTCCTCACGCAGGCTCGCCATCCGGTCGGCGACCAGGTCGAGCGCCTCGTCCCACGACGCGGCGCGCAGCTCCCCGGTGCCCCGGTCGCGCAGCAGCGGCGTCGTCAACCGCTCGCGGCTGCCGGTGAGCCCGCCGGCCGTCCAGCCCTTGCGGCACAGCGCTCCCTCGTTGACCGGGAACTGCTCCCACGGCTGCACCTCGAGGCGACCCCCGCCGCGACCGGAGCCGATGAGAATCATCCCGCACTGCAGCGAGCAGTAGGGGCAGTGAGTCCGGGTCCCCTGCGGGGGCGCTGCGCCGGCCATCAGGCGCGGGCCGCGGCGAGCGGGGCGCTGCGGCGGACGTAGACCGCCCAGGTCACCAGCGCGCACAGCACGTAGTAAGAGATGAACAGGACGAACGCGGTCTTCACCGCCGCGAGCGGGTCGGCGATCCAGGGCGCCCCGAACATCATCGGGATCAGGAACCCGCCCATGGCGCCGACCGCACCGATGATCCCGACCGCGGCCGAGGACTCCTTGGTCGCCCGGAGCAGCGCGCTGCGGTGCTCGGGGGTCCCGGGCGTGGTGCCCGCCGTGTGCTGGTGGCGCCAGATCGTCGGGATCATCCGGTAGGCGGAGCCGTTGCCGACGCCGGTGGCGGCGAAGACGCACAGGAAGAAGGCCAGGAAGAGCGGGAACCACGACGAGTTCGCCGCGGCCAGCGCGGGGTCGCCGCCCTTGTTGGGCACCACCTGCGTGAGCGTCCACAGCACCGCGCAGGTGAAGCCGATCAGGGCCACGAACGCCGCCAGGGTGACCCGGGCGCCGCCGAAGCGATCGGCGAGCCAGCCGCCGAAGGGGCGGGTGAAGGAGCCGACGAGCGCGCCGAGGAAGGCGTAGAAGACGAAGTTGATGCCCCCGGTGACGGCTCCGGTGGCCGGGTCGACGACCGAGAAGTTCACCTTGATCAGCAGCGGCATGGCCGCGGAGTACCCGATGAACGAGCCGAAGGTGCCGACGTAGAGGAAGCTCATCACCCACGTCTGGCGCCGGCGCAGCACCGACGCGCTCTCCCGGGTCGATCCCGTGGCGGTGCCGAGGTTGTCCATGAAGAGGTAGGCGCCCAGCGCGGCGGCCACGGCCAGGGCGACGTAGACCCAGCCGGCCCGCTCGAGGTGGATCCCGCCCTCGGCCGCCTCGACCAGCCCGAACACGCCGGCCGCGCCCACGATGACGGGCAGGGAGAACTGGATGACAGCGACGCCGATGTTGCCGCCGGCGGCGTTCAGTCCCAGCGCTGCGCCCTTCTTGTCGGAGGGGTAGAAGGCGTTGATGTTGGCCATCGAGGAGGCGAAGTTGCCGCCACCGAGGCCGGCGGTGGCGGCGATCGCGACCATCACCCAGTACGGCGTGCCCGTGTGCTGGACCGCCACCACGAAGAGCAGCGTGGGCACCAGCAGCAGCAGCGCGCTGACCACCGTCCAATTGCGCCCCCCGAAGCGCGGCACCGCGAACGTGTAGGGGACGCGGATCAGGGCACCGACCAGGTTGGGGGCGGCCACCAGGAAGAACAGCTGCTGCGGGCTGTAGCCGAAGCGGCTGCCCAGCATCGCCGCTGAGACGCTCCAGATCAGCCACACCGAGAACCCGAGGTGCTCGGCGAAGATCGACCAGCCGAGGTTGCGGCGCGCGACCTGCTTGCCGCCGCCCTCCCAGAAGTCGGGCTCCTCGGGGCGCCAGTCGTCGATCCAGCGTCGGGTGCGGCGCACGGGAGGCGCGAGGGTGGCCTCGGCGTGGGGGGCGGCCGCCGGTGTCTGTGTGGCGGGTGAGGGGTACAGGGTGGTCATGGCGGTTCTCCTCGGAGGAGCACGGGACAGGTGCGGCTCGGCCCCTCGGAGGGCCGGCATCCCCGCTACCTTCTCGGCCGCAGGTTTCGCCTCGCGTGCGCCGACCGCGTCGCTCCCGTCAACTTCCGCTCACGACCTCACACCCCGTGCGGGTCCGTGCTCGACGCGCACCGGGGCCTGGGACAAGGCGGCGTGTCCCGATGAGTCCGCGTCGGCAGGCCGGCGCGCCAAGGACCAGAACAGCCGCCGCCCGGTCTCGCACCGGATCAGCGACGGCTTCATGTTCGTGCGGGCCTGGAGGTATTCGACCCCCGAACGGGTCTGCTGCACGGACCTGTCACCAGTGCATGCAGCAGACCCCAACGCGAGATCCGTTGGCTCAACAGAGCCGTTCAGACCATCTCCTCCGCGGTGCGGAGCGCCATGGCGGCCAGGGTCAGTGTGGGGTTGCCGGTGCCGACGGTGGGAAACAGGCTGGAGCCGACGATCCACATGTTCGGTACGTCGTGGCAGCGCCCGAACCCGTCCGTGACCGAGGTCGCCGGGTCATCGCCCATCTTGGTCGTGCCCATCACGTGACCGGCTCCGAA